>JACQWK010000017.1 GCA_016209525.1 Verrucomicrobiota bacterium
AAGTTCCCCTCCTGGGAGGGGTGCAGGGGTGGGTTGGTTCATGGAGCGTCTCAGAGGACTTCCCAGGCGCGTGGGTACCATTGTCGGGCCGGAGCACGGGCGGCTCGCCCGCAATCCCGGAAGGCGCTGCGAATCTCGCGGGCGAGCCGCCCGCGCTCCGATGGGTTGCTTCATGGAAAGTAGTCAGTAAATCGTGAGAGAATCCGATCTAAAATCGAGGTTGTTGGAGCGGTTCCTCGCCGGTGTACCATCGGTAGTCCACGCCCGCGTAGTCTTTAAATTTGATGCCGGAGACGTTGCCTCCAACCCAAACCGTATTGCAGACCTTGCTGTGCCGATACCATTCCCATTCAAATTTGTAGCCGCTGTATAGCGACTGGCCGAGCCCACCCCTGCCGGGAGGATTGCCGATCCACTGTTCGAGGATTTGTCGCTTCCCTGGAAATAGGCCCAAGCTGTCGTCCGGTCCCTCCATTTTCTGCTCGGCCGCATCCTGGCAAAAAATCATTGTCTGCGGGCTCTTCAAGCTGCTGACTTTCATCGGACCCGGTCCCAGTGCGGTGCTGTAAGGGCTGATCAGATTATTCGGCATGCCGTAAGTGGAGTTTTTCCAGAAGTCCTTCGGGTAATACCGATTGTCGTCGTGCCATTCATCGACGGTTTTTGCGCTGGGACAGCCAAACACCTCTTTCGCGCCGCCGTAATAGTCCCAGTATCCGATCGCCCAATAGGAATATTGATGTTCCTTGGGCAATAACGCGGCCGTTCGCGGGTTCAACGTCCACTGCCCGTCATTCGGGATCGAGCCGTTGACGTGGAAAAAGGAGTTGTTGTTGTCGTCGGCATACATGGAGGCGGCGAGGCCAATCTGCTTCAGATTGCCCGTGCACCTGGCTCGCCGGCCCTGCTCCTTGGCTTTGCTAAGTGCTGGGAGCAGCATTCCCGCAAGGATGGCGATGATCGCGATGACCACGAGCAACTCGATCAACGTGAAGCCGCTTGTGAATGGTTGTCGTGCCGCTGCACGGAACGGCCCAGGCCCTGAGGACACCTCAGTTTCGTGTTGAGTATTCATTTGTGTTACCTGGGTCCAATCGCTTCCACTTTATACGCGTTGAACTCGCATCATTGCGAGCCAAAAATCCAGACTGAACACTACTCCGGCGCATGACAGGCTTGTTCGCAACGCAGTAGCCCCGTCTGCGAGCGATCCCGTCTCACCCACCAACACGAGATCGCGCGGACAGGGCTGTGCGCAGCCCATGTTCCGCGTGCGTCCGTTTTCTCTTCGCAACACACAGGACCTTAGATGGCCTCGGTGTCAAATTGTCGGCGAGGGGGCAACAAGTGCGAAACTTCGCTCCCGGTTACTGTCGCAAGCGATAGAATTTCCGGCCGGTGGTGGGTTTCACTGTTAACGGACTGGCCGCCCCACTGACGTTCGTCCATGGCCCCGTCACGTCGTCAGCCGATTGGAGTGCTCCGGCGCCAGTCCAAGAAAGAACTAAGTCAGCGCCTTGCCGGGCCACGTTCAATTTCGGCGCGGTCGTCGCGCCCTTGGTCGCGGTGACGCGGACGTTGTCGATGACCCAAAAACCTTCGAATTGATCCGGGTCTCCTCCCTTGGCCCAAAACCGAAACACCACCCCGCTCTTGCCCGCCGCACTCGGCACCGCCAAATAATGATGCATGAAATACGACCCCTCCGTCCGGTCCGTCAACGCCCCGTTATATGTGAAAATCCGGCTGAAATTTCCGCCCCCATCCACGCTCACATACACCTCATATACCGACGAGTTGTTCCCCATCAGCATCTCCGAATCGAAATCCAGAAACACCTCCGTCGCCGTCGCCAAGTCCAACACCGGCGTGTCCAAGTTCCCTTCCTCCTCCACATCCGGACCCTCCTGCCACATCGCATAGTTCTGTCCGGCCAGCATCATCAACCACCTCCCGTCGGTCCCGCTGTTCGGATTGATGTTCGCCAACTCCGCATACTTCGTGAAACTCGCCACGTTCAACCCATAGATCGCTTCATCGGGCAAATCCGCCCCCGCCTTCCGGCGTGCCGCCATCTCCCGCACCAAATCAATGTTCACCGGCGCTCCGCCCGCCTGACGCAAATACGCCCCGCTGGCATCCTTCAACGGTTCGGTCCCCCACTTCTGCCCTTTCTTCGACGTGTTTTTCCAATTACTGGGTATCCCCTTCTCAAACTGCTCCAGCAACACGACCTCCTTGCCCTGCGGCGGCGCATTGCCGTCCACTACGATGTTATCCAGCGCAATCCACCACGCATCGGCCGGCTCGTAAAACTCAATCCTCAGTTTCACGTCCGGCTTGTTGCTCGCCTCCGCCGGCAACGGTAGATGCCACCGTCCATGAATCCCGCTCCAACTCTTGCTCTGCGAGCCGCTCCCCAACAGCGGATAACCTCCGATCCGCGCCGCCCCATCCACGTCCTTCTGAAATCCTTTCAGCGGCCGCTGCGGTTCGGCCGTCTGCCACACCGGAATCCATGTCTTGCCCCCATCGACACTCGCCGCCAATTCCGCGATACACTCCCCGTTGTTGTTGGCCTCGTACTCCGCGTCGGCATGAAACCAGACCGCACCGCTGCCCACCGTGCTGAAACTAGGCGTGATCGCCCAAAATTCCGACTTCGACCCAATGTCGTCCGAGCCCCCGGCGGCATCGGAATCCGACAGCAGATACTTGCCTTTGGACTCCGTCCCGTCGGCCGTCGGCGGATTCAACAGTTTCTTGCCGCTGGCATCAGTTAAGTCAGCTCCCGGTTCCGCCTTGGGATAGGGCGGCGCCACGACAAAATCGGTTCCGTCCTCCTTGGCAAATTCGTTCTTGCCCAAATCCCAGCCCTTCTTGACCAAACCTGCCGTGTCCAACGAATCGAAATCTTCGGAAAAATAGATTTGCCCCATGACCGGACCGGCTCCGAAGAGTAGAAAACAGAGGAAGATGCTCTCAGTGATCGTATGAATTCTGGGTTTCATGGCTTCGTAGGTGGTGAACTAGTTGCTGCCGAGTGATTCAACTCCCCGCGCTGAGGAATCGCTGAATCTGACGCACCGTAGTTGATTGACTGTAATTTCTTACGCTGCTGATCGCGAATAATTAAAGGGTCATGCTCTTTTCCGCAATAGCCACTTTGGGGGAGCAACACCTTGCAGAGACACCTTCTGGCGCAGAGCTAGATTCGGCTTGTTCTTGCGTCCGGCTTGCAAGTAAATGCCCGATGTGTCCAAGAAACGTCCAAGCAGAAACGCAGCCAACAGCTCTCGGAGCGAAGGTCGGGCGTTCTCAAAAAACGATGATCGCTATTGGCGAACAAGGGTGTTCAAGAATACCTACACCGCGCAGGGCAAGCGGTTCCAAGTGCGGCGGTGGTGCGTGAAGATTCAGCACGCACTGAGGCGACGGACCTTTTCCCTGACCCCGGCAAACCGGACTGAGGCGGCGCGAGAGGCGTTAGGAATTTACCAGACCATTCTAACGCACGGTTGGGCGCACACAGAAGTCGCCGCCGGAGGAAAATCTGCGAAGGTTCTGATGACCGATCGAGAACCGCCCAAAACGCATCCGGCCTATTGGAAACCCCGCCTCGTCTATCGCAAGTACACGGAGATTCTGCGGCCGGGTCAAGAACCGGAGTTTTCCGCGAGAATTCAGCACGAAGGAATCAGTTTCTATTTCCCGCTAAGGACCAACGACGAGCCCCAAGCGGCAGCCCGAGCCGCGGAAATCTACCGAACTCTGGCAGTCGATGGCTGGGAGGAAGCGGGCCGAATGGTCCGTCGGGAGGTCACCGTCGCTGTGTTCTGGTGGGATAATCCGCTCGCCTACACTTACACAACCGTTTTCACGCAACCGAACGAGGCCGAAAACGCCGCCTCTGAAGTCCGTCCGAACGCGGACGCCGGTTGCCGAGCAATTCTCATCGAACCAGACCCAGGCGTGCGGAACGCGTTGAAGTTTTGGCTGAATCGGCACAAGGGATTCAGTTGCGACGCCGCTTATGCGACTCCAGCGGAAGGGCTGAGGGAAGTGCCGGACAAAAAGCCGGACTTGGTGCTGGTCAATCGAGTTTTGGATGAGGCATCCGACCGGCAACTGCTGCCGAGATTCAAAGCCCTTCTCCCAGACCTTGCCGCCTTCACCTACGGCGTTCATGAGGATGCCGATCAAGTCTATTACTCATTCAGCGGTGTGAGCGCCGGATACATTACGCGCCGGCGGCCGCCGACCAACTTGCTCGATCCCGTGACCTCGCCGGCAAGCTCACTTTCGTCCCGCCAAGCCGCCCACCTCATACGAAATTACTTCCAAAACTTCTTCAGCGTGCCTCTGGCGACCGATGAGGCGCCAGAGGCCAGGCTGCTGACGTCCCGTGAAAACGAGATTCTCGATCACGTGAGCAAAGGCTACGTCGATAAGGAAATCGCCAGCCGGCTGGGGATCAGCCGCTGGACCGTGCACGGTCACCTGAAGAATATTTACGAAAAACTGGGGGTCCACACGCGGACGGAAGCGGCGGTCAAATACCTCCAAAAGTGAGTTTGCGTTGACTTCTAAGAGTGATTGCCGCAAGAAGTTCGGCATGCGTGATTGAACTCCGACGAGGACGAGGACCATTTTGGAGTTCCCCTATGCCTTGAGATGTGAACCAGCAGGCGTTGACGAAACTGCCAAGGAGTGCCGAGCCGTATGAGTCCCCATATAAAGCGATGGCAAAGAAAAAAAAGGCGCCGCAGCCATTCCAGCAGTCCGCCCGTCATCGTTTTTCCAATCCTCGTTTTTGTGGTGTCGCTGGTTCTTCTTTGCCTGTTGATCTACGGACTCTCTGCCTGTCGTTGGAGCTGGGACTTCCGCTATTTTCGATAAAAAATGGCTCGGCCCCGATTAGGAGGTATGGGCCTGAGGATGCCCGTTGAGGACGACGAGGCCGAGCCAAAGTTTCAAGGAGGTTGCGTGTCAGGCTGGAGCGACTCCTTGCTGCTTCTATGGTGCGCGCTGCAGGGTTCGAACCTGCGACCCCTACCGTGTGAAGGTAATGCTCTACCGCTGAGCTAAGCGCGCACGATTACCAATCGTCCGATACTATGCTCTCGTCAAAAACAACGGCAAGCAATTTCATCCAGCCATTCTCATTTCGGCAACGGGCGCGGTTCGTGACCGTACGGCGCGCGCTCCTCTCCGCACATTTTCGGAGGTTTTGCGGACAAGAGTATCCGCGTTACGGCCAAAATGAGAATCGCTCACTTCGTCGCGCACCTGAAGCCGTGGAGCTGTTTTTGCGTGACGGGACTATGCTGTTTGGCTATCGGTTTTCCCACGGAATCCATAATCCTGAGGACGGCAGGAAGGACAAATATGCGGTCATTGAGTATCTGTTTCTTTGTCGGCACGGTGCTTTCCGCCGGCGCCGCCAACGCCCAGTCGAATTTGGTTTTCCTGATCAGCCAGTCGGGCGATCAACGTGACTGTGCCTGAAGGCACCAGCCCAGCCGTCCTCAATAACACCATTGTTAGCAATCGTGTGGGAATCCGCGTTGATGCCCGAGTCAATACTGCCAGACACTCCTACCATAACAATCTCCTCGCCGACAATTCGATTGGACTCCAGGTGGATTTCGGATCGGCGGCCAGCTATCCAACTTGGACGCACAACTTGGTGACCGGTGGGCAGAAGTATCAGGGAATTGCCGATCAAACTGGGAGGAACGGCAACCTTTCCGCAGACCCCTTGTTCGTCTGCCTTCCTGGGAGTGATTACCGGTTGCTTGGCGCTTCGCCGTGCATTGACGCTGGAACAAACGGAGCGCCGCAACTCAGAGAGAGAGATTTCAACGGCGTTCCCAGAATTTTGGACGGCAAGACCAACGGCGTGGCGACGGTGGACATCGGAGCGTTCGAGTTGAATCCGATTGCCCGTCCGGAACCGTGCCTCTACATCACGTGTCCATCCAACATAGTCGTTGTCTCTGCCGCCGGGCAAACCTCTGCGGTGGCAAATTATCCACCGGCAAAGGGCACTCCCGTAGCCACGATCACGAGTTTGCCGCCGGTCGGGCTCCGTCTTTCCTGGCGGAACAAACACCGTGACCTGCACCGCCACGTATGGCACCAACAGCGTCAGTTGCACGTTCACGGTGACCGTGCTCGTGCATCCCACCATCACCGCCCAACCGCAGAATACGAATGTCTATGCCGGTCAACCGCTCATTCTTGGCGTGGCAGCCACAGGTTCGGCACCCTTGACCTTTCGTTGGTTGTTTGAAGGGAAGATCATTGCCGCAACGGACGCCCCCATGCTGACAATTTCCGACGCTCAAGTTGCGCAGGAAGGGCTTTACCAAGTCATCGTGACCAACGCCGTCGGGTTCGTGACCAGCGCCGCGGCTTTCGTTCGCGTGTTTCCGTCCGCGCCGGCCATTATTTCCCATCCAGCTTCGTTGTCCTTGCCCGCCTCAATCAATCACACCTTCAGCATAGTGGCCAGCGGGAGTCAGCCGCTTGGATACCGCTGGTTGTTTAATAGGACGCCCATCGACCGAGGCAATGGCGCGCAACTCAACTTGACCAACGTTCAATCAGGCGACGCTGGGAAATACCGAGTAATCGTCAGCAACGGGTTGGGCGCCGCGACCAGCATGGTCGCGACGCTCACGGTGACTCCATTCGCTCCATACTTTGTCACGCAACCCGCCGGTGCTTCGCTGGCGGTGGGCTCAATCCAGACGTTCACGGGGCCGGCGCGCGGAACAGAACCTATCAGATATCAGTGGCAACACGATGGCACACCCGTGCCTGGCGCAACGGAAAGCACCTTGACGATCACAACGGTCCGACTAAGCGATAGTGGAGGCTACCGTCTCGTGGCGTCAAACGTCGCGGGAATGGCCACCAGTCTGGTTGCGCAGTTGACCGTCCATCAGTCGCCGACTTTGCTGCGAGGTCTGAGCGATGAAGTCGTGGATGCGGGAAACACCTTGCGGCTCTCCGTCGCAGCGAGCGCCAGTCCCGCGCCCACGTACGCCTGGCAATTCAACGGGGCGCCCGTTGCCTGAACCAATGCCACCCTGACCCTGGCCGATATTCAGCCCAACCTGTCGGGTTACTATAGCGTCACGATTGCCAATCAATTTGGCAGCACGTCGTCCACGGGCCGGATCAGCGTGTTTGGCCCACGGTCGCTCTTGGTCGGCTGGGGTGATAACTCGAGCCACCAGACGAACGTCCCGGCGGACCTGAACGACATCGTGGCGGTGGCAGGCGGCAACTACCACTCAATCGGTTTGAGGCACGACGGTTCGTTGATTGCGTGGGGTTACAACGGCGACGGCCAGACCAGCCTCCCAGCCATACCACTTCGATTGGTTTCGATCTCCGCCGGTGATTTTCACAGCCTTGCCTTGCGTGCTGATGGATCGGTTATCGGGTGGGGAAATGACTGGTTCGGCCAAACGAATATTCCTGCCACGGTAGTGAACGCCATTGGCATCGCCTCAGGCTACCACCACGGGCTGGCACTTATTCCTGCGCCGGCGCTGCGCCTGCGGTCATGGTCGAGCGGACTGGTCATCGAGTGGAGCGGACCCGGCGTCCTCCAATGGGCACCGGCGCTGAGTGGACCGTACAAAGACCTTCCGGGCTTCCTGCAAAGCTTTACGAATTCGGATTTCTCGTTGCCAGCGGTGTTCTTTCGTTTGAGGCGCTGAATCAAAGTGGCTGCTGAACTTGCGCAGGGCAGTTGTCCCTGAAACGTGATTGTTGACGTCCAACCAAGCCCCAGAACTCCCGGGCCGGAGCTTTGACTTGGGACGAACCGATGGAACGCCTTGAGTCCGATCTCAAGTTTCTCACGCCAGACTTTGGTGCATAGGCATCAAAGTTTGGTATCAAGCAAAACCCATTGGGCCTCATCCAAGTTCTACGGATCAGGATTTCTGAGCCGGCGATGGCTGTTTCAAGATGCGCCCCGAACAGATTGCCGCAACCAGCAATTCTCATTTTGGCAACGGGCGCGGTTCGTGACCGTAAGGCGGACACTCCTGTCCGCACATTTTCGGAAGGCTTGCGGACAAGAGTGTCCGCGTTACGGCCAAAATGAGAATTGCTGTGCCGCAACCGTTGGCAGTTGCGTTTTGGACAGAGTTGGAACAGAGGTGAAAGGCAGTCATCTGACAACTCTTGAACTATGCCGCGCGCGACGACCGACGAGCCAAATGTCCCCAACAGCGGAGTCGAGCACAATATCGCAGCCGCCACGGCCAGAGAAAGCAAGTTCGACTGGCCACTATGCTTCGAGGCGGAAAACCTCGTGCTGCGCCACATTGAGGATTTCCTCACGCGCAACGCCTTTGCCTTGGAATTGTCTGAGCGGATGCGGGCGGAGACAGGCACGTTGTTGATCGACTGGGTCGATCACTTCGTCTTGCCCGCGGACGCCGAACAGCCTCTGCGGGCTGCGGGGTTTTCCAGTGATCCGCTGAATGAAACGCCGTCCGCCATCCAAAAAGCGCTTTGGCATCCAGAAGCCCTCCTGCCTCGGATGGTTTCGGATCCCACGGTCTCGGTTGCGGAATCTCGCACCACGCTCGTGCTCCGTGTGGACAGCATTACGGATTTCATGGCGGCCCACGGGATCGTCGGGACTCCGGAAGGCGAGCCTCTTGCTCGGTTGCGGCGGCTGGCGGTGGCATCGGAAAACGGCGCCTGCTTCGAGATCATCGAACGGCGCGGTTATCGTGGTTTCCAGGCGCCGAGAACTCGACCGGGCGAACCCGAGGCCATCCTCAAAGCGCACGAACTTTGGAAGACACGGCGACGCATTTTCCAGGATGACGGCGATGGATTTCGCGCTACGCTGGACTTGGTGGATCGGTTGGTCGCGCTGGTGGGTCGCGATCTGGCCTGTCATATCGTCTTTGCCGAGGAACGAGCCTTTTGGGAGCGCCGCAATCGCGCCGCGCAAGTTCAGAAGCGCCGGCAGGACAAGCTCGGCTTAGGCTGGGCCAATCACGATCATCACACGTTCCGAAGTTCGCGCCGGCACTTCGTGGATCTGATGCGGACATTGGAGAAACTCGGCTTTGAACGCCGCGAACGTTATTACGCGGGGGCGCAGGCGGGTTGGGGCGCCCAGATTTTGGAGCAACCGGTGGAAGGAATCGTCGCATTTTGCGACGTCGATTTGGAGCCGGGAGAGACGGAAATCGATTTTTCCCGGCGAACTCTTCCCCCGCCCACCCGATTGGGAACAATCGGGCTCTGGGTTGGTCTGCATGGAGAGAGCTTCCTTGACGCCGGCATGCACCATTTGGAGTGCCGCTTCGATCATAACCTGCTTCGGAAGCAACTCGCCGCGGAAGGGATTGCCACGATGAAGCCGTTTTCCGATCTCCCGTTCCTCAAGCAGGCATTTACCGAAGGAGAACGATGGCCCGTTCGCCGCGAGCGGGCGGAGCGCTTGCTCCACACCGGACTCATCGACCCAACGCAATTCGACCGGTTCCTCCGAGAAGGCGCCATTGGAAGCCACCTTGAGAATCTCCAGCGCAAGGGTGGTTTCAAGGGATTCAACCAGAATTCCGTAAGTGTCATTATCCAAGCGACTGATCCGCGGAAAAGCCTAGATCGGGCTCCTCGCCTCACGTCGGCTGGGGTTCAGGGTCCCAAACTCTAGTCAAGAAGCTTCGCGGCTTTCCCTGAAACCCGCAGCCGAATGATTCCGTCTTCTCCTTTGTCATGACGATCGGTCGAGCTCATTTTTCCACCCGATCATAAGGCGAATTCCCTTATCCTATAGGAGCAAACATGAAGAACGCAAATCGGACATTGGCGGTGGTCTCACTCTCCGCATTTCTCATCAACGCAAACGGCCTCATGGCCCAAGATTGGCCCCAATGGCGTGGAGCCAATCGGGACGCCAAAGCTACAGGCTTCCAGCCCCCCAGCACTTGGCCCAAGGAATTGACCCAAAAATGGAAAGTAACCGTGGGGCAGGGAGACGCCACGCCGTCCTTGGTCGGCGACAAACTTTATGTCTTTGCTCGCCAGGAAAGCAGCGAAGTCATCCGTTGCCTCGACGCCGCCACTGGGAAAGAACTGTGGCAGGAAAAGTATGACTCGCTGGGCGCCACCGGACCCGCGTCGGGCCACTCGGGACCACGGAGTTCGCCAACGGTGACGGAGGGCAAGGTCCTGACGCTGGGAGTGCGCGGGATTCTCTCCTGCCTGGACGCTGCGACGGGCAAGGTGGTTTGGCGCAAAGATGATTTTCAGGGCGCATGGCCGCGATTCTTCGCGGCCTCGTCGCCAATTGTCGTGGACGCAATGTGCATCGCGCAGCTCGGCGGGCAGAACAACGGCGGGATCGTTGCTTACGACCTCGCCACCGGCAACGAAAAGTGGAAATGGACAGGCGAAAGCCCCGCCTACGCCTCCCCGGTCCTCATGACGGTCGGCGGCGCCAAGGTGATCATCGCTCAAACGGAGAAAAGCCTGATGGCGGTCGGTGTCTCCAACGGAAAATCTCTTTGGCAAATCGCGTTCGCTCCGCAAGGTATGGGTTACAACGCTTCCACGCCCATCGTGGATGGCCAGACGCTCATTTACGCCGGACAAGGCCGCGGCATTAGAGCCGTAAAGCTGGAAAAGGAAGGCGACGGAATGGTCGCCAAGGATGTCTGGAGCAACAGCGAACAGTCTCCTCAATTCAATTCCCTCGTCCTGAAGAGCGGCCTGCTCTTCGGCCTCTCGCAAGGCAACCAGTTCTTCTGCGTCAACGCCCAGACCGGCAAGAGCGTCTGGACTGCCGCCGGACCACAGGCCGCGGGCGGAGGAGGACGCGGTGGGCGCGGCGGTGGATATGGATCAATCGTGGACGCCGGTTCGGTGCTGATGGCGCTCACGCCCACCTCCGAACTCATCGTCTTGCAGCCTAGCGAAAAGGAATACTCTGAAGTGGCGAAGATCAAGGTCGCAGACTCTCCGACCTACGCGCATCTCGTCGTGTCGGGCAACCGGCTGTTTGTCAAAGACGCGGAGTCTGTGACGCTCTGGGCGGTTAACTGAGATCGCCTGAGACGCACTCATGCAGTGAGGCTTTAGGAGCACACGCGCCCGCAGGTTATTCGACCGGCGCTGTATCTGTTGAGCGTGAGTTGCATCGTAGCGCAGAGTTGCACTCTAGCAGTATCGCCAGAAATCGTCGCAAGCAGCGACGATTTTCCCGGCGCGCGGCCTTCCAGGCCGCAGCGGCCGCACGCCGAAGTCGAGGCTCGGAGATTTTCGGGCACCTCGGTCTTTCGGAGCCGCTGCGGCCTGGACGGCCGCGCGCCGTTTTGATTGCGGCTGTGCCGCGTTGCGCTGTATCGCCAATTTGCAATCGGCAGGGCGCTGGACCATGCCGACGCGTCCAAACGTTTCGGCGCCCCGCAGGATGCAATCCTGCGATACGGCAGATTGAAAATCTGCGCCACGAGTTTGTAAAATTACCGGGCTAAGGCTTCATCGCGCCACCCATTGAACGGCGTCGATGATGACGTAGCCATCGGTGCCATGGTTCGAGACCACGACGGCGGCGGGCCGAGCTGCGATGAATTCGAACACACCGAGTGATACGAACAAATCGTCAATCGGTGGCCTTTGCTTTTGGTTGATCACCACGCTCCGCCGGCCGCTAGCATGGTGAACTTCTACCTGCACGCGTGAGGCGCGGTTTTCGTTTGGGGTGTAAGCTAGGCGCACCTCGTAGGAACCGGACTTGGGCAACCGGGTTTCAAACCGGGCCTCAGCTTTGCCGTCACGCGCGTTTCCGTCGTGACGGTAATTCCGCCCAATCCAAGGCCCGATGGCCGAACTATCGGTCCACCTTCCCTTCACCTGGGCTTGGCTGTCATCGACAACCACACCGTTCAGCTTCGCCGGATCGAGTCCCTCGCGACGGCCAGGGCTCGGAACCGCTGCCTCCAGGATTTGGCCGTCCTTGAGCAACCGCTCGCGCAATCTTGCGTACGGGACTTCCTGCACGGCGATTCCAGCCTCGATGGCCAAGGCTCCCGCAGTTGCGGCCGACTGGCCAAGAATCATGAACACGGGCTCCATCCGAATCGATCCGAATGCGATGTGCGAGCTCGACACACACACGGGCACGAGGAGGTTCTCGCACTGGCCTCTCTTCGGCACCAGCGCGCCGTAGGCAATCTCGTAAGGTCCCTTGGTCGGAACGCCGATGTCGCCTTCATTCTGAACGTAGCCCTCCGGCGTGATGTAGCGCTGCACGTTGTGGGAATCGATCGTGTAGGAACCCATGCCCACCGAATCCGGCGTGGGACGTTTCTTGAGCAATTCGTTTTCAGTCATGACGTATTGGCCAATCATGCGCCGCGCTTCGCGGACGTAAATCTGATGCGGCCAATGGCCGTTGTTGGTGAATTCGTCTTTAGCCAGGCCCCAGCGCCGCATTTTCTCCTGAACATCGCGGGGCACGCGCGGGTCGTTGGCGATGAAATACAGCCAGCCTTTCTGGTAGGTCTCGTGCTCCTGGATGATCTCTCGACGCCGCTCGTAGGAGGCTTCGGGATAGTCGTAGTTGGCGCCGATGTTGTCGGTGCTCATCGGGCCGTGATTGTTGGTATCGGACTTGCGATTCGGGATGGGATCGAACTTGTCGAACGTCTCGCGCCAGCCCGCTTCGAAGATACGGAGGAGCAGCTCGTATTGCTTGGGATCGTAGCCGTCCGGTTTCGGAAACGGCACGAGATTGTCGGGATGGTCTGTCAGGCACATGCGGAAGCAATAAGCCTGCACTCGTTTGTCGCCTTGGCCGTGAACGCCCGGCGGCACGGGGCTGACGCGCGGCAGCAGTCCGCTGGAAGGATCGCCAGGAATCACGTAAGGACTGATCCGCTGTTTCAAAACGCCGAAATGATGGCGGTGGTGAAGGACGCCTGTCTGCACGCCGTTCCATTGTTCGCCATAGACGCTCTGAGCCTCTCGGCCAACGTGATGATCCACACCGGCAGCGGCCATGAGGTCGCCTTCATACGTGGCGTCGATGAACATTTTTCCAGCGTAAGTTTTGCCGCTAAGCACGGTGATCGACTCGATCCGCTCGCCGGATTTCTTAACGCCCTTGGCGCGGTCCAGCCACTCGTCGCGGTGAACGGGGATTTCATATTCCATGATGAGATCTTCGAAGACTTGTTCCGCCACATGCGGCTCGAAGATCCACATCGTTCGCTGCTTCCCATCAATGGCTGGCGTGCCTTGGCCTTTGTTCCCGTAGTCGTCCTTCTTTTGCCACCTCCAAGCTTCCGGCCGATCATAGCTTTTCCACACGCGGTGATAGAATTCGCGCGCCAATCCGCCAATCACCGCCTTGTTCCCTGTGTCCGTGAAACCCAAGCCTCCGCTTGACAGGCCGCCGAGATGCTTGTCCGGGCAGACGATGATCGCCGTCTTACCCAGCTTCTTGGCCTGCACCGCCGCCATGACGCCGGCAGATGTCCCCCCATAGACGACGACGTCAAATTCGGCGCCCAACAGTCCTTGGCCCAGAAGGAAGCACGCCGTCACGGCGGCAGAAATCAACTGAGGATTCATCCGAGTTGTATAACGCTAGGACACCTTGGGTGTCGAGCACGCGACGAACCTCGCGAGTTGGCCGACTCGCGCCGCTAGACTGTTCCGGCGACTGCGGAACATCCTCCCTCTCCCCGTGGGAGAGGGCCGGGGTGAGGGGAATAGGGGCCAGGCTGATTCGGTGGCAAGAAGTTGACGCCGCTCGATCTCACTTGGTGGGCTCTTTCCGCCGAATATCCCAGGCCGTGACCCATAGTTCATTCGATTTCTGAAAGCCCAACTGCAAAAGCCGCTTTTCGAAATCGGGCATGTGTCCGGCGCCATAGAAAATCGCCAGCTTGCGCTTGCCCGCCCTGATTTGCTTTGCCAGCACTTCCATCGCGACCCGATTGCGTCCGCTCAAGAGCACGGAACCTTGGCCGTCGCTCCCTTGATCGATCCCGGACAGAATGGATTCCATGGTCTCCAGTTGATGCGCCAGGAGAAACTTCAGTTTGTAGGCGCTATCTTTGCTCATCAAGGCGAACAGGAATTGAATTCCGTCGTATGGATTGGCAGAAATGGCTTTTTGATTCTGTTCCTCGAGCATCGCTCGGATCATCAGCCCAAGAATGCTCTCCCCCCGTTCCTGCTGAAGCCGCCGAAAGGTGCTCACATCCATGTCGGCGTGAACGAAGTTGGCCGGCGAATAATCGACCGCGTCCAACTGATACTCCAGCTCCAGCAGATTCTTGATGCCGATTTGCATTAAACTGACCGGATTGTCCGCCGGCTGGCGGTTCGGCATCGGCTTCTCCTTGGGCTTCACCATCTCGTAAAGCACGGCGTCAAAATCCTTGAACCGCTTCTGGAGCTTTTCATAGTAATCCGCATCGGCGATGTGAACCGCGGCGATCAAGACGACGGAAACCCCGTCGGCGCGGCGGTAGCTCGTGACAGCAGTATCGACATGGCCTTCGCTCGCGCTCGTCTTGACGAAGCGCATAAAACGAGAAGGCTCTCCTTCGGCCTTTTCTTCCGCAGCGAAACTCAAAAAACTGGAAAGTACCCAGAGGGATAAAACCAGGAATGGCTGGCTCCGGCGCATGTTGAGCGCGGTAGGGATGGCGCGCGGCGCCGTCCACGTTGCGTGCAGCGGCGCAACCGGAAGAGCTGATGATTCGGTTTGGCCGGTGCCTGTTCCGCCCGCTGCTGCGCGGGCAGGGACATCGCCGCGCGATGTCCCTACCAGGCCCAACTGGTATAGGCTCCGGCTCGCATTCCTTTCCGAATGGGTTTCTTGATTTGGCTCGGGCATAAGCCCGAACTTAATGCCAGCATTGGTGTAGCTCAAGTCTGAGATCGGCTGCGGTCAGAACCGAGACGTATCTGTGTGTTGTCGTCCGCCGTAGCGGCGGGCGTCCCGTGGCCAACAACTCCGGGATGCACCCCTATCTCAGGCGTGGTTGTTACGGGGCGCAACTCATGGCGGGTGCCGGCCCGTGCGAATCTTCGGCGTGCGTAACGCAGAGTTGCACTCTGCCGTATCGCCAGAATTCGTCGCAAGCTGCGACGATTTTTCCGGCGCGCGGCCTTCCAGGCCGCAGCGGCCGCACGCCGAAGTCGAGGCTTGGAGATTTTCGGGCACCTCGATCTTTCCGTGCCGCTACGGCCTGGAAGGCCGCGCTCCATTGCGCAGCTTGCGACGATTTCGAGCGATACTGAGAGACTTCCAATGTGCGCCAGCCGGAGGCGCGCCCGGAAGAATCTGGGCGCCTCCGTTGAAGCCACCGCGCCTCGATTTTCCTCGTCGGAAAGTATCTGATCGGTTAGCCTGGATATCGTGGCGAGAAAAGGAAAATGCTTTTACTGCTGAGAGATCCCTGGGATAGCCTGCACTGCCAGGTATTCCGACGTCGTGGTTCCCCTCACCCTGACTCTCTCCCTCAGGGAGAGGGGACAACGCAGCCCGCGCCCCGATTGTTCAAGCCGGTTCGGTTTGACGAAAAGAAGCGGACAATTCTCCCTCTCCCCATGGGAGAGGGCCGGGGTGAGGGGGAACGCCAGAGCAGCTATCCTGCGGCCTGATCAGTGAACCAGCCATCGGCAACAGGAAAACTTCACAGCCTATGAAAACCAAAGATTCGCAACCGACGAAACCAAGCCAACGCACAAACGAACCAAAGCCCGCGCTCTCCCGGCGCAACTTCATTCTCGTCGGCGGCGCGGCCGCCACGGCTTTCACGATCGTGCCGCGGCACGTCCTGGGAGGGCAGGGATTTGTCGCTCCCAGCGAAAAGATTACGATGGCCTACATCGGATGCGGGACTCAGGGATTAAGAGAAATGCTTCGAATGCTCACCATGCCGGAGGTCCAGATTGTCGCCATTTGCGACCCCGTCAAAGACGGACACGATTATGTGGACTGGTCGCGAGACGGACTGCGGGCCTCCATTGCCAATGCCCTGGGCAAGCCGGATTGGAGGCGCGGCGCGCCCGGTATTCCCGGCGGGCGGGATGTGGCCAAAGAACTGATCGAGACTACTTATGCGAAGCAAAGAGCGGCGGAGCACTTCCAGGGTTGCGCCACCTACGCGGACTTTCGAGAGCTTCTGGAAAAGGAGAAAGACGTCAACGCGGTCAAAGTCATGACGCCGGACCATCTCCACGCCACCGTTGCCATCGCGGCCATGAACAAGGGCAAGCACGTGCTGGTGCACAAACCGATCGCCAATCGGGTTCACGAGGCCCGATTGGTTGTCGAGACCGCCCGCCGGACGAAAGTCGCGACACATTTCCTTCCCGCCAGTGAGGGAGCTCAGATTCGCGCCATCAAGGCTTGGATCGACGATGGCGCCATCGGCACGCTGCGTGAGATTCACAATTGGTCAAACCGCCCCATGTGGCCGCAATATCCGGAAATCCCGAAAGACTCACCTCCGATTCCGGCAGGTTTCGATTGGCAGCTCTGGCTGGGCCCTTCGCTCGACCGGCCCTATCACCCGAACTACACCCATGCCGTCTTCCGAGGCTGGTATGAATTCGGCGGCGGCTCGCTGGCGGACATGGGCCACTACAGCCTCTGGCCAGTGTTCCGTGAATTCAATTTGGATTCGCCATTCGCCGTGGAATCAAGGCCCAACCATACCTGCACGCTCAATGGCAACGTCGCCGTCAGAATCAGAAACGATTTCTCGTTCCCCGCGGCCTGTTCGATTCGTTTCAGGTTCGCAGCCAAAGCCGAGCGGCCGGCGCTTGACCTCCTTTGGTACGACGGCTCTATGAAACCACCCACTCCCGAAGAGCTGGAGGCAGATAACAAAGAGTTTCAACCTGAAGGGATGATGTTCGCGGGCGACAAAGGGAAGATCTTGGCCGGTTTCCGCGGCGAGAGTCCGCAGATCATTCCCGAGCGAAAGATGCGCGACTACCGCGCGGCGAAGAACCTGCCTGAGCCGGCCCCTCGGCAACGCGGTCAGGGAGAGTTTCAGGGCCGTGGCGACTCCGCTTGGGCCGCGGCTTTCAAGGGCGGCAAACCGACTTACGGAGATTTCCTGCTGGCCGGACCGATCTCGGATGCGTTCAACCTCGGCGCGGTCTCGCTGCGTCTGGGAGGCCGGAGACTGCTCTTCGACGCCGCTACGATGAAAGTCACGAACGCGCCTGAAGCGAACAAGTATCTGGTGCGCGAATATCGCAAGGGCTGGGAATTGACGAGCGGCCAGACATAAGTATGGGAGCGCGGACAGCCGTGTCCGCGCGCTGCATGATGTCTCGAGAGCCTCGTGGAAATGGTTGTCCGCCTTCCGCAGCTAAGCCGTGAGCATGCAGCAAAGAACGGGGAACACACGCGCCCTCGCGTGTTCCGACCGACGCCTCGCCGGTCGAGTCGGTGTTGAAATTCAATCACTATTGGTGACTCCTTCCGCCGCCTGAATGTGGTCGGCGAGGGCGCCGACCACGGCACGCGAGGGCGCGTGCGCTAGCCATCTCTGCTGAAATATTGGCGGCTAAGAATGTGTCTTCAAAGATCGTGCCAGCATGCCTTGGCCTATGATTGACCCAAAACTTGCCCTCTGCGGCTGGCGACGCAAATTCAGACCGACGCTCCCTCTCTGGGTGCCCGGCGTCGGATTGGCATTGCTCTTCATCGACTGCTCATCCGCAGCCGAGCCACAAGTCGCTTTGCCCCAGCCCCGGCTTGACCGCAATATCTTGCTGACTTACTGCAACGGCGACGGCGCCATCCAACCGGTCAAAACAGTCGCCGATTGGGCGAAACGCCGGGCCGAAATACTCGCGGGCGCGCAACATGTGATGGGGATGCTTCCCGACGACCGCAAACGTTGCCCGCTCGACCTGAAGATCGAAGAGGAAGCCGATTGCGGCGCCTACGTGCGGCGCCTGATCACTTACGCATCCGAACCAAACTCGCGCGTGCCGGCTTACTTGCTCTTGCCAAAGACAGCCTTGGCCGGCGGCAAACCGCGCCCAGCCGTGCTCTGCTTGCATCCGACCGATCACACCCTCGGCCACAAAGTCGTCGTCGGCCTGGGTGGCAAACCGAACCGCCAATATGCCGTTGAACTGGCCGAGCGCGGTTACGTCACGTTGGCGCCAAGTTATCCCTTGCTGGCCGACTACCAGCCCGATCTCAAAGCGTTTGGCCACGCCAGTGGCACTATGAAGGCCATTTGGGACAACATCCGCGGACTGGACCTGCTTGAATCGCTGCCGTTCGTGAAGCGCGGCGGCTTCGGCGTAATCGGCCATTCACTCGGCGGCCACAATGCCGTTTATACCGCCGTGTTTGACTCGCGCATCAAGGTGATCGTATCGAGCTGCGGCCTGGATTCGTATCTCGATTATTACAGCGAAAAGCCGGAGATGTGGCTGCCGGGCAAAGGCTGGACTCAGGAGCGTTACATGCCGCTGCTGGCGGATTATCGCCGTCGGCTGGCCGAAATCCCGTTCGATTTCCACGAACTCATCGGCGCGCTCGCCCCGCGGGTGTGCTACATCAGCGCGCCGCTCCACGACAGCAACTTCAAGTGGCGAAGCGTCGATGCCATCGCCGCCGCCGCGCTGCCGGTTTATCGCCTCTACGGCGCGTCGGAAAAGCTGCGCGTGGACCATCCCGATTGCGACCACGATTTCCCAGAGTCAGCCCGAGAGACAGCCTATGAGCTGTTTGACGAGCACCTGCGTTGATTGGGCAACGCGAACTCGTGCTTTGAACCCGCGAACAGTAGCAGCCGACGTAAGGAGGCTCTGACTTCTCTCGGCCGAAATAGAATCGGCCTCCAATCGCGTAACCAACGCAATGGGACCATGAGCCAGTGCTCTGGTTTGGAGTCCCGGCTTCAGCCGGCCAGGCGTGCGAGCATTCCGGCGCTCTGAAACTCCGCCAGCCAGGCCGCCTGAAGGCGGGACTCCAAACGTCTCCGTTCATGGAGAGGGGCGCAGTCACGGTTCCAAGACGGCGGGCCAGATGATGCGCCCGGGAGTGCCGTCGGGGCGGGTGTCGGTGACGCCGTTCACGTAACGCCAGTATTCGCCCTTGGCCCGCGCCAGCCGCCAGCGGGTCTCGCCCGGTTTTCGCATCAGCACCGCGTAGCCGCCGTCCGGTAGCGCGGCGATGTCGAGTTCGGTGCCATCGCTCCGCGTGTAGCGGATGGTTCCCAGCAGGGAAATCATGAGATTTCCACTCGCTCGCACACCCCTTTCCAGCCAACGGTGCGCCTCCATGGGCACTTCGAGTTCCTCCCCGTTTTCCGCGTCCCAGACGCGCACGGATGTGTCGCCGGAGGCGCTGATCAGACTTGTGCGATCGGGAGAAACGGCCACGCTCCTGAACAGTTCGGAATAGCCTGCGAGCACGCGCAAACAGGCACCGATCTCCGCGTCCCAGATGCGCACGGACTTATCCTCCGAGCCGCTGACCAGGCGCGTGCCATCGGGAGAAACAGCCACGCTCCAAACCGTGTTGGAATGGCCCGTGAGCACGCGCAGACAGACGCCGGTTTGGACGTCCCAGATGCGCACGGAGTTGTCCAAGGAGCCGCTGGCGAGGCGTGTGCCATCGGGCAAAAAGACGACGCTCCTGACTGCGCTCGAACTGCCCGTGAGCACGCGGAGACAAGCGCCGCTCTCCACGTCCCAAATCAGTACGGAGTTGTCCTCGGAACCGCTTGCTAGGCGTGTGCCATCGGGGGAAAAGGCTGCGCTCCTGACCCCGTTGGAATGGCCGGTGAGCACGCGCAGACAGGCGCCGCTCACCACGTCCCAGATGCGTACGGAGTTGTCCCACGAGCCGCTCACTAGGCGAGTGCCATCGGGGGAAAAGGCGACGCTCGAGATCCGGTCGGAATGCCCCGTGAGCACCCGCAGACAGGCGCCGCTCTCCGCGTCCCACAGGCGGATTGAGTGGTCGTAGGCGCCGCTGACCAGGCGACTACCATCAGGGGAAAAGGCCACGCTCAAGATCCCGTGGGAATGGCCAGTGAGCACGCGCAGACAGGCGCCGCTCTCAGTGTCCCAGAGCCGCACGGAGTTGTCCCAGGAGCCGCTGGCCAGGCGAGTGCCATCGGGCGAAAAGACCACGCTCCAGACCGCGTTGGAATGGCCCATGAGCACGCGCAGACAGGCGCCGCTCTCAACGTCCCAGAGGCGCACGGAGTTGTCCCAGGAGCCGCTGACCAGTCGAGTGCCTTCGGGCGAAAAGGCCACGCTCCAGACCTCGTTGGAATGGCCCAACGACCAGGAAGCGCTCGGCAGCTCGGAGAGTGGAGGTTCAGGCGGCAGTGGCGCGACGGAACAGGTCGGCAGCGGCGCAGGCCAGATACCCGATGCTGCCGAGGCGGAGCGATAAGTGGCCAGGCTGTCTCGCCAGTGGCGCTCTATAATTGGGGCCGGGGTCAATGACTCTACGCGGATTCCGTCAAGGCGCGCGCCGGTGATGCGGCTGCCGGCGATGCGACAGTGGCGTAGGCGGACGCCTTCCAGGCGCGTGGGTGTACAGGAGGCGTCATTGACAACGACCGGCGTGTCGCCGCTGCTTGAGAAGTTCGCCCGCTCCAGCCCACAGGTGATAAACTCCGCGCTCCGCAAATCCGCTCCGTGCCAGCGGGAATCGGACATTTCGACATGGCGGAACGACGCGCGAATGAGTGTCGCTCCGGAGAAATCCATGCCAGCCAGACGGAGCGGGCGGTCTTCTGAACCGTGAATCTCCCACGCGGTGAGGTCGAAATCCCGCGCCTGCACAGCCACGTTTTTCGGGATGGGATGGCCCTGCTTTGCCGCCCGCACGAGGAACGTAAACGCGGCGAGGCGGGCACGATCGGGGCTGGCTGCGTTCTCCAACAAAGCTTGCAGCCCTGCAAGCGCGCGCTCGCAGTCCGCGCGGCTCATAGTTTCGAGGATTTGCCCGGCGAAATCGAACGTCTCCAAGGACGGCATGGGCAAATCCCAGACGGCAGCAGCTCCGGTTTGCGTGAGGCATTTGAGGAGGCGGCACGCGAGGAAGAATTCGAGCAAGCTGGTGTGGGCAAAGCGGAAGCCGTCCTTCGACGTGTCCGGTCGCAGGAAGAAGGTGGCGGTGCGGAAGTCCTGGTTGAGGATGTCCGCGGGGATTTTGTCGCGTGAGTAACGGGCGGCAATGACAGGGTTTTCGTAAAGGAACGTGTCGAGCCACTCGGCGACACGAGACCACGGCCATTCGCGGGCATTGTCGCGCCAGAGATCGGCGGCGAGAGACTCCATCGTGAGGCGCTTGTGCTCCTTGGTGAACTGATGCTTGCCATCGTCACGCAAGAGCCATTTTTCAACAAATGTCTGGTAGAGTGAGGCGGCATTGACGGGGCGCCCGGCGGCACGTTCACGCTCCAAGTCGCCGATCTGTTGGGCGATGAGGCTAAGCAGGTAGGGCCGGCGGGAGAGATCGGTGAGGTTGTGAACGGAGCCGATGATTTCCAGCGCGTCCTCGACGTGATCCTCACCGAGCGTTTGGGCGAGATAATCGGCGACTTGGTCCTCATTCCACGGGAGCATGAAGCAGGCGGTGTAGTCGCGCGGATTGAGCTGGGCGCGCTGTTGGTCGGTGAAGCCGCTGGCCAGCGCGAGCACGCTCGGGAAGTAATGGGAACGGCACGAGATGATGACTCTTCCGCGGCCCGACGACGCCGGGCGGTCCATCACGTCCGGCGGCAGGATGCGGAACAGCTCGCCGATGAAACGCTGGCGCGGGCCGTCAGCGAGCGGGATGATTTTTTCGTCCAGACCGTCGAAAATGATGAGCGCACCGCCGGTCTGAACAGCGTCGGTGAGGTCGCGGACCGTGAGCTTGCCTGATCGGTCGTGGCGGCGGAGCTGGTCGGCGAGAAGGTGCTCCAGCGTGGGATTTGCGTCGGCGATGTAGTCGCGCAAGTCCACGAAAAAGACGGCCGGCGCATCGTGTGGCGCGTCCTTGCTGAGCGCGCGGGAGAGCATCTGCAGCATGGTCGTCTTGCCCGATCCGATCTCGCCGAGGACAGCGGCGAATGGCGGCTGCTTGGCGTCGCGGAACCACCCGGAGAGATAGCGGACCGCGTCAGTGCGCTGGCGTTCGAGCGCGGCGTAGGGGTCGTCCTCCCCGGAGCCGGTGAGGAGACGCTCGGCGGCGTCAAGTCTCAGCATGGCGGCGGCGGCTTGGACGGTGGCCTCTTTTTCGGGTGGGAGCTGTCTCAGGGAGAACTCGCGCAGCAACGCGATACGCCCAGACTTTGCTGTTGGGGGCGGGGTTGTCTCCGCCGCGGGTTCGAAGTTGTGAACCGGAGCGCCGGTCTCCAGACCCGGCACTCCAGATGCGCCTACTCGTGCCGGGTCGGAGACCGGCGCTCCGCCTCGCGGTTCAACGTCCAAATTCGTATCGCCAGCGAAGGGAGGCTCTCCACGAAACTCCGCGGAGCGCTGGATTTCGACGATCGCGCGGTGAAAGTCGGGATTATCCACAGCCAGCCGTGTGAGCACTTCCGGCTCGGCGAGTGCGCGCATAGCGAGGGCTTCCTTGCGGGCTTTGACGGCCTTTTCTGCGCGGTCCTCAATGGCGCGGGCGAGATCCGCGACGAATCGCTCGGCAACCTGTCCAGCGCATTGGGCAAAGCATCTGAATTCGTTCGGCCGAAGCTGGAAGCGGTAGATCTGCTTTTCTTCGAGGCCGCGCAAGTCTTGTCGGTCGTAATCGAGCAAGCCGAGGGCGACCGGGATAAGCGGCTTCTCACCGGAAACGAGGACGGGCAGCTCGTGTTTGGTGATGAACTCGCTGGCGAGAAAGTCGCGGCTGACGAGCGCGAGGCCGAAGTCGCAATCGCGCAGGGCGTCCTGGATTTCTGCGTGCCAGCCTTCACCTGGCAGGATGAGATGGTCACGCCAGAAGTCGTAAGCGAACTTCTTCGAAAGACCAAGATCGGTGACGAGCGGACCGAGGAGACGCTCGGCCTGCGCGGTGTCGGCGTGCGCGTATGAAACGAAAAAACGGAGCCGCTCCCGCCCATCGCTGTCCGCGCGGAGCGGCACGTGAGCGAGGCGCTCAAGTTCGGAGCTTTTGAAAGCCGCGATGCGAGGCCGCACCAGCGCGACCGCCGGGCGGACCGCCGATGCGCTGGCCGCCATGTCACGCAATGGCCCGCGTTCCTCCTCACTTACTTCCTGCGCCCGCCCGAGAGGGTTGGCATTGTTCGCCATGCGGCGCATCTCTGGCTGGCGCGGCAGGGGAGTGCCGTCGAAGTGGCAGCGGATTTCGGAGAGGTCCGCGCCGCGGGCGTCGGGACGAATGAGTTCGAAGCGCGCGCCGGCGGCCTCCGTGGCTTGGGCGAGCGCCTTGCGAAACTCAAGGAGCGTCGTCCGGAGAGAGTTTTCCGAAACTCCGGGGAAGACATGCTCTGCGATGGCGGCGAGAGTCGGCTCCGCGGTTCCGGTTTCAGCGATGAGGTTACGGAGGCGTTGCAGCCGGACAGTGAAACCACCCGGCCTCGATGTCTTGGGTGGTCTTTCTAAGAGGAGATCGAGAAGCGCGAGTGCGTCGGTCTGATTCAGCTTCATGGCAAGATTCGGGTTTGCGCAGTTTGTCGGGCTGGAAGTTCAAGACGTTGTGCCCAGGCGGGAATGGCGCCTGTGAGTTCAAGCAGCGCTCCGCGTGAAAGGCGGGCGATGACTCGGTAGGGCGCGTCAGCGGAACTGTTGTCGTAAATGACAAGGTCGTCCGGCACGTCGAGCAAGCGGCGGAGATTATCCATCACGCGCGGGTAACGGGCGGAGAGTTTGTCGTCGGGAACGTCATGCCCACCTTCGTTCACACGCTGAATGACGCGGGCGCGTGATCGTTCCGGCGAATCGAGTCCGACGAAATGGACAACGACGAAGTAACCAGCATCGCGGGCCTGACGGAGAAATCGTACCTTCTCCCCAGCCGGGTCGCTCAGGACGGTCTCGAAGCCGAACGAACGCCGTGCCCTGAAGTGCTCAGCACGGACAAACTCCGCGATTTGGGCGGCATCGTTGGCATGCTCCGCAGCGCGCTGGCCGAAAACCTCGTCGGCAATTCTGTCCGGATCGACGAACGAGATGCTGCGATCACCAAGCGTGATGCGCCGGAGAGTCGATTTGCCGGCTCCGTTCGGACCACAGAAGGCGAGGAGGAATGGTTGCGCGAAGTTCACGGCGGTCTTGCGAAAACTGCTTTTTTTTGACGATAAATTGCAGATCGGGACATAGCGGAATCGAGGTCGGTTTTCATGGATGCTACGAGATTGAAGGGACGAATGTCCGGCGTTTGAGTGTTCCGCGCGTTCGAGTGCCGTCAGGGTCCACGCGGATGATGCCATCCGGATTGTTCGGGTCGGGTTCGAAAGCGGGATTCTTGTCGAGGCCTATCAGCTTGCGGATCTCTCCAGGCTGCTTGGTCCGAAGTGCCTCCAGAGCCTCGATCACCCGTCGGCGAATGGATTCGTCTTGAATGGCATCAATGTCGCCCACGGATAGTTTAAGCGCGGCCGCGACGGGGACGGGCATGACGGCTTCGGCGGCACGGCCGATCTTGGCCCAGTGCTCAATTTGGCCGGTGAGCGAGCGGTCAGCAGCCTCAGCAGCTTCCCGCGCAGACTCGGCGAGTTCTGCTGAGACTTTGATGGCCACGGGAGATGCCATGAGGAACTAATAACGCTAAAGGTTGCATTTTGCAACTCTGAGTTTTGACCTCGCCGATTAGGCAGGCAACTGGTTGACTTGGAGCCTGGCAAGACCAGCATGCCTTTCAGGATCGCCTTAGATTGAGCCGACGCGGAACTCCTGATTCCGTGGAGTCTGGCTGAGACCGTGCTGAGTCGTTCGCGTGCCGAATAGATTTGAGCTGTGTTGCCTTCTTGCGTACAAATTGCCTCGATTCGCGATGCCCTGAAGACGTTCTCGGAGTGCCACGCAGTCTTAACCGCTTGCAGCTTCCGTCCACGGGCCTACTCTGTGGCCAAGTTTAACACCACTATGAAACGCATCCTCCTTCTCGCAGGGTTTCTCTTTCTCAACCTCACCTCACTCCACAGCCAGCCGGCTATCGATCCGGTGGACATGAGCAAAGCCCGCCGGCTGATGGAACGACGCCAGCGCGGCGAGGCGCTCTCTGCCGAGGAAACGGCCTACCTCGAACGCGCCCGAGCCGAGCGCCGGACACAACAAGGGAATCCGGCGCCCGCGACCGGCGCTGCCACCGAGATCGATTGGGACAAAGCACGCGCCCTTCGCCAGCGAAGCCAGCGCGGAGATAAATTGTCTCCCGAAGAGGACGCTTACCTCAAGCGCGCGTTGGCGGCGCGCAACGCTGGTGCTCGCGGCGCTCCAGGAGTCGGCGGCGCCGCGCGTCCCGCCAATCAACGCAAGGCCCCCGAACGGCTCACTCCGCTCACCGACATGAGCGCTAACGACCGTTACGAGGGCGAAGACGGCGGACTATACGGCGGCGGACACAACACTCTGCCCGAGGCCCATCGCATAACCGCCGAGACGGAGCTGGCGAAGATTCGTCCGCTCAACGCCGACGGCGAACCGGACGAAAGCGGGGTCATAGGTTTCGTGTCGATCAGCATGTCGAACGCGACGCAGGAGTTCTCGCGCTTCAAACAAGTGGCGGATCAATCGCCGCTCAAGTCATCCAAGGTCGCGATTGTGGACTGCGCTCAAGGCGGCCAAGCGATGGCGGAGTGGGTGCCGGCGGACGGCCGCCCGTGGGAGGAAGCGCGCCGGCGCCTCGCTGCGGCGAAGGTTTCGCCTCGGCAAGTGCAGGTCGCCTGGATCAAACTGGCCAACAAAGCCCCGGCCGGTTCACTGGAGGACCATGGGCGCAAACTCGAACGCGACACGCTCGCCGTGCTGCACAACGCCAAGGCGCAGTTTCCGAACCTCCGCATCGTTTATCTCGGCAGCCGCATTTATGGCGGAAACGCCACAGGCGCATTGAATCCTGAACCGTACGCCTACGAAAGCGCGTTTGCCGCGCGCTGGCTCATTCAGCGCCAGATGAAGGGCGACCCGGAACTTGCGCTGGTCAAATCTCCATTCCTGTTGTGGGGGCCGTATCTGTGGGCCGACGGTCCGCAGGGACGCAAGATCGACCCACTCGTCTGGGAGCGCGCGGACTTTGCCGGAGACGGAGTGCATCCGAGCAATTCGGGCCGACAAAAGGTTGCGGAATTGCTGCTGCGTTTCCTCACCTCGGACCCCCTGGCCAAGACATGGTTTGCGAAGTAGTGGGGAGCGCACGCGCCCTCGCGTGCCGTGGTCGGCGCCCCCGCCGACCACACGAGCGTGCTCGAACAAGTCACCGTTCTCTGGTTGAATCACACTCCGTTCCGACCGGCGAGTGGCCGGTCGGAACACGCGAGGACGCGTGTGCTCCCCAAATCCTGCTTCACACTCACGCTAGGCAAGTGGTGCCTCCAGCAGGTGCTCCACACCGACTGGCCATTGGTCTTTCGGTTCCCATCCGACCAGGCGCTTCGTCGGCTCCAGATCGAAAATGATTCGGTTCGTAGGCCGGCTCGCGACGAACAAGACGGCAAAGCCAGGCTCCAACGGCGCTTCCATCGCCTGCGCAAAAAATCGTCCGGCATCCCCCGGGCTCAGGTAAATGTTGGGGCCGCGGACAGTGCGGCCCACTTCCGCGGCATGCTCGCGGTTGCGCGGGAACCAGCCGAGTCTCAACGCCAGAACGGTCATGTTGTGATTGCGGGCGTACGTCCGTCCGGCAGCCTCGGCGGTGATCTTGGTCACGGCGTACCAGTCGCGCGGCGTGTAGGGCGCGTCGGGTCCAATGGGCCAGGGGCCTTCGAGCAACCGCCACCAGACCACCTGGCCTGTGCTCGCCAGCAACACGCGCTGCACTCCCGCGACCCGCGCGGCTTCGAGAAGGTTGTGCAGCCCGACAAGATTGTTCGGCAACAGGCGCGAAAGAAAATCGTCGTCATCGGGAATGGCAGCGAGATGGATGATCGCGCCTGCGCCATCGGCCGCTTTTCGCAAGGCGGAGGAGTCGGTAAGATCACCAACGACATAATCGCCGGTCGCCGGCGTTGGCAGTCGATCGAAGCCGCGAACGCGCCATCCAGCGGCCGACAGACCGGATACGGCCGCGCGTCCGATGCTTCCCGCCGACCCGGTTACCAGAATTGAGGCTGCGCGATTCAATTTCATGTCCCTGTTTAACCCCGAAATTCGGAATTGAACAAAGGAAATGAATGGTGGGAACAGTGCAGCGCTCTGTCTCTGCCAACTTGGATCTGTTGCCTTCCAAATTCTGATTTTTCCACCGGGCCCTGGTTGCCAGGATTAACCTTTGACGCCGCGAGGTAACAGCGCTAAAAACGCCGTGATCCACTCAACGAGCGCTTGCTATGAAAACTTCTCCAAAACAAGACTACTCCTCCTTTCGCGCAGCGTCCCAACGCGGTGCCTTCACCCTGATTGAACTGCTGGTTGTCATTGCCATCATTGCCATTCTTGCGGGCATGCTGTTGCCGGCCCTGGCCAAATCCAAAACCAAGGCGCAAGGCATTGGCTGCCTGAACAACCTCCGCCAAATGATGCTGGGATGGCGGCAATATGCCGACGACGACAACGACACCCTCCTGCTGGCGCGGGACATTGTGGATGGAAGGCGCGTCGTCTGGGTCAAGGGATGGTTGGACTACACTTCTTCTCCCGCCAATTGGGACGTGAATGTCGATGTCGCCAAGAGCCCGCTCATGCCTTACATCGGGAACAACTTTTCGCTCTGGAAATGCCCTGCCGACAAAGTCACGGTCAAAAACAGCCAAGGTCTGAAGTTGCCGCGCGTCCGCAGCACTTCAATGAGCCAGGTCTTCGACGATGGCACATGGCTGCCGGCGAGTAATTGGCGAATCTATAAAAAGATGAGCTCCATCGTGAATCCGGTCAAAACCTGGGTGCTGGTGGATGAGCATCCCGACAGCGTCAACGATCCGGCGTTCGCGGTTCAGATGGCCAAGCCGGATTCCAAGACCGCTCAGATTATTGATGTGCCGGCTTCCTATCATAACGGGGCCTGCGGTTTCTCCTTCGCGGACGGCCACTCCGAAATCCACAAATGGATCGGCTCGCGCATCAAAGTGCCGGTAAGAAACGGCAACCCCGTGTTGCCTCTGCCGTTGGGGCCGGCCGGTGACTCCCTCCGGGACGCGCTGTGGATGTGCGAGAATACGACGGTGTCCGTCAAAGAAGGCACTTATCCCTGACTAACCGACCGCCTCCTCCTGGCCGATCGTTTCGGCTTCGTCCAACGCTTGGAGAGCTGTGAGCATCGCTGCCGCCCGGGTTTCGACGCTCAGTTTCGCCAAGATATGCTCCACATGTTTGTGCACGGTGCGGAGACTGATCGTTTCGACGGCGGCGATCTCAGGGTTCGTTTTGCCCTGGCAAATCCAGTACAACACCTCGCCCTCACGACGCGTGAGTCCGAGCCGGATAAATGCCGACGGACAGACCCCCGATTTTTCCTCCTTGAGGAACAGGAATTGTCGCTGGCGGCTGTCCTCGGAGAATCGGATGAGCAACCGGGATTGAGATTGAGTGATGACCAACGGCTCGGGCAGAGCCATCCGGCCATTCTTACGGAGCCAGGCCCGTCGGTCTTGGATCCAACGCTGAAGCTCGCGTGGGAGCCGCCGCTCATCAAGGCTTCCGGGGAAATAAGCGCCAAGCCATCGCTGAGCGCTCGGAGTCATCCAGAGGGCTTGGCCCTTCTCGTCCAAAACAACCAGGCCCCGGTGCATCGAGGCGAACGCGCCGGACAACGACTCCGATTTTTGGCGGGAGTCATTCAGAGCGACCGCGTTTCGGTGGGCTTGGGCGATATGGGGTTGCAGAAAACGCACCATCAAATCGTCCCGCGCACGGAAGGCCTGCTTCCACCGGTTCAACACCACGCTGACCCAAGACCGCAGGTTGGCCGCGAATGCAAAAGCCAACTGGTCCGTGATTCCCACGAGCCGATAGAATTCGTCGTCTCTAGTCGCGGATCGGCCGCCAGAGGCTAGCTCCTTGGCACATTCAACTCGCCGGAGCGAATCCTGCGAGATCAGCACGGGATGCTTGTTCAGGAGCGCCTTGAAGGCATCGTAATGGCGGAGGCCTTCGGGCGAAGTCGGTTTCTGGGTCAACACACACTGATCCACGCCCACTTCGTTGAACTCGATCAAATCGGCGGCCACAACTCGATGGACAACCTCGGCCGCGAACAGGGGAAACGTGCGCAATTCCGTATGGCCATACACTTCAGGCAGGATGCCGGAGATCCGTTGCAGATCTTGATAGGTAAGCCGTTTCATCGCGCTGTGCCGAGGTTATGCTTCCTTCTACTGAGTTCATTGCATTCCACAAGCAAAATGTCGCGACTGTGGCCGAACTGTTGATCCTTAAACCGGCAGTTGGATGGCCGAAAAAACGAACAATGACCAAAGAAAAGAAGTTCTGAGGCAGAAGCCATTCACCCACAAGGTGAGCGAGCGGGTTTGCGCAAAGGATTCGATTTCTTTGGTTTCTTTCGTTTCTTTCGGCTGAACTGCTGTTTCCAGGTCGAATCGTTCTACCGGCCGTACGCAAGAGTGCGTATGGACACAAGCTCTGGGGATGCTATTAAGAAAAACACCGATTGCTGGTGCGGAAACAATGCCGAACTCGAACCGCCAGAACGTTGCGTGCGGCCTGAAGGACCCAGGTTTTGTTCCCCGAACCGACCAACCTTCCCAAGTGGTCGTCACTCGCGATCTTTTCAAACCTTTCCCTGAACATTCCAGCGACTCCGCCGCCAAGGAACCGGTTGCCACGTCGAGCCATCCCAAGCCAAAGCCCCGGCTTCCCGAAGAGCCTGTTTGAACGTTGGAGCAGGATTCTACCTCCCGGCCGTCCGGCGACGGAACCAGGATCCCCCCGGAAACAGCAATTCTCATTTTGGCAACGGGCGCGGTTCGTGACCGTAAGGCGGACACTCCTGTCCGCACATTTTCGGAAGTCTTGCGGACAAGAGTGTCCGCGTTACGGCCAAAATGAGAATTG
>JACQWK010000316.1 GCA_016209525.1 Verrucomicrobiota bacterium
ATTCTCATTATGACCCGTATGTAGTCCCGGCTTTAGCCGGCCAGCGCGAGAAAACCGGCTAAAGCCGGGACTACAAGCGGGTCGCAGGTCGTGCCTGTCATCAAAATGAGAATTGCTGGGCAGCCAAGATGCCTCCCTGACTTTTAGAACAGGTTCTTACTTTCCTTCCAAGCCTTTGAGGTAGGCCAGGATCAAGTCGGGCAAGTCGCTGCTGTAGCCTCCTTCGAGCAGGCTGAAGGCCGGAATCTCCAGCTTTCGAATCGATTGCCCCAGCCAATAAAAATCTTCGGCTTCCAAAGTTTCCTGGGCGATCGGGTCGCGCGCGTAGGCGTCGAAGCCGGCGGAGACCGCGACCAAGTCCGGCTTGAATTTCTTCAAATCGTCCAGCGCTTGCGCCAGGACCTTCCGATACTCCAAACGGGGCGTTCGCGGCGGCACCGGATAATTGAAGCAGTTGCGACCGACATTCTTGGTGCCGGTCCCCGGATAGCACGGGTGCTGGTGGATTGAGTAGAAAGCCGCGTGCGGATGGTCGAGCAGAATGGCTTCCGTGCCGTTGCCATGATGCACGTCGAAGTCGTACACCGCGATATTCGCCGTTCCCGTCGCGAGCGCTTCGAGAGCGGTGATCGCGACCGTGCTCAAGTAACAGAAACCCATCGCCCGGTCTCTCGTCGCGTGATGGCCGGGCGGACGCAACAAGCTGAAGGTCTGCTCGCCTTGGCGGGCGGTTTTCAGCGCTTGCAGCCCGCCGCCGATAGACCGGACCGCGTGGTCGAATATTCCTGGGTGCCCAGGCGTGTCGCCGTCGAAGTCGTGGGCGGCCGCCTTAACTCGATCGATGTGTTCTTTGGAATGGGCTCGGACGATCATCTCGGCTTCCACCGGAAGAGGCTCGGACCAAGTCAGCGCAAGGTCGGTTTGGGCGCGAAGTTTCTCCAGAGTTTTTCGAACGCGCGCCGGCCGTTCCGGGTGACCGGGAGCCGAGTAAGCGGTGCAGCGCTCGTCGGTTATGATTTTCACGGCGGCAGTTTGAACTGTTTTCGAAGCATTGACAACCAAGCTTCTGGATTTCCTGGGAGGAGTCCAGGCGTCCTCGCGTTCTTGCTGCCTTTCGGAGCGCGGGTATTAGCTGGACATTGCACACAAGTCGTGAAGGTTTTCTCGCGAATCCCAAAGGGATTCCGCAACCGAGCCCAGGGTTGCGAGGAACGAGCTACCCTGGGAAAACCCGGCAAAAGGGGTCTCAACCCCAACGGGGTTGCGCTAGTAAATCGCAGCCAAGCCGCAACCCCTTCAGGGTTGAGAGCCTTGTACCTCCCACCCAGGGTAGGCGCGTCGCGCCAACCCTGGGCTGGAGGGCGGAATCCCTTTGGGATTCGCGGATTTTCCCCTCTCGAAATCTGTGCAAAATTGAGGGTGTTGGTCCGTTTCAGGGTGCGAAACGGTGGAACGATAATCCCTCAAGTTCGACGGGAAACGAAACATGCCGCGGGAGAAACACTCACACTTTGTAAAGTGTGATAATTGTGGTCTTAGCGCCTGGCCGGCGGCACTGAGTTTTAAAATTTCGGAATTTTGGGTTTTGGATTTGTTTCGGATTTCGAGATTCCGATTTCGGACTTAGGCTTCAGCTCCCCCTCTCTAAAGCTGAACCGGTTGGTGGAAACCTTGCCGGGTTGCGAGAATTCTCACTGAATCCTCTTCGCCGGCCGCTGTTCTCCGCCGATGTGGAACACCAACGCGTCGGCCTTCCCGTCCGCACCCGGGTGAAAAACAATCTGAGCATCGACGGACTTGATGAAGAACGCGGTCTGCGATTCGGCGAACAACGGAAACGAATTTTCACGTCCCGGTGACTTGAGACGCGCTGTCAATTGCGAATCCACCCTCGAAACCGTGATGGTCAATCCCTCGTCCACACGGTAAGTCCCGACGTATCGGTCCAGCACGCTTGAGGCGAAAGTGAATTCCTTGCTCCCGGCGTCAGACAGCTCGCGGATCCAAATGTTCCGGTAACGGACGGGATTGCCGTGGTCTTGGAGGGAGAGCGGGAGTTTGGAGGCGTGCGCCAGGAATGGCTTCCGGCTCATCCATTCCGTGGGCCCGGACAGGGTCACGTTGTTTTGGACGAGCACACCATTGTGCAAGACGGTCATTCGCGCTGGAGCGAGCAACTCGCCTTTTTCGCCGAAACGCGGCCGCATGAAGATGATGTCGTAGCTCTGCCATTGGCCGGGCGGACGCGAGGCATTCACGAGCGGCGGATGCTGGCCATAAATCGCGCTCGCTTGTCCGTCTGCGTAGGTGACGTTCCCGTAAGAATCGAGCACCTGGACCTCGTAAAGACCCATCAAGAACACTCCGCTGTTGCCTCTGCCTTGTCCTTCCCCTTGGGCAGGCACCGGCGCGGCCCATTCAACGTGCAATTGGCAATCGCCAAAGTTCTGCAACGTGCGGATGTACCCACTGCCTTTCACGCACTCCATGCACGCGTCTCGAACAATCCACTTCGGCGGGCTGCCATCCAAGCTGCTCCACTGGCTCAAATCTTTGCCATCAAACAGCACGATGGAATCGGAGGGCCCCTTCCCCGGCTGCTCCGATGTGCTTGGAGTGCCCGGTTGGACGACGGGTGGACGAGGGCGGCGGAAGTCATGGGTTTTCCAGGAGGCGCCGGGCTGCGCCAGACTGCTGAACTGGGCGCTCAGCAGCCACGCGGCGGCCACGAACTTGGACGCGAAAGTGACAACCGAGGGCAGGCTGCGAGGCTTCGGCGTGTGCATGGCGACGATGAACCCACGCCCGTGCCCCTCCCAAGCAAGGGAGTTACGCACCGTGCAGCCGATAACGGTTCCCCTCCTGGGTGGGGCAGAGGTGGATGGGTGCATCGATATCGTCCACGAAATCTTGCTCGCGCATTGGGGCCGTGGGCCCACGCGGGTGGGCCAATAGCCGATAGCCGATAGCCAATGGAAAATCATAGATCGCAAATCATAAATCATAGATCATAAATCATAGATCCGGCCTGGTTCATGGAGAGGTCGTCGATTTTCGTGTTTGATCTTTTGTGGCTGGAGAGCTACCGGGAATCGACTCCATTTCCAAGCGCAAATTGCGCTCCTGCGAAGCCAGCAATTATCATTTTGGCCTCGTAGCGCGGCCGTCCCGGCTGCGAGTTCGAATGGCGTCTCGCCTTTCGAACAGAAACGGGGCGGGACGCCCCTCGAACTCGCAGGCGAGGACGCCTGCGCTACGCTAAAATGAGAATTGCTGCTGCGAAGCGATTTGGTCTTGCCTCGGCAGGCGCGAGAAGGTCCTCTATCTCCAGTTCAAATTCATGAGCGCGAAGCCGCGAGGCGTATGAAGCCTATCATTCAGATTTCGTTGGACCTCACGAGCATTCCCGAAGCCCTCCAAACCGCTTCCATGGCCTTGCGAGCCGGCGTGGATTGGCTCGAGGTCGGCACTCCCCTCGTCATCGCCCAAGGGATGAACGGCGTCCTCGAACTTCGCCGCGCATACCCGATGACGCCCATCGTCGCCGATCTGAAAACCATGGATGGCGGCTGGCTCGAAGCGGAAGTCATGGCCAAAGCCGGAGCGACGCTTGTCGTGGTCATGGGGCAAGCCCACCGCGAGACCGTCGAACTGGTCGTCAAAGCCGGGCGCGACTTCGGCATCGAAGTCATGGGTGACAACATGGCCATGCCTGACCCGGTCCAAGGCGCCAAACTCCTGGCGGATGCCGGGTGTCATTACGTCATCCACCACATCGGCTACGACTATCGCAACGTGCGGCGTCAACGGGGGCAATCCGCTCCGAGTCCGCTCGATCGGTTGCGCGAAGTCGTGGAGGCCATCGATGTCCCTGTCCAAGCGGTGGGTGGTCTGACGATTCAACAGGCGATTGAGACCCCTAAGTATGGCGCGCCGTTGGTCGTGATCGGCGCTCCGCTGGCCATCGATCCCCACTCGTTCCAGACCGCGGCCGGCGATGTGGAAGGAATGTTGCGCGAGATCTGCGCCAAGGTTCATGCTTACGGCGATGTTCCCGTTGGCAAGGAGCGAAAGAAATGAGCCTTCGGCATTCATCCAGGACGAGTGAGAAGTGGGATCAATTGAAGGAATTGGGGGTTGCTAGAGGATTTCCTGCCCTCGTGTCGAATTTGGACTGCTCCAGCGGTTCACAGGCCCGTTTCCCTTCACCCCGGCCCTCTCCCTTGGGGAGAGGGAGAACGGCGCTCCCATCGCGGGCTGACGAGCGGCGCCCTGTAATTTTCCAGCGCGGGATTCGATGTTCCCTTTCCGTGAGCTGCCGGATGGTGGCCGACGAAGTGACGAGGCGGACGGTTTCAAATTCGAAATCCGAGATTCAAATCCGCCACCTTGCGCCATTGGCGGCGGTGCTCGGTCGCGACACGCGCCTGAAGCGCCTCCAGAACGCAGTTAAACCTTGGAGCGCCGGTCTCCGACCCGGCGCGAAACAGCTTGAGTTAAGAAGCGCGCCGGATCGGAGACCGGCGCTCCACTTCAAGCGCGTCGTCTGCTAGCTCCCTCTTGTTCGCATCATCGATATGAAATGCACCATGCCAGGCTTAGTGAACTACGCGGTGGCTCCGCGCAGCGTCGAGTTGCGCGAAGTGCCCATCCCAAAGATCGGGCCCAAAGACGTCTTGCTCAAAGTCGAAGCCGTCAGCATTTGTGGGAGTGATCTCCATCAATGGCTCGGCAGCCTGAGCTGGAAGGTGAATTATCCCTGCATTCTCGGTCATGAATTTGGCGGCTCGATCGTGGAGACCGGCCCGGAAGTGAAAGGATTCCGAGAAGGCGACCGCGTCGTCAGCGAAACCGCCGCCGTCATCGACGAGCGATCTCCTTACACACGGCAGGGTCTATACAATTTGGACCCGAGCCGGCTGGGCTTTGGCTATGGCGTCGATGGCGCCATGACGCAATTCGTGCAGGTTCCGGAGCGCTGCCTGCATTTTGTCCCGGACGGCTTGCCGTTCGAGAAAGCGGCTCTGACCGAACCTTGCTCCGTGGCTTACAATGCCGTTTGTGTCAACGGACGTGTCCGCCCAGGGGATCGTGTTTTGGTGATCGGGCCGGGACCGATCGGGCTGCTCTGCGCGATGATGGCCAGATTGAGCGGCGCAGGCCACTTGGTTGTCTGCGGATTGCCCGCCGACGCAAAACGACTTGCGGTCGCCAGGCAACTTGGAGCGAATGCGGCGCTGGAGAGCGGCGTGCTGGATTATGTCCGAGAGCTTGGCGATGGTCTGGGCGTCGATGTCGTCATCGACGCGGCGGGCGTCTCGGCGACGATGCAATTGGCGATGCAAGCGGTCCGTCCCGCCGGGCAGATCATCAAAGTTGGCTGGGGCCCTCAGCCTTTGGGTTACAATCTCGATCCTTTGGTGCAAAAGGCGGTGACGCTGCAAGGCAGCTTCTCGCACAATTGGCCCGTCTGGGAACGGGTGATCTCCATGATCGCTTCCGGCCAAATCAATTTGGACCTGGTCATCAATCGGGTTGCGCGGCTGGAAGAGTGGGAAGAATGCTTTGAAAAGATGCACGCTGGGGAGTACGTGAAAGCGGTCATGAGGCCCAATTAATTCGAGAAAATGCCCAATGACGAATTTCGAATGACGAAAGAATCCCGAAGTGCCCAATGTCTAACCCGGGCCCTGATCGCCGGCGAGTTTCGATTCGGCCTTCGTCATTCGTCATTCCTTCGTCATTGGCCGTTCGTCGTTCGTCATTGAAACACGGCCACCGGAAGCGAACAGCCTTATCCCACCATGCCTCTCGCCGCATTCCCCAAGTGCTTTCTCGAACAACTCTGCGCCACGCGGGAAATGTCGGTCGATCAGTGGATTGACCTGGCGGCCCAGTTCGACGTGGATGGCCTCGAATTCTACTGGGGGTTCATTCCACCGGAAGCCCCGGCAGAATGGGAGCGGCTGCGGAAGCGCGTGGAACAGCAAAGACGAACCATCCCAATGATGTGTTACTCGTCGGACTTCACCCAGCCGGCGCCGGAGCAGCGCAGGGACGAAGTGGAAAAACAAAAGCGCGCCATTCGGGCGACGGCCGGCCTGGGTGGGAAATATTGCCGCGTGCTTTCTGGCCAGCGCAGGCCAGGCGTGGCCCGCGATCAAGGCTTGCGCTGGGTGCGCGAATGCATCGAGGAACTGCTGCCATTTGCGGCCGCGCAGGGCGTCGTCCTCGTCATCGAGAATCACTACAAGGATGGGTTCTGGGAGTATCCGGAATTCGCCCAGCGCATGGATGATTTTCTCGAACTGGCCGGCAGCATTTCCCAGACGCCATGGTTCGGAGTGAATTACGATCCCTCCAACGCGATCATCGCCGGCGACGATCCGATTCAGATGCTCGAAGCCGTGAAGCATCGGGTGAAAACCATGCATGCCAGCGACCGCTATTTTGAAGGGGGAACACTGGACGACTTGCGGCGAATCGAAGCTCAACCGCAGACTGGCTATGCCAGCATTCTCAAACATGGCGTGATTGGCCGCGGTTTGAACGATTACGATCGCATCTTTTCCATCCTCAAAAAAGCGGGCTTCAACGGCTGGATCTCCATTGAAGACGGTCCCGATCCGGCTACAGGAGTCGCGGACATCGCGGAGTCAGCCAAGTTCCTGCGAAGAAAGATGCGGGAGTTCGGACTGCCCTAGCCGGAGCCATTCGCCACCGAGAAGGCAGTTCGGCCGCAGAAGAACGCGGTGCGGCGCAGCCGCGGCCAAACAGGGTAGGGCGAGACTCCTGTCGGGCCCTGGAATCTCTGCCGGCAAGAAAGCCAGGACTCGACGGGGGTCAGGCTGGAAGCCTGCCCTGCTTTGGCGGCGGTTTGGACGGACGCGGTGTGTGTCTTCATAAGCGCTCTGATTATCAATCTCACGGTCTGCAATTTCATCTGCGAATCAACGCGAATTCCCGCTGATGACGGGCGCGCTGATTCCAATTCGCTATGCGGACTCAGTTGAAGCGGCAAAGTCCATCAGTCTTCGACCTCCCCATCGCGGCCCAGATCAACGCTCTGGACTCCTTCGATCTGGTTGAGAGCTTTGACGAATTCGGCGGGGGAAACGTTTGGGCGGAGGCGGACGCGGTATTGAGCTTCCATCGCCGTGCCCTGCTTCACCGTAGCCACCGACCGGATTTCGTGGTGTGCGAGGTGACGTTCAAACGCGCTCTTGAGCACGCCGTCCAAATCGAGGCCGATCCCAATCCGCACCGTCAGCGAAGCATCCTCTTCCCAGGGCGGCTCCGCAGGCCGCCGGCGCATCGCAAATGCCGCGGCCGCGACCAAGGCCAGTCCGACGAATGCGACGCGAAGATCCCCGGCGCCGACCGCCATTCCGACCACGACGGCGAAGATGACGAACGCCGTGTCCTGCGTGTCGCGGACCACAGTGCGGAAACGGACGATGGACAGCGCGCCCACCAAACTGAACGCCCGCGCGACATTGTCTCCGATCACTCGCGTGACCATCGCGATGAGTATGGCCAGCAGAATGAGCGTGCCCGGAAACGACGGCGAGTCGCCGTTCCGTCCGTGCGTGTTCCGATAGACCCACGCCACCCCCAAGCCGCACAACCAAGCGACCGCCATGCGAAAGCTCAGTGCGGTCAGCGAAATCTGCTCGCCCTGGCTCCATTCGGACTTCAACCAATCCAGCATAGGTCCGAATGCGACACTAGACTCTGCGCGCCTGAAAGGCGATGGCGATTGTTGTCCCGCGTCGAGCTGCCAAGCTTAAATCCTGCGCCACATTCCTGCCGCGTTTGGAGCGCTTCCAAGCCCTGTTGGCGCGCATTGGGGCCTTGAACCGTCGGGCACTGGACGTAGCGCAGATTTGGAATCTGCCGTATCGCAGAATTGCATTCTGCGGCGCGTCGGCCAAGTCCAAGGCGCCGGAGTTTTCCGCCGCCCTGCCGATTGCAAATCGGCGATACGGCAGATTGAAAATCTGCGCCACGAACACCTGGTTCATGGAGAGCTTTCATGCGAGGTCGGTCGCGCATGCCAACCGCGAACCGAAGCCGCCGACGTCAGGAGGCTCAAATCGTCGTTCCCGGCCGTTTTCATTTCGCAAGGCGCGGTCCACTTCGGGCGTGATGCTCTGCGCCGGTAGCGCGCGAAGATCAGGAAAGCGACCGAACGCGTCCCTACCAGGGGCAGGTGTTTCAGGCTCGTGATCAATTGAGGAGTCCTCTCCTCGAGCGTAAGGAAGCCGGCCCAACGCGGCCGCCGCCACGCGATATTTCGACACGGGCTGTGGCTGCAGCGCGAATTCTTGAATCAGACACTTGAATAACGCCGGCAACTGGCTGCGAAACTTCAATTCGAGCACGGCCTGATCGGCCAGCAAGCGCTGCCCGGCGGAAGTGTCATCGAAGGCCACGCCCGAAATCGCCGCCGTTTCGAGGTTTTCATCCAACGTCAGCCGCAACAGGCTCTCGGCAGAGTTCCGAACCCAAGCCGCGCGCCGATACCGAATCTGGCACATGGGGCGCAATCCTCGGAAAAGCAGACGCCGATGGAACCAATAACCGCCCCAACCGCGATCCGCGTCATCCTCCCCCAAACGGTCCAACTCTTGGATTGTGGTTGGCGTGCGCCGTTTGCTGACTCGACCGTTTGTCTTGAGCTTCCGCTCAAGAAAGATGCTTCGATGATGGTCGTATCGGCGGACGCGGTATTTGCTCCGCGCGAAGGAACCCAACCGCCGCAACACGTGAAATTCGGGCGTGTCGAAATAGAGGCTCGTGATGGAGTAGGCATTGCCCTGGGCCGGGTCGGCATAAGGGTCTGGATTCAAGTGCTCGCAAGCCCAGTGGCCGATCTCCTGGGCGAGCGCCCGCGGCACGAGAAATTTGAGTTCGCAGGCGGGTTCACGCCTCCGGTCGGTGATGAGTGACGGCGACACAACCATGTGATTGCTTTCATCGAGACATGCGCAAGGCGCCCGCAAAGTCCGCAACGTTTGCTTTTTGGCGGAGACCGAGTCATGGTTTCAGTCACCATAAGAACATGAAACGTCAAGGCGCGCGTTCTCGGAGAATTAGCGGCTTACTAATGGCTACTGCGATATTGGGCTCTCTTGACCCTTCCGGTGTGGCCGAAGCCCCGAAGTGTTTCCCTCCTCCGCAGGACCTGATTGGCTGGTGGCGGGGTGAGGCTGACGCGCTTGATTTTGTGAACGCCCATCACGGCAGTCTGAAGGGAGGCCCCGGCTTTTTCATTGGACGAGTCGGCGCCGCATTTTCGTTGAACGGCTCCACCGACTTCATCGAGGTGCTGGACCATGATGCGTGGGCGTTTGGCAAGAATGATTTCAGTATCGAATTCTGGGTCAGTTTTCGCGGACTCAGTGCGTCCACAGACGTTGCCCGTCCAGCGGCGGTTTTCGTCGCCAGCGACGAAGGTCCAGGCAACGTGAACAAATGGTTCTTTTCTCTCGGCGGCGGCAGCCTTTGTTTCCTGGTGAACAGTCCATCAGAAAACGTGACGATGTTCCTGGTTCGAGCGCCGTTCGCTCCGACTCTCAATCAATGGTACCACCTGGTCTTGGTGCGCGGCGGCAACGTTTTTACCGTCTATCGCGACGGGGTGGTGATCGGTACTGAAACTGCCGCGGTGTCTGTGCCCAATGCGAAGGCCCCGTTGACGATTGGCCAGGCCGAGGGGGGGGTCTTCCTCAACGCGCGGCCGGCCGCGTCCTTCTGGACCGGCCGCCGTCGCTGAAGATCACTCGCTCGGCCCAAATCGTTGTGATCGCTTGGCCCGCTTGGGCACAAGAGTTCAGCCTTCAAGCCTCGACCACCGGTTCGATGCCGCCGAGCAGTTGGACCAATGTCGGCGCCGCATTCCAGACCGTCGGCGACGACATCATCGTCACACTGCCGGTTGCGCCGGACAGCAAATTCTTTCGGCTGAACTACCCTTGAGCGGAAGCGAATGATCCGGCGGCGAGGGCTTGTCTTCGAGATCATGCCGTAAGTCTTCAATGAGGAAGCGTGATCCCGGAATTTTGCTGACTCTGGCGACGCCGGTATCCGTCTAGATGGATACCAGATTCCTGGCCCGAGAACTGCTAAAAATGGGTCACGGGAGGTGTGCTGACTGTTTGGTAGAGTGCCGCCCGCCCCGATTGGGGCGGGCTCCTTTGTTTGAGCCTGGGTTCGCGCGAGGGAGGCTTTGGGTCTATAGACCAAGGTCATGTGGGGCAAGCTTCCCAGCCTCAGGACTTCTGATCCCATTGAATTCTACCGCCGCACGCGGAAGTATCTCATGGCGTCGGACGGCGTGACTTTGTAGGACGGGGAGGCGGCGCCTTGGACTGCGGACCATGGACCCGCAACCGATACGGACGATTCCAACGTCCCTTCTGTCCAACTGATCTCAACCTGGGTGCCTGATCGAGCGATCGTCACCTTAGGTCCCTGGCCTCCACCCATCGTGATGGGGGCCACGGCTGCGTACGTCTGTCCGAACCTCAACTCATCGAAGAGCATTTCCGCGTGGGGCCGGCTGTTGTTCGCTTGCGGGTTGCCCGCAAACGGCCGGACCCGGTTGAAGGAATAATCAAACGAGTCGAGCGATTGTGCCGAGGCTGTGGCGAGAGTGGGTTCGGCATCCAGGGCTGGATTGACCCAAAGATAGGCGTCGTCATTGCCGTCCTTGTGATCGATCCGCACGACGACGAAAGACACTTTGTCAAACGGCGCGGTCGAGCCTTGACGATTGGCCAACGCTCCGTCCGGAAGGAGCGCCCAAGTGTTTTCGGGAGCGCCGGTGCTGCCGCCAATCGCGAGTTGTTCCGTGCTGCTGGCCAGCGTGGAATTGAACAGCGACACGTTGGCGGCGCGAGGATAGATGTTGTCCGGTTCGGTCACATTGTTGGTGATCGGCCCGATGCGCTGGCCCAGGAAACTGAACCACGAGGTCGTGCCCGTCGCACCGCGCACGCTGGGCAATTCGCGGAATGGCTGCGAAGTGCCGTTCAGGCCAGTGACATAACCTTTGCCACTCGAAGTGAGCAAGGCGTTGCCCTTGGCATCGGTGAAGGCCAGGCTGCCCGCCTGGATGACCGCGCTTGCGGCGGGCGAGTTGTTGGCTTGCCAAGTGTTGCCCCAACCCGTTCCCCCGGCTTTTCCGGGCAGCTCTCCGGCCTGGTAATCGAAGCCTTCATAAGCAATCAGCCCACCTGTGGGTTGTCCGCCGCCGCCGGTTTGACCACCGCCGCCGGTGACTGCGACGATCGGGCCGGGCGGTCTCGGCACCGTTGAATTGTAACCGGACTTGCTGATATAGACATCGTCGAAGAAGACAGCGTTTGCGCTGTTGTTGCCGAGGAAAACGCGGGTGAGATCCGGCAGCGTCGGAGCGCCACCCGCTCCTGCAGGATCGCCGGCAGGATTCCGATCGCCGGTGTAATCGGCGTGCAATTTCGTGCGCGTCGCATCGCCTTGTTTCTGGAGCCAGACGGTGAATATGTCGCCCGTGTCGATGGGATTATTTTTGACATCGATCCAAAGGTTGTAGGTCTGCCCTGATTCAAGAGCCGGCGGCAAAAAGTCCGTGGCGGCGCCGACGCCGTTGCGCGCTCCAACCATCAAATCCCCTTGCTCATTGGAGATGAACGCGGCCGGCCCGACCCCGCCCGCATCCGTCGCGTCCCCCACAAACCGCAAGGAGCGATCGGTCAAGCCCGCGAGGCTGCGGACCTCGGTGGCAGGATCGCCCTGCACGTAAAAGCGCGCGAACAGAGTGCGCTGCTCCTCTTGTTTCACCGCGAGGTCGGCCAATCCGAGCAAGGCGATCCGGGCCGTGCCCGACATGTTGACCATCCGGTTGCCGTTCACATTCACGATCTGCGAATTTCCGCCCAAGTCGCCCCACCACTTGCTGGGGAACGGCCCCAGGTCGTACAGGTCAAAACCTTCCAGCAAAGCCCAGTTGGCCGCGATGCCGTCGATGGCAGCCACAGTGGCGGAGCTCGTGATCGATTCGTTGCCGCGCCGCACGGTCAAGGTGAAAGTCTTGGTCTCGTTGATGGCGACTTTGGTATTGCCGACGCCTGAAACGCTGCTTGCAAGAACGTTGCCGACGCCTTGGTCAATCTCGATTTGCGTGGCGTCTTTGCTCACGTCCCACCGCAAGGTGATGGAGTCGCCTTTGGCGACGGCCGGCAGATCGGCTTTGAAAGTGGTGACGGCTAGGGGTTGTGTGACCGTCGTCGTCGGTTTGGGCGTGCCCGTTTGGAAAAGCGCCGTGATCTCTTCCTGCGCGAGCGCGCGGTTCCAGAGAGCCACGTCGTCGATCATGCCGTCAAAGAAGAAGGTTCGGTTCGGACTGCCGGCACTGCCCCGCCGAATACCGCCGATCGAGGTCGTGTTGGCCGTGAGCGGCCGTCGCGGATCGATGACCACATCGTCGGGCACACCGTCAATGTAAAGCGTGGCCAGCATGGTGCCCGCTTCGTCCGTCTGCACGAAGACGATGTGGTGCCAGGAGTCGTCATACGCCATTTACGTGGAGAACTTATGGCCTCCCTGCTGGTTGGCGTTATTGCGGATGTAGATGTCCACGGAGCCATCGGCGGCGGTGTTATGGGTGCCAAGGTTGAACAACGGCTGGTTGGCGGTGGTGGATGCTTCGGAAAACACGCGCTTGTCTTGTTGATTGGGCGGTCCGTTCACCCAAAGAGACACCGTGAAGTTCGTGTGCTTCGTATAAAGCGATAACAGGTCAGTCGCCAGGTTTTCGCGCTCTAGCATCGTGGAGCGAGCGGCGGTGAACTTGAACGCCTTGCCCCATTTACCGGTGACGACGTCGGCGGCGGTGAGGTTGATCAAATTCATGTCGTATCCACGGGCGATGTCGGGAGTTTTCGTCCCTTGGACTTCGTCGAGCGGCCAGTAGGCGACCATGCCATTGCGAAGATCGGCGGCTTGAACCAAGAGCAGATTCAATGCGAAATAAACAGCGAGGCTCAGATACATCATAGATTTCATAGGCCTTCAAAATACGGTCGGATTATTGCTTTCTTCAGAAAGGAATCTTTGATCGCGCTCAAGTGATTTAAGATCGAAAGACCGTTTCTGCTTGGAAACCGTGGGATAGACGACGGGCCGGCGTTTGTAGTCCCGGCTTTAAGCCGGTCGGGGCCGCCTCAAGGCGGGACTACAACCCTTTTCCGCGTCGTCCATCCCGTAATCTTGTCAGTCTGTATTTGCAATGCTTTGATCGGCCAATCCAGGAACCGACGGAGAGGAGCGCGGGCGGCTCGCCCGCGAGATTCGCAGTCCCTTCCGAAGCGGCGGGCGAGCCGCCCGCGCTCCGGCCCGATCGCCGGTTTTTGGACCGATGCTGCGGCGAATTGGCTTGGAGAGCTTTCTGTGTTCCCTTTCACTCTGCCGAAGCGGTCTGATTTTCCGATGACAAATCGTCTTGTTTCTCATTGCTGGCCCGGCTTGCTGGGAATGCTGTGCTGCAACTTGTGCTGTGACAGCGGCCTGATCGCCGCCGAACCCGACGTCATTCCGCCGAGGATCGCGTCAATGGAACCTCCGCCGGGAACTCTCGAACATTTGACGAACGTGATCATCACGTTCACCGAACCGGTGGCGGGTGTGAGCGCGGCCGATTTGTTTCTCGGGTCGGAATCCGCTACCGCCGTTGTGGGTTCGGGGGCCCGTTACAGCTTCGCGTTCCGGCAACCTCCGGCTGGCCCGGCCCAACTTCGGTGGGACGCCGACACGTTGATCACGGATTTGGCTTCGCCCGCGAACCGTTTCGATCCTGTTCCTGCCGGAACGTTGGAATACCTGATCGTCGATCGGACGCCGCCGACGGTTGTGGAGGTCACTCCCGGGCCAGGCTTGACAGTTCGGAACTTCACCCAAGTTGAGATTCGCTTCAGCGAACCAGTCGAAGGAATTGACGCGTCCGACTTGCTGATCAACGGCGTTGCCGCGACCAAAGCGACCGGAGAAATGTCCGGCCCTTACCGATTCCAATTCGCCCAGCCGCCGCCGGGCCGCGTGCGCTTTTCGTGGTCGGCGAACCACGCGATCCACGATCTCGCCGCCCCAGCAAACCCATTTCTCGCCGGGGAAGATTGGTCGCTCGAACTGAATCCCGCGTTCGGCTTGCCGCTGGTGCGTCTGAACGAATTCCTGTCCTCCAATATCGCTGCAGCCGGATTAAAGGATGAAGATGGAGAATTGCAGGATTGGATCGAGATCTACAACCATGGCCAGTCCATGGCGAACCTCGAAGGCTGGTCGCTCACGGATGATCGCGAAGATCCGGGCCGCTGGGTTTTTCCGGCCGTATCGATCAGCCCTGGCCAGTTTCTGATGATCTTCGCGTCCGGCAAGGATCGCCGACCGGCCGCAGCCGGGGCAAAGCTGCACACCAATTTCAAATTGAACCCAGCCGGGGAACATCTGGCGCTCCTCAACCCGGAATCGCCGAGGGTGGCAGTTTCGGAGTTCAGCCCGTCGTACCCGGAACAGCGCAATGATTATTCCTACGGCTACGACTCCGAGGGCCGGCTGCGTCATTTCCGCACGCTCACGCCGGGCGCGGCGAACGGCACCAGCGCTTTGGAAGGAGTCGTGCCTGCGCCAAACGTGAATATCACGCGGGGTTGGTTTGACGCGCCGTTCACGCTGAGCCTCTCGTCGCCGCTGGCCGGCGTCACGCTTCGCTACACGACAGACGGAAGCGAACCGACCGAAACGAACGGACGCGTCTATTCAGAGCCGTTGCGCCTTGCCAGCACGACGACTTTGCGGGTGGCTGGTTTCAAGCCCAATATGCTTCCGTCCGCGGTGAACACGCACACCTACTTATTCGCGGACGACATCCTCCGCCAGCCTCAGAATCCGCCAGGCTATCCGGCCACTTGGGGGACTCATGGAACAGGATTCTCCAACCGCATCGTGCCGGCGGATTACGAAATGGACCCGGAGATCGTAACCAACAAACTCTACAGCGGGATCATGAAGGATGCGCTCCTCGCTCTGCCAACCATGTCGGTCGTCGTCCGCATCGACGACCTGTTCGGCTTGGCGAACGGAATCTACACCCACCCGCTGAACCGAGGAGCGGCCTGGGAACGGCCTTGCTCTTTCGAGTATCTCCCGAACGACGGCTCGCGTGGATTCCAGGTCAGCGCTGGAGTTCAAATTCAAGGCAACGCGGCTCGCGAACCGCAAAAGCAGCCGAAACATCCGTTCCGAATCGTCTTCAAGGGCGATTATGGCCCGGCGCGGTTGGAGTTCCGCCTCTTCCCGGACTCGCCGATCACAAGCTTCGACACGCTGGTGCTTCGCGCAGATTTCAATGTTTCCTGGCTGCATTGGGATCCCAATCAGCGCGCCCGCGGGCAACGAACACGCGATGCCTGGATGAAGGACTCGATGCGCGCCATGGGCGGCCTGGCCAGCCACAACCGCTATGTTCACCTTTTTATCAACGGGCTCTATTGGGGCATTTACGATCCGACCGAGCGACCCGATGGCGCGTTCGCCGCTTCCTACCTCGGCGGGGAGAAAGAGGCGTACGATGTCATGAACGAAGGCGCCGTGGTGGACGGCGATATCAGAGCTTACAACAGCATGCTCGCGATCACAGGTCTGACGAATGCCGCAGCGTTCACCCGCATGCAACAATATTTGGACCTCACGCAGTTCATCGATTACATGCTGCTTCACTTTTACGGCGGCCACCAAGACTGGGGGCAAAACAAGAATTGGTATGCCGTTCGACCGAAAGACGGGCGCTTGGGATTCTTTTATGTCCCGTGGGATGGCGAGTTGATCTTGGACAGCCCGTCTCAAAATCGAGTTTCCAATACGGACACTCCGTCGGGCCTGCACACCAAGCTCGTCGCCAGCTCCGAATACCGGCTCGCGTTCGCCGATCGCGTCCAGAAACATTTCTTCAACGGGGGAGCGCTCATTCCAGCAGCCGTGCAGGCGCGGTGGCTGAAGCGGGCGCGCGAGGTCGAACTCGCCATGGTGGCGGAGTCGGCCCGTTGGGGAGATTACCGCCGGGACGTCCATCCTTACCAAAGCGGACCCTACGTGCTCTTCACTCGAGATAATCAGTGGCGCGCCGAGCAGAATCGACTGTTGTCGCAGTATTTCCCGCAGCGCACGTCCGTGGTGCTGGCACAACTGCGCGCGGCCGGATTGTATCCGAAAGTCGCCGCGCCCGAATTCAACCAGTTTGGCGGCCGAGTGCAACGTGGCTTCTCGCTGACCCTGCGCGCGCCGGAGGGATCGGTCTATATCACAACGGATGGCAGCGATCCTCGCACTCCATTCACCGGCACAGCCGCTGCCGCCGCGACCGCGTACTCCGGACCGATCCAGTTGAACCAGAGCGTTCGGATCAAAGCGCGGGCCTTGCACCAAGGCGTTTGGAGCGCGCTGACCGAGGCTGAGTTTGCGGTGGATGAAATTGGCCTGCCGCTGCGGATCACTGAAATCATGTATCATCCGCTCGGAGGCGACGCCTTCGAGTTTATCGAAATCCAAAATCGAGGAAGCCTGCCCATCGATGTCACTGGATTCTCCTTCACCGGGATCGAGTTTGTGTTCCCGTTCCGGACGATTTTAAACCCGGCTCAGATCGTTGTGCTCGCCCCCATCTTGAGCCCGGCGGCGTTTGCCGCTCGTTATCCAGGGGTGTCGGTGGGCGGATACTTCAATGGCTCTCTGGACAACGGAGGTGAGCGCATCGAGTTGCGCGATCGTGCGGGGCAGACCATCGCGGCCGTGATTTACGGCGACGACGGCGCGTGGCCGGGCGACGCGGATGGCAAAGGTTCTTCGCTGGAAATGATCGATCCGAATGGCGATCCGAACGATGCGGCGAACTGGAGCGCAAGCGGCGAACTCAATGGCACGCCGGGCCGCCTCAGTCCGCCATCGCCCGCCAGGCCGGTGCGCATCAATGAAATTCTGGCGCGCTCCGGAAGTGGCGCGGCCAGAGGAAGCGAAGGCGTCGATTGGATCGAGCTCGCGAATAGCGGCAGTTCAACAGCGGCAGTGGAAGGGTGGGCTCTCTCAGAATACGGCACGAATACGTTCGTTTTTCCAGCGGGCACTACGATTCCTCCCAACGGTTTTCTCGTGGTTCTGTGCGATGGACTCACGAACTCGCCTGGACTGCACGCGCCATTCAAGCTGGATCGAGATGGGGAAACAATCGGGCTTTATGACGCGAGCCGAAAGCGTGTGGACGCTGTCACTTTCGGCCTTCAAGCCCCTGACTTTGCTGTGGGGCGCGGCGGAGCCGCTAATTCTTGGATGCTCTGCACTCCGACGCCAAGCGCTGCCAACGCCCTGGCCGAACTTGCTCCCCAAACCGGCCTCAAGATCAACGAATGGCTGGCTAATCCGAAGCCAGGCTTCGACGATTGGCTCGAGTTATACAACCCCGATCCTGTGCGCCCGGCCCCCTTGAATGGTTTGTGGCTGGCGACTGAAAATGCCCTGTTTCAGATTCGAGCGCTCGCTTTCATACCTGCACAGGGATTCATCCGCCTCGTTGCCGACGAAAAGGCCGGGCCTCAGCATCTCGGATTCAAACTTCCAGCCGGCGGAGGATCCATCGCGCTCCTTGAACCCTCGGGCAACGAGATCAACCGCGTAACGTACACGGCGCAAGCGGAAGGCGTCTCCGAAGGCCGCCTTTCCGACGGCGGCGCGGAAATCGGTCCGTTGCGCGCGGGGCCAACGCCGGGAAGCTCGAATACGCCGGCGCCCATCAGCCGGGATTCCGACGGCGACGGCCTGCCCGATGAGTGGGAAATCGCGAATGGCACCGATCCAGCGCAGGCGGATGCCGAAGCCGATCCCGACAACGACGGCCTGACCAACCGCCAAGAATTCCTTTCCGGCACTCGCGCGAACGATCCAAACAGCGCCCTCAAAGTGCTGCGCGTGCTCCAAGCTTCCGGCTCCATCACGCTGGAATTTCTCGCGGTGTCGAACCGCACCTACAGCGTCCAGGGAACGCAAAGTCTGAAGGACGCGGCCTGGACCAAACTGGCCGACGTGCCGGCGCAACCGGAGAATCGCATCGAACGGGTCACTGACTCGGCACCGATTGCAGGCTCACGCTTCTACCGCCTGACCACGCCCGCCCAGCCCTAGCCGCAAGAATTCAGGGCAACCACACGAAGCACACGAAATTTGTTTCTGTCCGGGCCATCAGCCGTTGCAAAGTTGGACCCCTATTCCGCAATCACAGATTTGACTCGATAGAACAAGAGTTCGTGGGCGGAACGCTCAATCGTGTCCCTTGCTTCAAAGCCCGTGACGACAGGACCGACATCCACCCATTCGCCGGAACCGAGACGACGGAGACGTTGAAGTTGATACTTCGCAAACGGACCTTGCCAGCGAATGACTAGCCCATTTGATTCACGGAGAGCGTCGTGATCTTCGCGCCGTTATCGGCCCGATGCGATTGGACCATGCAGTTGACCGAGTCGTCCTGTCCGATGGCAATCATCTCGCCATTGCTCGAAATCGCAATCGCGCTCACCGAATGGGCCAGTTCACCTAGGTGCCCCAGAGGTTGTCCCGTTTCAGCATCCCATAGGCTTAGTTCAGCGCCGCCCGAGGCGAGAATCTTGCCGTTGGGAGAAAAGGCGAGGCTTCCTACAACGAGCAGTCGGCCTACGATCATGAAAAAAATCTACGCAAGAGTCTCAGGTTGGCAAGCGGAGCGTGCCACTTTCCGGACGGACGGACATTAGCATCGACAGCACTCGCTGTACGGAGGAGACCGTGGGATGGACTACACGGAAAAGGTTTGTAGTCCCGCCTTTAGGCGGCCCGAAGCGGCTAAAGCCGGGACTACATACGGGTCATAATGAGCACGGCTGTTGAATAAGCCTTGCACGATGCGACGGCTGGGCGAATAGTCGAGTATTCGGTAGCTTAAACACAAACCCTATGCCTGCTATCCCGAAATCACCGAAGGCGGGATCGAGAACCTCCAAGACCACCGCTCGCAAATCCGCGCAGAGGCCCGCTCCAGCGAAGATTCCCAGGCGTTCCAGGCTTTCTGGCCTTGCGGTCACCGCCCCCGCAATCCTCAAAGTTCAACGAAACTTTCCCATCGTCGGCATGGGCGCCTCGGCGGGCGGACTCGAGACGTTCGAGCATTTCTTTACTCACATGCCCCCGGACAGCGACATGGCCTTTGTGGTCGTGCAGCATTTGGATCCCAGTCGCGCCAGCATGATGCCGGAGTTGTTACAGCGGTTCACGCGCATGAAAGTGCTTCAAGCGAGGCACCGGATGGCCGTCCAGCGGAATTGTGTTTATCTGATCCCGCCGAACAAAGATCTCACCATCCTCAACGGCGTCTTGCGGCTGGAGAAGCTCGCAGTCTCGCACGGCTCGCGGCTGCCCATTGACACGTTTTTCCGTTCGCTCGCGGAGGACCGGCGGGAGCGCGCCATCGGCATTATCCTCTCCGGCACCGGCACTGACGGCACGCTGGGCATCAAAGCGATCAAGGAAGAGTGCGGCATGGTCATGGTCCAGGAAATCAAGACCGCCAAATACGACGGCATGCCGGCCAGCGCCATCGACACCGGCCTTGTGGATTACATTCTGCCGCCGGATAAAATGCCGGGGCAGCTTGTCCGGTACGCTCAGCGTTCGTTCCCTTGGAGCGCGGTCCGCCCGGTCACGCTGGTGGACAAAGCGCCCGACACGTTGCAGAAAATCTTCTATGTGCTCCGGACCCAGACGGGCCACGATTTCTCTCTCTACAAACGAAACACCATCTGCCGCCGGATCGAACGGCGGATGAACGTGCACCAGATCGAGAATGCCGGCGCCTACCTGCGCTTCCTCCAGCAAAACCCCCAGGAAGTGGGCCTGCTCTTCAAAGAGCTGCTCATCGGGGTGACGAATTTCTTCCGCGATGCGGAAGCCTTCGCCGCCCTGCGGAGAAAATACCTGCCGAAACTGCTCACGCAAAAACCGAAGGACTACACCGTGCGCGTTTGGGTTCCGGGCTGTTCCACCGGCGAAGAAGTCTATTCCATCGCCATCATCCTGCGCGAGTGCCTCGACCGGCTCAAACGCAACGTCGAAGTTCAAATCTTCGGCACCGACATCGACTCCGACGCGATTGAGACGGCGCGCACGGGCGCCTATCCGTCCAACATTGTCGCCGACGTGACCGCCGAGCGGCTGCGGCGATTCTTCATCAAAGACGGCGATGTGTACCGGATGCGGAAGGACATTCGTGAAATGGTGGTTTTCGCCCCGCAAAACATTCTCAAGGACCCGCCCTTCACCAAATTGGACTTGCTCTGCTGCCGGAACCTCCTGATCTACCTCGATCCCGAACTGCAAAAGCGGGTGTTCCCCTTGTTCCACTACACGCTCAAACCGGGAGGTTTCCTGTTTCTGGGCAGTTCCGAATCAATCGGCGGCTTCCACGAATATTTCGCCACCACCGACAAGAAATGGAAAATCTACCAGCGGAGGGAGAGTGTGACGGCCGCCCCGGCGGTGGTCGAGTTTCCGACCACGCCCTTGAACAAGCCGGCAGCCGGAACGCCGCCCCCGCGCAAAGCGAGAGAGGTCCTGGACCGGTCGCTCCCCGAACTCGTCACCAAATTCCTGATGGAGGATTACTCTCCGGCTTGTGTGCTCGTCAGCGAGAAGGGCGATATTCACTACATCCACGGGCGGACCGGCAAATTCCTTGAGCCGGCCGCCGGCCGGGCCAACTTGAACATCGTGGAGATGGCCCGCGAAGGTTTGAGATTCGAGCTTTCCGCCGCCCTGCGCAGGGCTCGCAACCAGGACGCGGCGGTGCAGTATTCCAAACTGCAAGTTAGGACCAACGGCGGCCATCAACTCGTAAGCCTGGTTGTGCGACGCCTGCAAGAGCCCGAAAGCGTGAAAGGGCTGCTCATGGTGGTGTTCGAAGAAGACGAACCGCCCGTCATCACCGAGGTCGGCAAAGGCAAGAGCGGTCTGTCCACGCGCCACCACCGCCGGCTGGCTGAATTGGAGCAGGAACTGAAATACACCAAGGAACATCTCCAGACAACCATTGAGGAACTGGAAACGTCCAACGAAGAACTCAAATCCACCAACGAAGAACTCCAGTCCACGAACGAAGAATTGCAGAGCACGAACGAAGAACTCGAAACCTCCAAGGAGGAACTCCACTCGCTGAATGAAGAGCTCGTGACGGTCAACACCGAACTCCAGAGCAAGATCGACCTGTTGACCCAGGCGCGCGACGACATGAAAAATCTGCTCGATAGCACCAAGATCGCCACGATTTATCTGGATAATAATCTGTGTGTGAAACGCTTTACTGCCGAGGCCACCAAAGTGATCAATTTGATTCAGACGGACGTCGGCCGGCCCATCAGCCATATCGTCTCCAATTTGCGCTACGATTCGCTGGTCGAAGAGGTCGCGCACGTCCTCGATACCCTCGTTTACCGGGAAACCAGAGTGCAGTCCAAGGACGGCCACTGGTACCTCATGCGGATCATGCCCTATCGGACTCTCGATAACGTGATCGATGGCGTGGTCATCACCTTCGTCGATATTCATCACTTCTTCGAGCAACGGCTGGCGGCGGACGAATCACAAAAACTCCACCTGGCGGCCGAAGCGTCGCAACGGTTCGCGGCCGGCGTCGTGCAGACCGCACGCGAACCCATGCTGGTCCTGGACGCGGAGCTGCGAGTTCTGGCGGCCAGCAAGTCGTTTTTTGAGACCTTCCGGCTCGCGCCGGACCAGACGGTCAGGAGATTGCTCCACGAGCTCGGAGGCGGTGCCTGGAACCTCCCGCGCCTGCGCCAAATGCTGGAAGAAATCGTGCCCCGCGACACCTGCTTCGGTGATTTCGAAGTGGAGCACGATTTTCCTGGGCTCGGGCAGAAGTCGCTCCTCCTCAGCGCGCGGAAAATCACCTACGAAGATTTCGGTTATTCGCTGATCCTTCTCGCTTTGGAGGACGTGACCAAGAGCTGAGTCGGAAATTACTGTGGTGTCCCGCCCGGTTCCATGGTATTCTCTTTGCTGGTTGATCCGTTCAGAGCCGCCATGAGCCAAAACCGCAGAATGAAACCCAACGCCCGCCCGGCGCCAAAATCACGAACGAACTCTGCTCTGCCAGGCCGGAAAATCCGAGCCGAGAGGCTGCGCAGCGCTCGATCGGGCGCCGAAAGCGATCCGATCAAGCTCCTGCACGAGCTGCAGGTTCAAAAGGTGGAGTTACTCATGCAGAATGAGGCTCTGCGGCATTCCCAGGACCAACTGGAGCGCGTCCGCGACCGGCTGCTCGAACTCTACGAATTGGCTCCGGTCGGTTACTTGACCTTGGACCAGTCCAGGATCATCTCCGAAGTCAATCTCACCGGATGCGTCGTCCTCGGCGGCACGAAAAAGGAACTGCTCGGCCTCCGTTTCGAACGGTTCGTGGCTCCGTCGGACGCTCCCGCTTTTCATCTTTTTTGGCGGCGGCTCGGCGAATCAACGGTTCGCCAAAGCTGCGACCTGCAATTGATGAGAAGCGGCGGTCTCCCCTTGTTTGTCCGATTGAACGCAGTCGCGATTCCGAGGCATGGCCGGGGCCCGGCCGGCGCGCGGCTCTGCCTGACGGACGCAGGGAAGCAAAACGGAAACGATCAGACCCTGGCTTCCACCTGCGAGCAGATGCGCAACCTCGTGCATTATCTGCTGCGCCTGCAAGAAGAAGAACGGAGCCGCATCGCGCGCGAGGTGCACTTCGAATTCAGCCAGGCCCTGGAGGCGCTGAATTCTCTCTTGATGCTGGCCCAGCGGCAACTCGCGAGCGGCGCTGCCGGCGGGACCGAGCCCAACGTGGCCGACATCTTCCGCACCATGAGCGAGACCATCCGCGAAGCACGGGCGGCGATGCAAAATTTTGTTTCGGTGGTGCGGCCGCTGGTCCTGGACGAACTGGGCCTGCTGGCCGCCGTAGAATCACACACCCAGGAGTTGCGCGCGCGCACGGGACTGGAGATCCACGTGCGCTTTTCCCCGGCCCTGCCGCAGATCAAACCGGAAGTCGCCACCGCCATCTACCGAATCTTTCAAGAAGCGCTGAAGAACGCTGTCCGCCACGCCCAGCCCACCCGAATCGAGGTCGCTCTTCTGAAAGAGCAGGACGAACTTGTGCTGCAAGTCCGCGACAACGGGCGCGGCATCAGCGATGAGACAGCCCACGCGCCCCAGGCCCTCGGGATCCTGGGGATGCGCGAGCGCGCCATGGCGTGCGCGGGAACGTTGCGCATCTCAGGTTCTCCGAGCCAAGGCACTGTGCTCACAGCTCGGCTCCCGTTTGATTCGAAATGCAGGGCCCGCCTGCAGGATCAGTGACGCGCAGTGACGCTCTGTCCGCTTTCGTGCTGAGACGGGGTAAGACTGTAACTCTGCGCTGCGGAGAATTTTGTCTTGCGCCTCATCCCCACAAAATCGCTTTGTTCTGGACTCATTCACGAACTGCAAGCGCAACAAATCGAGTTGCTCATGCAAAATGAGAGCCTGCGCAAATCCTCGATGGAATTGGAACAGGCGAACGAAAGGCTCAAGGAGCTCTACGACCTGGCTCCGGTGGGATGCGTGACCTTGGGTTCGGACGGGAGCATTTTGGAATGCAACCGGACGGCCTGCGCGTTCTTCGAAGGAAAGTGTTGCCAAACAGGTTCTCTGTGGCAGTTTTAGTGGCAATATCGCTATGAACAAACCGAAAATCATCGCCTATCTGAAGCCGACCTGCGGTTGGAGCCAAGGGGTTCGGGCCGTTTTGCGGAAGTACGACTTGCCTTACGAAGACCGCGACATCATCAACGATCCGGCGCAGCGCCAAGAGATGATCGAGAAGAGTGGCCAGATGCTCAGCCCGTGCGTCGAAGTCGATGGCCGCATGCTCGCCGATGTCAGCGGAGAGGAGGTCGAGGCCTACCTGCTGGCCAACAGCCTCGTCCGCCCGAACGAGCGCCGACCTGAGGCGCCGACCAACGCGCCTTGCGCGCACGAGGCGCCAGGGCCGGTTTCCCTCCATTTCCATCGTTGAAGGGCCTTCGCGCCTCGATCGGCCGTGAAGAGCCCCTCTTCACGGCTTGTTGCTTTTAGGGGAACCACCGCGAGCATTTCAATTCTTTCTCTCCATGAGCCTGGTAGCAGCGGAAGTGAGTCCGCTCCATTTGCTGATCAGAGTCTCCTCACGTCGGCTCCTACGGTAATGCGATCAGTCGCTTCAGTGGCAGCCATGCAGCGCCTGGGACAACGCTGGCGTCGCGAACGAGTGCGAGTCGCGTTGGTGCCCACCATGGGGTGCCTGCACGAGGGACATCTGAGCCTGATCAAACTCGCGCGAAGGCGGGTCGGTCAGCGCGGCAAAGTGGTGGTGAGCCTCTATGTCAATCCCACTCAGTTTGGGCCCGGCGAGGACTTCGCCCGCTATCCGCGCAATCTCGCCCAGGATAAGAAGCTATGCCGCAGTTCGGGCGTTGATGTGCTGTTCGTCCCGGCCGACCGCGAAATGTATCCGGCGACGGACGGCCAAGCCTTCAGCACTTACGTCGCTGAGCATCGGCTGTCCCAATCCATGGAAGGCGCCTCGAGACCCACACATTTTCGGGGTGTGACCTAGATCGTGGCCAAGCTGTTCAACATCGTGGGTCCGGATCTCGCCGTCTTTGGCGAAAAGGATTATCAGCAGGCGGCCGTGGTGCGCCGAATGGTTCGAGATTTGAATTTCCCAGTGACCCTCGTGCTGGCTCCCACGGTCCGGGAATCGGATGGTTTGGCCCTCAGCTCCCGCAACCAGTACCTTTCTCCCGCGGAGAGATCCCAGGCGACCGTCCTTTGGAGAGCGATTCAACGGGCCCGAGAATCCGTGAGGGCTTTTCGGGACGGAATCCCATCCTCCCGTTTGCGCGCAGAACTCGTCCGTCTGATCGGACGCGAACCCGCCGCGCGCGTGGACTACGTGGCCTTCTTCGAACCGCACGGCCTGGAGCCCGTCAAGCGAGTGCGGCGCGGACACCATCTCGCGCTCGCCGTGTTCATTGGCAAGACTCGATTGATCGACAACGGCAGACTCGATTAAACCGTTCTCAAGTAACTCGACAAGAAGCATGCCCCTCACCCCATCCCTCTCCCCATCGGGCACGTGTTTAGCGTGGAGCGCGGCCATCTTGGCCGCAGCGGGTTCGCACGCCGCGAACGAGCGAGAGATTCGGAGCGGGCCGCACCATGGCGGCTGCTGCGGCCTGGAAGGGCGCGCTCCGCTAAACACACACCCCATCGGATGGGGAGTGAGTGTCCGTAGGGCGGGCGAGGGGTACCTCGCCACTTCTGAACCGGTGAATACAGAGGAGACCGTGGGATGGACTACACGCGGAAGGTTTGTCGTCCCGCCTTTAGGCGGCTCGAACCGGCTAAAGCCGGAACTACAAACGCCGACCTGTCGTTCATCCAACGGTCTCGTCAATAACTCCTTCATCCTATGAAGATTCAACAGCAGCAGTGCGACTTTCTGATTCTCGGCAGCGGGATTGCCGGGCTGACCTTCGCCCTGAAGGTAGCGGCCCACGGGCGCGTATGCATTGTTACGAAAAAGCACCGCGCGGAGTCGAATACCAACTATGCCCAGGGCGGCATCGCGGCCGTCACGTCCAAGGAGGATTCCTTCGAAATGCACGTCAAAGACACCTTGGAGGCGGGCGCCGGTCTGTGCAATGAGGACGTCGTGCGCACCATTATCCAAGAAGGGCCGGCCCGCATCGCCGATTTGATCGCGCTCGGGATGAAGTTTACGGAGCGAGAAGTGCCACGGTCGCGCGGCGCCAAAGAGCTGGATCTCGGAAGAGAAGGCGGCCATTCCAAACGGCGCATTCTGCACGCCAAAGACGTCACGGGGCGCGAGGTCGAGCGGGCGTTGCTCGCCGCGGCTGCCACCCAGCCCAACATCGAAATCTCCGAAGACCATTTCGGGATCGACCTCATCACCAGCCACAAATTGAAATTAGGAGGCCCCAACCGCTGTCTGGGCGCCTATGTGTTCGACAAGAAGAACCAACGCGTGCTGACATTCTGCGCGCGGAACACGCTCCTGGCCACCGGCGGTTGCGGAAAGGTGTACCTTTACACCACGAACCCGGATATCGCGACCGGCGATGGAGTCGCCATGGCCTACCGGGCGGGGGCGGCCGTGGCGAATATGGAATTCGTGCAATTCCATCCCACCTGCCTCTACCATCCGAAAGCCAAGTCCTTTCTCATCAGCGAGGCGGTGCGGGGCGAAGGGGCCGTCCTCAAAACGATCGAGGGCGCCGAGTTTATGGACAGTTACCATCCGCTCAAGTCGCTCGCGCCTCGCGACGTGGTCGCTCGGGCCATCGACAGTGAAATGAAACGCAGCGGGGCCGATCACGTTCTCCTCGACATCACTCACCGGCCGGCGCGGTTTACCATGGAGCGGTTCCCGAACATCTACGCCACCTGCCTGCAATACGGAATCGACATCACCAAGGAGCCGATCCCCGTTGTCCCGGCCGCGCACTACCAGTGTGGCGGCGTTCTGACCACTGTGGACGGCGAGACGGAGATTGCAGGCCTCTACGCCGTCGGCGAGGTCGCATGCACCGGGTTGCACGGCGCCAACCGATTGGCCAGCAACTCGCTTCTGGAAGCCTTGGTGTGCGCGCATCGCGCAGCCCACAGAGTGATCGACCATCCCTTGCCGCCGCTGAAAGGTGAGATCGCCGAATGGCAGTCCGGAAATGCGACCAACGCCGATGAATTGGTGGTTGTTTCCCACAATTGGGATGAGATTCGGCGGCTGATGTGGGATTACGTCGGGATTGTCCGAACCAACAAACGTCTCCAACGCGCCCGCAAGCGGATCGAGAATTTGCAGGCGGAAATTCAAGATTATTACTGGGATTTTGTCGTCACCGGCGACCTGCTGGAATTGCGCAACATCGCCACGGTGGCGGAATTGATCGTGCTCAGCGCCCTCCAACGCCCTGAGAGCCGGGGCCTGCACTACAATCTCGATTTTTCCAGTCCTGCTCCGGAATGGGCGCAGCGCGATACGATCCTGCGAAAGCAGTTGAGTTGAGATGTTGAACCGCCCGCTCACGGTCCTGCTTCACTCGATGATGCACCGAATCCTCTCCATGAGCGTCGAGGTGGGGCGAGACTCTTGTCGAGCCCTGACTTCCTCTCCGGAGTTCGGAACGCCGATCTCCGATCCGGCGAGGTTTGCTGCGCCATGTCATTCACGCCGGGTCGGAGACCGGCGCTCCGTTTTGAGCCCCTCGAGCCGGTTCTCAAGACGAGGAAGCTATTTCACAATCATCTCTATCCTGGCGCTGCTCCCGCCCGCGCTCAATGCCGAGAGCCCTGCGGTCATTGAAACGATGACCATCCACGACAGCGGGTACCGCCGCACCTTCGAGATTGCCCGGGACGAACTGGCCGTTTTTTCCTCCAGCGGGACAGCTCAGGTCACGACGATCCCTTATTGGCTGCAAGCTGCGGAAATTCATCAAAAAGCGGTACATCTCCAGGAGGCAACCGGAAGCCAAGTCGAGTTGGTCCTCTACGAAAAGGATCGCGAGCGCAGCAGTTCGTCGCGCCGCATCCTCACCAGAAAAATTGTGGTCCATGTGGCGCAGGGAAAAAAAATATCGACCATCGCAGAAAGGGTGGGCGCGGTGTCGGTCGAGGCTCTTGCCTACGCGCCACAACATTTCATCCTCCGGACTGATCGAGCCGGAGAGGCGCTGCGCATGGCCGAAGCTTTGAGGCATATCCCCGGCGTGATTTCCGCCGATCCACTCTTGGGTCGTGAATTGCGAAGAAAAGCCGTTCCGAACGACCCGCTTTTCCCCAACCAATGGTTTCTGCTCAACCGAGGACAATCCGGCGGTAAGACCGGCTTTGATCTGGGCGTGACGAACGTCTGGGACAGGTACCGCGGCCGAGGCGTCACCATTGCGATTGTGGATGACGGGCTTCAGTTGACACACCCGGACTTGGCGCAAAATGTTCAAACGAAGCTTCACTACGACTACCGTGACGGCGACGGCGATCCCAATCCGGCTGGGGCTGAGGATTTTCATGGAACGGCCGTCGCCGGAATTGCCGCCGCGCGCGGAGACAACTCCGTTGGAGTGGCCGGGATCGCATTCGAGGCGACGCTGGTGGGCCTCCGGTTAGTCGGAGGCAATGTGCACACCGATGCGATGAGCGCGGCGGCGCTGACGCACAGCAACCAGGTAGTGCAGGTCAGCAACAACAGTTGGGGAGCAGAAGACACGGGGAAGACGTTGGATGCGCCAGGCCCGCTGATGCAGATGGCGCGAGAAAACGCCGTGCGAAACGGACGGGGGGGCAAAGGGACAGTGTTTGTCTGGCCCGCGGGCAATGGAGGAGAAGTGCAAGACGACGCCAATTACGATGGCTACGTCAGCTCGAGGCACGTCATTACCGTGGGAGCGGTCACGGACGAAGGCAGGCGAGCCGCCTACAGCGAGCCGGGGGCTTCTCTGGCTGTTTCCGCGCCCTCGGACATTTCCGCAACTTCCACTCGTCCGGGCATTGTCACGACCGATCTCGTCGGAGAAGACGGCCTGAATTTCACCGACGCAAGCGGAGACCTTCAGGACATTAACTACACTCAGTATTTCGGAGGCACCTCGGCGGCGGCGGCGATGGTTTCCGGCGTCGCCGGACTGTTGCTGGAGGCGAACCCAAACCTCGGCTGGCGTGATGTGAAGGAAATCCTGATTCGATCCGCGACGTTGATTGATCCCACGGATCCCGACTGGGCGACGAACGGAGCAGGCTTTCGCTTCAACCACCGATACGGCGCAGGGCTGGTCAATGCTTTCGCCGCAGTCAAACTCGCGACGAATTGGGTGAATCTCGGACCTCAAACCAGCTTGTCCAAAGCGGCGGCCAATCTTCCTGTCTCGATTCCGGACAATGACTTCCTCGGCACGGCCGTCTCGTTTGATCTTCGCAAGTCCCCGGCCTTAAGAGTCGAACATGCCGAGGTCACGGTCGCCGTCGCTCATCCCCGTCGCGGCGATTTGGCCATCACTCTCGTTTCTCCCCATGGGATGCGGAGCCGGCTGGCGGAGCGGCACCCGGATTTCAGTCCGGACTACCCAAATTGGACATTTACCTCGGTCTTCCATTGGGGCGAGATGTCACAGGGAGTCTGGAAGGTTCAAGTCGCTGATCTGAACTCTGACAAGGCTGGCACGATCCAATTCGTGCGCCTGGAGCTCTTTGGCACGGAATCTCCGCGCGAAACAAGGCCATGGCTGAGCGCGTCCCGCCTCGGGGAGACCCAAGTCAGACTTCGGCTGACGGCAGAACCAGGCTACCGGTACGAAATCCAATCATCGGCCAATTTTGTTGATTGGATCGGGATTTTAACAACCAACCTTATCACGAACGGGACCGTGGAGCTGGATGAAGATATTGCTGGGAATTTCCAGCCTCGTTACTTTCGCGCGCTTCGGCAGCCCTCATCACCGTGAAAGAGGCGCATTTCCCATCAACCACAAAAGGTGGGGCGAGACTCCCATCGAGCCCTGGAATCGTTGCTGGCAGGAGAGTCAGGGCTCGACACGAGTCTCGCCCCACCCGTTGGAAGGGATCATGGTCCCGATGCGCACCAGAACCGCCGGGAAGCTTTCCTTGGCCCAGGCTGTAACAAATCTCGTTCAGGTTCCTCCACTAAACCCCTAATGGAAAATCAGGGTGCTCCCCGATTTACACTTTTTCGCTCGTCGCTATAGTAGGACTCGAAACTTCTCTTCAACGCTGTGGCCCGCTCTTAGGAGGTAGCGGGCGTTTTTTTTGTACCGTGCGGAACCTCAACAAGGCACAGACATGTCGATGCCGTGCAGGATAGGCGAGCCGGGGGAATGATTTGGTGGAGTGTTGGAGTGATGGCGTGTTGAGAAATCCATTACTCCATCACTCCATTGCTCCGTTTCGGATCAGGGATTCGGAATCCGTTACTTTCGGAATCAACCCGTCAACCTGCCCCTCCAAAAAAATCAGGGTTCCCCTGATTTACAGATTGCCTTTTGCTGCTAAATTGACGATGAAACTTCTCTTCAACGCTGTGGCCCGCTCCTTAGGAGGTAGCGGGCGTTTTTTTTGTGCTTAACCGCAGCCGGCATTCGAGCCATCGATTGAACCGGGAAAGTTACCCCTTGCGCCTTTCAAGCTCAGATTGCGCCAATCGGGCTAAGGCTTCGCCAGCAACCCGAAACACGGTCCACTCTTTGAGGCCAATCGCTCCCAGCTTCTCGTAGAACTCGATGGCGGGCTGGTTCCAATTCAGTGCCGCCCATTCGAAACGCCCGCAGTGCCGTTCTACCGCAATCCTGGCCAGGTGCAGCATGAGCGCCTGGCCAATGCCCTGCCGGCGAAATGCAGGCTTCACGTAGAGGTCCTCCAAGTAGAGGCCCGATCGGCCTTTGAAGGTGGAAAAGTTATGGAAGAAAACCGCGAAGGCCACAGATTGTCCATGCAGACAGCCAAAGATTACTTCCGCCGATGCCCGGCTGCCAAACAGGGACTCGCGGAGGATCGATTCCGTCGCTTCGACTTCGTGCGCGAGTCGCTCAAATTCCGCCAATTCTCGGATAAACGATAGGATCAACGGAAGATCCTCCTCGGTGGCGGTCCGGATCGTAAGCTCGGTATTTGGCGGTCTGCCTTTCATACTCGCACTCTGAGCGGTGGCTATTTGGATGAGACGGGGAGCGCACGCGCCCTCGCGTGCCGTGGTCGGCCTGTCTGCCGAACAGGCAGGCGCCTTCGCCAACCAGACGAGCGTGTTCGAACGATTCACCGCTCCGTGACTCATGCACGTGCCCATTCCGACCGGCGGGGTGCCGGTCGGAACACGCGAGGGCGCGTGTGCTCCCCAATTCCCGCTGCACCTTACGGTTCAGGGACATGTTTGACCGTGTCCCTGCCGGGTCCGTTTTCTTCATTTCGCCAGCCGCTTCTTTAAGGCGAGGATGGCCTTCACCAGCGGTTCAGGCCCGTGCCGCAAAACGTCGCACACCGGCACGCCAAGCTCCGCGTTGACCTTCTCGCACTCGCTCCGGACGTCTTCGTCGGAGAATTTGCGGCCATTGACCGCGATTCCAATGACCTGGCAAGGGTGCATAAGATTGGCCATCGTTTCGTAAACTTGCTTCAGAACGGCGAGCGAAGGGAGTTTGAACTGGTTCATTCCACCCACACCCTCACGCCCCATCTCGTAACAGAGAATCAAACCGTCCGGCACGCAACCGTGAAGCAACCCCAGCGTGACGCCGGAATATCTCGGATGCACCAGGCTCCCTTGGCCTTCAATGAGGAGAATCTGGTGATGCTGGTTTGCTAACACGAGTTTCTCGGCGGCGCCATTGACGAAGTCACCGACCACGGCGTCGATCGGACAACCATCGCCTTCGATCATGATGCCGGTTTGGCCGGTGGCGACGAACTTTGCGTCGTAGCCCGCCTGCTTCAAAGCCAGGCTCAGCTCAAGGCTCACGACCATTTTGCCGACGTTGCAGTCGTGGCCCACCGTGTGAATGCGCAGGCACTCCTCCCGGAGTCCCTTCCGATGCGCGACGTCGCGTTCCTCGTTCTTTCGAACATCGACCAGCCTGGCTCCCTGCACTCGGGCCGCGGCGGCGATTTCCGGGTCGTCGGAGAGGAACTCGTGCAACCCCGACACAACGGTCATTTTGCGCCCGATGGCCTCCAAAACAGTTTCCTTCATGGCGGGCGGCAGTTTTCCTCCCGTCGGAGCCAGGCCAATGACCACGGTGTTGGCTTCAGGCACCTCACGTAACTCGCGGATGACCGGGATGTTCCCGCCCAGTCCGAACAAATCTTGGCTGGTCATTCCGGCGTGGATTTCGTCAAGAATCGCCACGACCTCCTCCGGCTTGTAGCGAAGTAAATTGACGGCAGTCTTGGCCGGGCCGGGATTCGAAACCCCGCCGGTGAGAAGGACCATTTTTCGTGTCATGCTCGAAAGTTCAAAAACAATTCGAACAGCTTGCTGTTAAATTCGGACTGAGCATCCGAAGTTAAGGGCATTCGACAGGAGCTTGCAACGATCCATTCACGCGGATAGCGTCTGCGGGCAAGTGCCAACTCCTTCGATCAATAGCGCACGCGCAGAACCCGCCGTTTCGAACGGGGGTGCAGGCTTGATCCCGACACTCACCTTGTTCACCACGATCATGCTGGTCGTGGGCGGGGTCATCGGCTCCGGAATCTTCCGCAAACCGGGCGTGATGGCGGGGCAATTGGGTTCGCCGGAACTCCTTCTGGGCGTCTGGCTGCTGGCCGGGATCATCACCCTCATGGGCGCGTTGACCAACGCCGAGATCGCCGGAATGATCCCAGAGACAGGTGGTCAATATGTCTATTTTGACCGCATCTACGGGCCGTTCGCAGGCTTTCTCTATGGCTGGTCCATCTTTTCCGTCATGCAAACCGGTTCGATTGCCGCGCTGGCTTATGTGTTTGCCGAGTACGCCGCAGCATTCTTTAGACTGCCCGACGTGACCGGCCCGGCGGCCTCGTTTTCGGTCTATCTGCCGTTCATTGGCCATGTCACTCCGCTCAAGGAGTCCGGCATCAAGGCCGTGGCCGCGGCCGTGATCATTGTGCTGACCGCGGTCAATTACATCGGCACCAAGTTCGGCGGCTGGGTGCAGAACATTTTCACGTTCGCGAAGTTGGGCGGCATGTTCCTGCTCGTTCTCGCGGCCTTTTTTCTGCCGAACGGCGGCACCGTCTTGAATCTGCAGGCGGACAGTCCAGTCATTCAACCGCATGGACTGGCGTTGTGGGCCGCGCTTGCGGCCGGGCTGCAAGGAGCGTTTTGGGCCTATGACGGATGGAACAAAATCACTTTCGTTTCCGGCGAAGTGCTCGATCCGCAGCGAAACGTTCCTCGAAGCCTCTTCATCGGGATGTCCGCGGTGATGGCGGTTTACTTGCTCATGAATGCCGCCTACACTTTCGTCCTGCCCATCGACGCGATGGCGAGTTCGAAGCTGGTCGCGGCGGACGTCGCCGAGAAATGTTTTCCGGGTGGAGGCAAATGGATCGCGCTCGTGGTCATGGTTTCAACGTTTGGCGCCGCCAACTCGTCGATTCTTTCCAGCGCGCGCGTTTATTTCTCCATGGCCCGGCGCAAGGTATTTCCCGGCTTTCTCGGCGTCGCTCATCCCAAATTTCACACGCCGGGTGCGGCGCTGATCCTGCAAGCGGGCTGGAGCCTCTTGCTCCTCTCGAGCGGGACCTTCGACACCTTGACCGACACGCTGATCTTCGTGAGCTGGATTTTTTACGGCGCGAGCGCCTACGGGGTGATTGCGCTTCGGCGCCGGGAACCTGAAACGCCGCGTCCTTACAAGGTGCCGGGCTATCCCGCGCTGCCCTGGATTTTCGTCCTGTTCTCGGTCGTGTTTCTGGTGCTCACGATCTACGGAGACATCACGAATTACCGCAATGCGGTTGCCGCCGGAAAACCCGCGATGGTTAATTCGGCCTTTGGCATCTTCCTCGTCTTGCTCGGAACGCCGATTTACCTGTGCTATAAGCTCAAGCGGAGCGCTTTTCCGAACTCTCGGCGGCAGTAGCGGCCGGAGTTCTGCCCAACGTAAAGCCGTCGTGCCGCGCCCGTCGAAACAGAGGGGAATCAACCTCCAAGAGCTGGGAGCTTAAACAGGAGATCACCGAGGAAGAAGAAATTCCAGCGACGGTCTGATGAAACAGGTTTGATTTTCTTCAGAAAAGCCGGGAACATCGGCTTCGAAGCAACCGTATGAACAACACCACCAAGTACCTCCTGGCCGCACTCTGTGCGCTTTCTGCTCCGCCTTCCCTCGCGGCTGAAGCCAAATCAAACGCGCTCAATCCTAAGGAAGCGTCCGAAGGCTGGATTCTCCTCTTCGACGGCGAGACGCAGTTTGGTTGGTCTCCGCGCGGCGAAGCTAAATGGACCGTCGCCGACGGCGTCATCAGCGCCGTCAAGGGCAGCGGGATTGGTTTTCTTAGCACCACGACCGAGTTCGCCAATTACGCGCTCAAAGCGGAGTTCTGGGTCGATGACTCCGCCAACAGCGGCGTCTTCCTGCGCTGCCCCACCTCCGGTCCAATCTCCGGCTTCACCGCCTACGAAGTCAACATCTACGACAAACACGAGCAATGGCCGACCGGCAGCATCAACGAAGTCGGGCGCGCGACGAAGAAACTCCAGACCGTCGGCCGCTGGAATAGTTATGAAATCACGGCGGACGGCGATAACCTCGCGATCCGCCTGAATGGCGAAGAGACGCTTTCCGTGAAGGATTCGAAGCATGCGCGCGGGACCGTCGCGCTTCAGTATAACGGCCAAGGCGACGTCCGCTTTCGCAACATCAAGCTGAAGCCGCTCGGCTTGAAAAGCATCTTCAACGGAAAAGATCTCTCCGGCTGGAAGGAAATCCCCGGCCGCAAGTCGGTTTACTCGGTCACGCCCGAAGGCTGGCTCAACGTCAGAAATGGAAACGGCGATCTGCAGACCGAGGCGGCTTACGGCGATTTCGTTTTCCAACTCGGGATCATTTCCAATGGCAAACACCTCAACAGCGGCGTCTTTTTCCGGGCCATCGCGGGCCAATTTTGGAGCGGCTACGAAAGCCAAATTCGCAACCAATGGACGGGCGACGATCGTTCCAAACCCGTGGACTACGGGACCGGCGGCATTTACAACCGCCAGCCGGCCCGCCGCGTCGTTTCCACAGACGGCGAATGGTTCACCAAGACCATCGTAGCGCACGGTCCGCACATGGCGGTCTGGATTAACGGAATTCAAGCCAGTGACTTCACGGACACGCGGCCACCGAACGAAAACGCCCGGCAAGGTTACCGGGCAAAAGCCGGAGTGCTAAGCCTCCAAGGCCACGATCCGACGACCGACCTTTCTTTCCGCAATATTCGCATCGCCGAATTGCCGACGAAATAATCGAAAACACTCAACCGTCATCGTTTCTTATGAATACTTACCCGATCACTCGCCGCCAGTTCGTGAAAAAGTCCGCGCTGGCCACCAGCGCACTGACGCTTCCCTTCATCGCGACTCGAAATGTGCTCGGCGCGAATGAAAAATTAAACATTGCCGGGATCGGCGTCGGCGGAAAAGGCGCGAGCGACATTGGCAACGTCGATCACGAAAACATCGTCGCGCTTTGCGACGTGGACGAAGCCAACGCATCCGCCACGTTCAAGAAATACCCGCACGCCAAACGCTTCAAAGATTTCCGCGTCATGCTGGAGAAGGAAGGCAAAGGGATCGATGCCGTAACTGTCTCAACGCCGGATCACATGCACGCGCCGGCCTCCCTGCTGGCGATGAAAATGGGCAAACATGTTTATTGCCAGAAGCCGCTCACGCGCACCGTGTCCGAGGCGCGGCAAATGGCGGAAGCAGCCCGACGGCACAAGGTCGCCACGCAAATGGGGAACCAAGGCCACTGCAACCCTGAAACACGCCGGCTCGTCGAGCTGATACAAGCCGGCGCTCTTGGCCAAGTGAGCGAAGTCCACGTATGGACGGATCGACCGATCTGGCCACAAGGTATCGACCGGCCCAAAGAGCAGCCGCCAGTTCCCGCGACCTTGGACTGGGAGCTCTGGCTCGGCGTCGCGCCATGGCGGCCCTACCACAAAGCGTACGTCCCGTTCAGTTGGCGCGGTTTCTGGGATTTTGGCACGGGCGCGCTTGGCGACATGGCTTGCCACAATATGGATCTGCCATTCTTCTCCCTCGGCCTCCGTGATCCCTCGAGCGTCGAAGCGCGTTCGTCCGCGGTCAACAATGAGACCGCGCCAAGCTGGTCAATCATCACCTATGAATTCTCGGCGCGAGGCGGCAGTTCGCCTGTGAAGCTCATCTGGTATGACGGCGGCAAAAAACCTTCACGTGATCTGGTCAAAGGCCGAGAGCTCCCCGGCAATGGCGTGGTCATGATCGGAGACAAAGACACGCTCTACGTTCCGAGCTACTGGGGAGGGGGTTCGTTCCTGTCCGGAGCCAAGATGGACGACTTCAAGAGCATTCCGCAGACTCTGCCGCGCTTGCCAGAGTTCGAGAAAAACCATCACCAGGAATGGCTCAACGCGTGCAAAGGCGGCTCCAAGGCTCTTTCAAACTTCGACTACTCCGGTCCCATGGCCGAAGCCGTCCTGTTGGGCAACGTGGCGTTGCGCGCGGGTAGGAAGCTCGAATGGAGCGCCAAGGAACTCAAAGTGACGAACGTTCTGGAAGCGAATCAGTACGTAAGAGCCCAATATCGCAATGGTTGGGAAACCTGAGACTTAACATGAACTCCAAATTGGGGAGCACACGCACGCTCGCGTGCTCCGACCCGCGCCACGGCAGACGGAAGGTGGACGCCATGAAAGACGGCTTACGTTCGGAGAAACCTATGACGACAAGAATCAACCGGATCGACGTGGAGAGTGGCATCCTGACCCGGGAATTTCACAAACTCGTAGCGCAGATTTTGAATCTGCCGTATCGCAGGCTTGCAGCCTGCGCCGGCTCGACATCTCCGAACAGGCCCTTGCGTTCGACGCCCGGCCGACTGCAAGTCGGCGATACGGCAGACTGCAAGTTTGCGCTACGAGGACTTGGAGCCACAATTGCTCAAATAGCGCGTGAAATATCCTGGCTCAAAGCGGGCCGGAACATGGGTGGCAGATTTCCTGCCTGCGGATTCGGGCAGCGTCTTGCCGACCGCGCGCCAGGGCAAGTACGCCCCGCCGACGATCAGAAAAGATGTCTTCCCCACGTGATTGGACTGGCTCTCGGCTTCGCCTTGGTTGCGGCTTCGCAAAGTGCGGAATCTGATTTCAGGCCGCTGTTCAGCGGACGTGACCTGGCGGGTTGGGCCAACGTGAACTGCGCGCCGAACACATTCACAGTCCGCGAGGGAATGATCGTTTCGACCGGCATTCCCACCGGAGTTTTGCGCACGGACCGCCAGTACGAAAACTTTGAGCTGGAGCTGGAGTGGCGGCACATGCAGCAAGGCGGCAACGCGGGACTGTTCGTTTGGAGCGCGCCTACCACAGCGCCCGGTGTCCCTTTCACCAAGTCCATCGAAGTTCAAATTCTGGACGGCCGGAATTCGGACACTTACACGAGTCATGGAGATGTTTTCGCCATTCACGGCGCAAGCTTCAAACCGGACCGCCCCCATCCCCAAGGCTGGATGCGTTGTTTGCCCAGCGAACAGCGGGCCAATCCTGCGGGCGAATGGAATCACTACCGCGTCGTCTGCAACAACGGCGACATCAAACTCGCCGTCAACGGCAAGATCGTTTCCGGCGGTTTCGACACCAAGCCGCGCAAGGGTTACATCTGTCTGGAAGCCGAAGGGTCCGAATGCCATTTCCGCAATATCCGCATCCGTGAATTGCCGTCCTCAAATCCGAGTCCGGAAGAAGTCGCGCCGCTCGACGCGGGCTTCAAATCGCTCTACACCGGCATTGATCTTGCGGGTTGGAGGCAAGAGCCCGGACACACCGGGCATTGGCAGCCGAAGGATTGGATTCTGGACTACGACGGCAAGAGCGCGGCGCCGGACCCGAATCTGTGGTCCCAGAAGGAATACGGAGACTTTGTGCTTATCTGTGACTGGAGATTCCGAGATAAGGGTGCCAAAACGAACCGGCCCGTGATCCTGCCGAATGGGGATCAAGCTCGCGATGAGCAAGGCAACCCGAAAGCAATTGAAGTGCTGGACGCGGGCGACAGCGGCATTTATTTGCGTGGGAACAGCAAGAGCCAAGTCAATATTTGGTGCTGGCCCATCGGTTCCGCAGAGGTGTATGGCTACCGCACCGATTCGAACATGCCGCCGGACGTCCGCTCGGCAGTGACCCCGAAGATGAAGGCCGACAAACCCATCGGCCAATGGAATCGCTTTGAGATTACGATGAAAGGGGACCGGTTGACCGTCGTTCTCAATGAAAAAACCGTGATTGAAAACGCCCGGCTGCCGGGAGTCCCCAAGCGCGGTCCCATCGCCTTGCAGCATCACGGCGATCCTGTGCAATTCGCCAATCTCTACATCAAGGAACTTAACTGAGAGAGTGTTTCAAGCGCCGGTTCCTCGGCGTAGGGCAGGCTTCCAGCCTGCTTCGGTGTTTTTGAACAGTTCAAAAGAAACTCGCCACGAAACATGCCCTTCACCCCATCCGATGGGGATAGAGTGTCCGTGGGCGGGTGAGGAGTGTCTATCAACCTCTGAATTCATTCAGAATTCTGAAGTCATGAACAGGGATTCGCAACAGCATCCTGGACAGGCAAGATGCCTGCCCTACTCTGGAAACACGATTTGAACGAAAAGGGATTCAAGATCGCGGTCGTCGTCGAAGAATTGATCGTAGCCGGGGTTTCGCTCTGCACGGTTGATCTGGCTCAGGCTCTCGCCAAGATCGGGTACGACGTGACGTTGTTCGTCTTGAGAAAGCCGGATTACGAGGTGAGCCGCCAAGAGAGACTGTCGGTTGTGTCTTTCGACACGCCCGTTCCACTAGTTCAACTTTCCAAGCTGCTGGCCGATTTCGACGCCATCATTGTGAGCAACGGCGTCGCGTTGCCCTTCGGCTTTGAAGCCGCCAGGCACACCGCCAAGGCCCTCATCGTGGAATGGCTCCATGGCGAAGTCCGAGCGCGCCAATGTCCCGCGGTCGATTTCACGGTGGCCGTTTCTGAGCCGATCTTCAGAAATATGCAGGCCGCGGAACATGACCTCTTCATTCCCAACGGGGTCAATCTTTCGAAATTTTATCCCGCCCAGCGGCAGAGCCGTCCTCGCGTCCGGCTGATTCAAATCGCACGAGAATGGAAGACGATGGGCCCCGATCTGGGTGAGCTTGGACCGGAGCTTGTCCGCGAAGGATTGCCGGTCGAAGCCCACATCGTCGGCAGAAATGGTCCTTCATCAGAGCACGTGACTTTTCACGGCGTCCGCTCGGACGTTGCGCCGGTCCTCCGAGAGGCCGACATCCTTCTTCACCTGCCGGAGATGGAGACGTTCGGATTGCCGGCGATTGAAGCCATGGCCAGCGGCGTCATCCCTATCGTGTCGAATGTGGGTGGCCTGCCCAGTTCCGTGGTTCATGGGGTCACTGGATACGTGGTCGGCTTTGGCGAGAAGTTGGCGGTGCGGCAGCTCATCACCGAGCTCGTCCGAAAGATCAACGAGAATCATCCGGACATTGGCCGCATAAAAGCGAACGGGCTCCGAAGGGTCAGGCAGCACTTCGACATCATCGGAACCGCTCGCCGGATTGGGCAGCGCATTCAGGAATTGGCGCTGCGCCTCCCCAGAAAACATCGCTCGACCGCCTATCCGTTTTCATTCATCGGACCGGTTCTCTACTACATTCTGGGCCGAGAGGATCAATATCTGACGGCAATGTCCGACATGCTCAACGCGCCGGATCTCACTGAAGCGCTGGGGAACTGGAAAATCTTCCGCAGCGCCCTTGGCCACGAGTGGAAGGATGTCTCGCCAAATACTTGGAAGTTGCTGGACGCCGTGTATGCAACGGTGACGAAGGACGCTTCCGAGGCTGCCTTCCAACGAAAGGCTGTCTGTTCCTTTTGGCTTTCCTTCTTGGCGCTGGTGCTCGAGCGTTATGAGTTGCTCTGCGACTTCCTCTGCGCCGGCGACGCTCGAAAAGAAGCCCTCGGAGGCGCGCTGCCCCGGCGCGCACTGGCAACAATCAGCTTCAGCCTGGCCGTTTCTCTTCTGGACGTTCTCGGCGTGGAGATCGACTCCAAGCTTCTCGAAGCCAAGGAGCATATCCAAAAATGCTATTACTTGAACGAATTCGACCGCATCGCGGCTTGGGAACTCGGCGAGGATTTGCTCGAAAACGTTTTTCGCGCAGCCAATCATCCGGAGTTGCTTCGGTCACTCAGGGCCATGGAGGCAAACAGAGCTCAGCCGCGGAGCCGCGGCAGAGCATAGCCCACGGCGTGAGCTGTGGGATCGCCATGTCCCCACGTTCGACAGCCCCGGACGGAGCGACAGAAGTTCGACAGTCGGCAGACTTCTATTCACCGGCGGGCTTTTCCACAAACTCGACCTCATCCTGGCAGCACATGCACGGGCCGGGGATCACCGTCTTGATCGCGCAGACCGTGCAGTAGTAGTAGAGATCGTAAACTTGGCCGTCACGCACCGACCCGACAGGAATGGCGTCCAGAATGTGGGTTTTGGGCAGAAGCCGCCCTCGCACGATCAATTCCCTTTCGTGGAGCCGCTTGTCGGCGAAAAACGCCTCAGAGGTCCGGGTGCGGAGCAACGTGTAATAGATTCCTTCGTTCGTTCTAAATCCGTAGAGATGTTCGTGGCTGGCTGGCAAAGAGGTTCGATAGAGCCGATGCATTTCTTCAGCCAGGCAGACGATTCTTCCGCGAAATTGAATTTCGTGGGTCTCCGCCGTTCCGTTGACCTCCGGCCCTTCGCTTTGCTGGCCTTGGTCGCCAGCGGCTGCGCCGGACGCCACCAATCCGAAGCTCAGGCCCACTGCAACGCCAGCAAACCAAAGTCTTTTGCCTGAGCCAGATCTTAGAGGTAGGGACGGCGCGCCTGCGCTGTCCCCGCCGCGTGCGGCGGGGGAGCAGCGCGACGCGGCACTGTAAGAATCACCCCTTCTGTGCACAAGAGTTCCGTGCCTGCACGGCGCGGGGACGCCGCGGCGCGGCATCCCTACCTCGTTTGGTCTGTAATTTGCGGAGTCGAAAAGCGGCACGCATACTTTCGTCACGCCCCGTTTCCAAAGCGCCAGAACATTCTTCATCTTCGCAGAATTTTGGTTCAAAAACCTATTCCGCTCAACTGAAAACGCGAGAGGAAGCAGCCAACGCCAACGCCCGCTCGTAATCCGACGGATGGTCGATATCAACCTCGAGACCTGGGTCGTTGATTTCGCAAAATGCCCGATCCACAGACATCGCTTGGAGAAATCTGCTGAGGTCCTGCTCCCCAGTCGTCCCAAGTCGGCCAAATGCCTTCGCCGGGAGCACGACAGGATGCTTGCGATGTTCTTGCCAGAGGGGTTGGCAAATCTTTTCCGGGTGGGCTCTGGCGAACTCCAACAAGGCGCGCAAAGTCTCCGCTTTCAAATGCGGCTGATCCCCCAGCGTAATCGCCCAGTGGCTGAGTTCCGTCCGCCAGCCGGACCATCTCGCGGCGCATTGGATCGAACTGAACATGCCCCGGGTGGGGTCCGGATTGAACACGCGGGCTTCCTGAGGAAACTGCAAGCCATCCAGTTCCGCGCTCAGCGCCGTGTCTCCTTGGGCGCAGACGACCACGACTTGTTCCGCGCTCTGGCGTTTCCATTGGGCGATGAGGTGGCCGACCACAGTCGTTGCGCCCCAGGGAAGCAGTAGTTTTGGCCGGCCCATCCGTGATGAAGCGCCGGCGGCCAAAATGACCACGCCGAGTCGAAAGTCCGCGCTCACTTGCCGGCTGTAACTCTAATGGCTGTGGGATGGACGCTTTTGCTCGGCGATCGGACCTCGCGTCCCCCCTCACCCTGGACGTCTCCCTCAGGTAGAGGGCCGGGGTGAGGGGAAAGGAAGGACAGTGTGTCCGGCTGGTTCCACATTGCGGCTTGGACGCAGTTGCTACGGGACATGCGCAGCCCTTTCTTGGATGTATTGGGCCATGATGCTGACGGCGATTTCGGGCACGCTCTGAGCTTCGATTTCGACACCGACCGGGCAGGCCACGCGCGCGAGTTGTTCTTCCGTGGCGATCCCTTGCTCCACGAATTCGCTGAAGATCAGCCGCCGTTTCCGGCTGCTGCCAATCATGCCCAAAAAGGCGAAAGGCCGATGAATCCAGTTCCGCAGCACCAGCGCGTCGTGTTGGTGGCCGCGTGTGACAACCAGTCCGAAGGCCGGTTGCTTCGGCATGGGCTCAGCCAACAGCTTATCCCAATAATCCACACGGAAGCGCGTCGCTTCGGGGAAATACTGCGCGCTGGCCAGAGTAGGACGGTCGTCGAAAACCGTGACGGTGAAATCCAGTTGCAGCGCCAAGGGCGCCACGGCTTGCGCCACATGGCCGGAGCCGGCGATCCACAGCGCGCAAGGAGGCGAGACGGTTTCCTGGTAGAGCCATCCTTGGTCCTCGGGGTTGTCCACCCATGCAATCGTAAAATCCTTTTTGACTCCCCAGGTGAGCGGTTCTTGACAGGCGGCCAATCCGGTCCAAATCTCCGCCGCCTTCTGCGCCTGGGGCAGGATTAACCCCGACACCTTGCCGCCACAAATCAGGCCGTCGTCCCAGCCGAAATCGTGATCCAGAACCAACTCGAACGTAGCCGGTGTCTGCGCCGCCAAAGCTCGACGGGCGCGATCTTGAATTTCCGCCTCCAGACATCCGCCGCCCAAGGTGCCCTTGATGCGTCCGTCGGCGAAGAACAGCGCTTTGGCTCCCCTTTTTTGCGGGCTCGATCCCTTGATGCGGGAGATAATCCCCAAAGCAAACGCCTGGCCTTCCGCCAACGCCGCGGGCAAACAATCATAGAACCGAGGCATAAACTGCGTGAAGTCTATCGGGCAAGAATCTTGCGACAAGTTCAAAGCGTCCATTCTACTGACAACCTGTGTATCCATGAGTTGTCGGTTTCATTCGGAGCACCGGCTTCAGCTCCAACGTGCGAAGAACCATTCCCTCTCCCGCTGGGAGAGGGAGGAACGCCACCAACGAGGCGGCGCGAGTTGCGACGATTTCGGGCGATCCTGAAAGATTGGTACTCTTTCTATACCCAGCACGGGTGGGACCTTGATCGGGAAAGGCCCAGGGATCATTCTCTTGGATGGGGTATTCTCCTACCCGTATTTGACTTGTTCGCACGGGAAGGAGGACTATCCTCCGAAACGCAGTGTATTAGTAAAATCTTCACTAGTTCTATCACTATGACAACGAATGCTCGTTCCAAGATGGTTTGCTTTGGGTTTGCGTTGGGATTCGCTTTCCTCGCCGCATCGGCTTCGGCCGATGTGGTCGGCTATTTTAAGTTCGATAATTTCCCAGGAGACAACGCCTATTTCACAGACGATACGGGGAAGGGGTTGCGAGGGCTTTTGGGCTATCCATTCACCACGCCTCGCAGCGTGCCGGGACCGTCTGGAAAAGCCGGCGATTTCGCCTTGTCGCTGGACGGGAAAGGCGGACTGACCGTCGATGATTCCACTGCGAAGATTCTCAACATTCTCAAACCTCCGCTGACCCTGGAATGCTGGGTGCGCGCCACGAACTTCCAAGGCGGCCATCGCGGGCTGATCAGCTATGGAGTTCCTGGAGGATCGAGCCGGGCCTCGCGCGGTCCCGGAGGTTACAAGCTGGGGATCGATCCAAATGGAAACATCCTCTTCACCTTGTTCGGAGTCGTCGATGTCTTCAGCGGTGTGCCGTATCCCTTCGACAGCGCATGGCATCATATCGCGGCCACCTACTCGCTGGAGGATGGGGGCGTCCGCTATTACCTCGATGGCCAGGAAGCAACCTTCATCGCGGAAACCAGAGCCATCGCTCCTCCAGGGGTCCGTCAGCTCGACCTCGGCGTGCAATACACTGGCATAGGACGTTGGGAGGGCGACATTGATCGGGCGCGCGTTTCCACCGCTGCCCTAAAGCCGAATGAGCTGGATTCTGACGCCAGCACGGTGAAGCCGGTGCGAAACGACACGGCGATTTTCTTCGACTTCGACAAGGGCAATGCCCCTTATCAAGGCCAGGGATTCCAACCGGCGGGTGTGGCGGTGTCCACAGCCGATTGGGTGATTGAGCATCCGCCGCACGAAAGCGACGGTGATCCCGGCAAAGTCAATGATACACCCTCGGGCGCGTCGGCTGATCGCTCGCTCCAATTTGGCGGAAGCGATATGGCGGCCGTGTGGGACCCGAACGGCGCGTTGAATCTCGATGGGGATTGGACCTTGGAAGCTTGGGTGAGAATCAATCCCAACCTGGACGGCGACCGCGATGTGATTTTCTATTATGGCCACCCAGGGCGCGGCTACTCCCTTTCCGTGAATTATGCCGCGGGGAACAAGTTGCAGGTGACAACTCTGGGAATTGCCGACATGCCTTCGGATACCGCCGTGGTCGAGGTCGATGTTTGGCAACATCTGGCGGTGGCTCACAAGAAGGGGCAGTCCATCACTTACTTCATCAACGGCAAAGAGGCAGGAACCCGAGCGTACACGGGCGGAACCCGGCTCGCCGAAACCAGCAAGGTTTTATACATCGGCGCCGAGTGGAATGGAGGCTTGCCTTTCACCGGCTTGATCGATCGCGTTCGAATCAGCAACTCCGCATTGACGGTGACCGAATTGGATTCCGATCCCGTGAAGCCTGCACCGGTTCCCGCGCCAGCCTTGAAGTTGGCCATCGGACGGTCGCAGTCCAACGTGATTCTCTCTTGGCCGGAAGCTAACTCGAGCGGCTACATTTTGGAATTCAGCGACATTATTCCCCCGACCAACTGGTCGCCCGAAACCACAACGGCGGTCGTTGCCTCAGGCCAAAAAACCGTCACGGTTCCGGTTTTGGGATCGGCTCGATTCTATCGCTTGAAGCGGCCTTAAGTTGCCTCATTCGCAAACGAAAAGGGGCAGGGACGCCGCGCTGCGGCGTCCCCGCGCCGTGCAGGCGCGGAGCTCTTTTGAGGGGTGCTGTGACGTTTTCGCGATCGCCACACACTATTCCGCCGCTGTGCGCGGCGGTGACGGCGCTGGCGCGCCATCCCTACCACGAAAAACATTCACGGCGCTGGCCTCTGCGGCGGGCGCGACACCCGGCGCAACGGCTTCGGTAACTCGAGAGTACTCTTTGAAGTGGATTCAGCCGCTATTTCGCTTGTTCCGACCGGCTCGAAGGACTATCCTCCGCAACGATGTGAAGATGGAAATCGCTGCCAGTTTTATGGGCAATGAAGTGCGCGTTGGGCCCACGCCGTCTTTGGCGGAAATCCAGGCGGCAGAAAGACCGTAGGAGATTCAACCATGAAGACCCGAAATATTCCGCAATCCCAGGATGCACAGGATCGCCACCTGGGTCTCAAATGGCCGGCATTCACTTTGATCGAGCTGCTGGTTGTCATCGCGATCATTGCGATCCTCGCCAGCCTTCTTTTGCCGGCGCTCACGCGCGCCAAGGACCGCTCCCAATTGACGCTTGACCTGAACAACGTGAAGCAAATCTTGGTGGCGAGCCATCTCTACGCGACCGACAACGATGATTACCTCGCGCATCCAACGTGGGGCGGAGATCTCAGTGGTCCCGACGGATGGGTCTATGCCACGAGCAATGGCGGGCGCATTCCCGGCGGCCCCGGTGCCCCAGGCTCGGCTGCCGGCAGGGATGTCGATTCAGTCCAGTTCAGCAATCAAGTGGCCTTTTTCAAAATCAGCCAGCTTGGCCCGTTCCTGACCAGCCACCAAATCTGTTGGTGTCCGAAGGACGTGGCGACGCGCAACACCGGCAAACTCAAAACACTTTGGCTGGCGAGGCCGGTCAAGCTGACGTCCTACTGTTGGAACGGCACGATTGGCGGTTACAACAATATTAGCAGGCCTTCCCTGAATCCGAACGGAAAAACCTACAAACTGAGCAGCTTTCTCGGGACGGACTGGCAGTTGTGGGAACAGAATGAATTGGACGCATTCAACTTCAATGACGCGGGCAACGTCCCCCCGCCGGGCAATCCCGGCAACGGCGTGTCCATTCGCCACGCAGGCGTCGCGGCATGGTGGAACATTTCGAACCCCAACGCGCAAAGCAGCATCTCCGGTCTCCCGGGTGGATCCGTGATTGGAATGTTCGGTGGCAGCGCTCAATACCTGAAATGGAAGCGAACTTGGGAAGTCATTAACAAAGTCGCGTATCCGAACGAGCTGTACAACGGGCCGATCTATCAGCGGTAGCAGCGGATGCCGCACCGAGAGGGTCGAGAGTAGTGCAGGCATCTTGCCTGCTTGCGGGTGTCGAAAGAAACCGGCCCAAAAAGGCAGGCTGGAAGCCTCCCCTACGTTGAGAACCCGCCGTCCACAGTTTGTGAGCCTCCTTACGTCGGCTGCTACCATGCTTGCGATCTCCCTGCCGTTCGGCTACCACCACTTGAAGTTAGGATCGGGCTTCGGTCCCGTGTAGTTCCACTGGTAGGCTTCCTGAGGAAACTGGAAGAAATCCGTATGGGCGTCGCCAAATAGCACGTTGAAACGATACTGCCCCTTCACGTTGTGCCATTGGCTCCACAAATCCTTCTTGTCCCGGTCCGCCCACCAAGGCCAGTCGCCTGAGACAAGCTTGTTCGATGGGCTCTTGGCGATTTCGCTCGCTTTCATGGAAGTCGCTTGAGCCGTGCCCTTGGCGGCCTTGGAGTCGGCTGTGACGTGCTGGATTCGGAGTGTCTCGACTGCCCAAACTGTCAGGTAGCTATTGCCATAGGCTTCGTAACAACTGCTCTGGCGACCGGTGGGAAAGGCGGTCCTGAATTCCGAAGTGAACATGCTCTTCCAAAGCGAGTCGCCTTTATCCGAGGGACAACGCCACGCTTCGATGGCCGGCACATAAACGTTCAGAGGACGTCTTGATCCTGGGACACGGCCACCCGCGAGGGTCATGGCTCCGGTCGTGCCACCCAAAGTCGCCCACTCTTCGTAGGCCGGATAAAGGTCCTGGTGATCGTCGGCGTACATGGCGAAACCCAGAGCGAGCTGTCGAAGATTGCTGTTGCATCGGATGGTTCGGCCTTTCTCCTTTGCCCGTCCGAGCGCGGGGAGCAGCATGCCGGCAAGGATAGCGATGATCGCGATCACCACGAGCAATTCGATCAAAGTGAAAGCCGGGCCGGATCGAGTTGGTCGTCTCATATGGAGCAGCTCAAGGCTTAGCCGATACCTCTTGCCCGCCGACCCACCCACCCCGTACCCCTCCCAGGAGGGGAGCTGTGCTACGTGCCACAGTTCGCCGTTCCCCTCCTGGGAGGGGCAGGGGTGGGTCGGTTTACGAGCAGGAGCATTTCATGACGAATCAGTCATTGACCGTTTCTTGTCGCGGCCGGCTCCGGAATAGCCTGTTCGGAGCGCCCCGTGACTACGGCCTGAATCGCGACCGTCACTTCGGTGCTTCATTGAAATAGATTTTCAGATTCTTGGTCGCGCGACCGGCGGCGACGATATCCAATCGATTGTCGCCGTTCAAATCCGCAAGCGTCAGATCTTCGCAGGCCATGGTGTTGTCGTCGATCAAAGTCTGTTTCCATTCTTTGCCCTCGGCATCCAGCGGGCTGAACATTTTGATGCCGACTTTGACTCCCGGCCTGTTCATCGCGCGCCAACCAACCACAATCTGGTCGCGTCCGATTCCAAGCAAATCTCCGCAAGCCAGCGCGTGGCCATCCACGATTGTTTCGTCGAGAACGCGGCGAGCCCAAAGGGAGTTGGCTTGACCGGCGGGTGACGGGCGGTAGAGCACCAGTTGATTGCCGTGCATCGGTTCGACGGTGGCGAGGAAGTCGTTCGGCCGGGCGAGCCTTCCCGCGCGGACTTCACCCGCGCCGCCGCCCGCATCGGAACCGAGCTGAGTCAGCTTCAGCGCGTTATCCTCTCTGGACCAATTCGACAGAAACAGGCCTTCTTTCCCGCCGATCAAGAATTCCATGGCTTCATCGTCGTCCCATTGAACGGGGTCGAAGTTGTGCGTCTTGTGAAGCGATTCATCGATGGTCGTAACTTCCCACGGATCCCGCGGATTGTCGGGTCGGATGTACCGTTGAATCTTGACGCCCGCGCCTTCGCCTTTGCCAGGATCATTGCCGCGTCCGTGCAAAGGCGCCACCACCAACGTCACGCGCCCCATCCAATCCTTGGCCCATCGCATCCGGTGCACCGTGGGTTCATGCGGGAGCTTGACCGGTTCCCACTTCTGAGTGCGATCGGCCGGCGGAATCAAATAGAAAACGGCGCCGCTGTTGCGCGTGTCGCCCGGATTCCATTCCGCTCCGACCGCGACTTCGGCCTTGCCGTCGCCGTCGGCATCCGCCGCCGCGATGCAGACGTGGTCTCTCGCCGTCAACTTCTCGGCGATGACATGTTTCTGCCAACTGGGGTTCTGATACCAAACGATCAGATTCTTGTCCGCCAAGAGGATGTCAGGCTTCTTGTCACCATCGACGTCGGCAATCGCGAGACCGTAGCCGATTTGGACTTTGGTATCGATCTCCACCGCCCGGAAATTCGGGATTCCGGGCTCAGGCGCGGCTGCGCATTGCAGAGTCGAAAGAAGGCCAAGGAAAGAATAGCGGACTGCGTTCGAGATCATAGGATGGAGGAGTTGTCGTTCTGGGTTCGAACGCTAGCGGCGAATGCGCATCGACTCAACACCTTTCCTTGAAACTTTTTTGGAGTCTCGTGCGTTTAAGCTTACAGAACCGATGCAAAGATGAACGCACCAAGCTTGAAATTGAAAATCGCCGCGACAGACCAAAGAGATTCGTGGGAGCAGCAAATTCCAATTCGGCATGGCAGCGCAGCCCGCGGCGCTGCTCCGCAGCCTTTGCCGATCTCCCGCCGATTGACCGAAGAGCCAGCGGAGTCTCGGTGCCCCCATTGTGACTCGATCATCTACAGCCGCCGCCACAAGCTGTGCGGGCTTTGCGGCCAAGCGCTGCCTGAGGAACTTCGATTTAGCGCTTCGGAGGTGGAGCGGCTGGAAAACATTCTCAGAACAGAACAGCAGCGGCACCGGGTTTGGATGAAGCGAAACGCGCTATCCGTATTCGCCGGCGGAATCGTCGCTTCGTGAGCTACTCTGGTTCACTGGATTCCCATCGCAGGCGATAGAACCTTTGGGTGCTTCTGCGGTCAGCGTCCGTCAACGTAATCGGCGCGCCCGTTCCAGCAATCTCCCGCACCCGCCGCCAAGCCGGTTCGGATAACGACTCCGTAAACTCCAAAAAGTAGCGCCGTCCCCTCTCCGTCGTCGGAATGCTGACTTGGAAATCGCCCCCGATCAGACTGGGGCGGTGAAGCAACAAGTCAGAAGCGCCTTGCAGTCGAACGAAGCTGGGTTGCGAGTAGTCCGCTTCCACCAATGCAAGCCTTCCGCCCGCCAAAATCTTGCCATCTTCCTGCACGGCGATGGTTCGGACAGCCCCGAAGCCTTCGGTCGAGTAAATGGCGCTGTGAGCGAATGAGGTATCGATGGCACCGCCCTTTTGCAGGCGGGCAATTCGGGAACTGCCCGGCAAATCGCTGTAGGTCGTAAAAGCGCCGCCGACGAGAATCTTGCCGTCATCGAGGATTTTCATGACGTGCACCAGGCCATCGACACCGCCGCCCGGATCAAACGAGAGATCGAGGGCTCCACGTTGAGCTTGAAGAGGCGCCAAACTCGCCAGCAATACAAGCAAGCCTGGCGCGCCTGGCGAAAAGGGAGGCCAGCCCGTAGCTGAACTTGCTCGGGAGAAACAGTGGTGATTCATGGCGCTTGCATTCGCCGGAAAGTTCCACCACGAGGTTCTGAAAAGCAACGGTGTCTCCCGTTGCACACCTGGCGGCCTCACCATTGACGACTGGCAGATCGAACACGTGAGCTGGTGCTGGACCCCGTGCATCCGGCATGTGTCCGTGCCATTCGGACGCGGGCTTTGGTCCGCTTCAGGATTTGAAACGCCACAACGTGTGAATTGTCCAGCGTCGCTCGGCGTGTCCACGCGGAAGCGGCGTCGCCGCCGCGCTCCGTCACTGACCCGTTGTGAATGCACCATGGCGAACCGAACAAAAGCGGCTGAGGAGGACGAACCAATCGTTGATGGCGAAGGGTCGATCCCAACGCCGAAAAAGAAAGCGGGCCTTGGCGACACACGGGTTCAAAATGCCAAAGCCCGCTCGTGCTCAAGAGCGCGGACCGATGCCCGCCTCTTGGAAGCCGGTTATTGTTTCAAGCGATAGAACTTGCGGTTCCCGGAAATCGCAATGGCTTTTCCGCTTGCGGCGCCTGCGACATCGGCCCAAGGCCCCGCCACGTCATCCGCGGCCTGCAAGGTTGCAGCTCCAGACCATTCAATCGTGATGTTTTTGCCGTCGGATTTGATGCTGCCGACCTTAGGCGCTTGTGTCGGGGGCGGAGCCGTGACGGGCACGAAGGCGAAGTAATCCTGATCCGAATTCGAACCCGGCAGAATCGTCGTGCGGAGCGTTACATTGCCTCCGAGGTTTACCGTGACTGGCTTGCCGTCGATGTCCGTCATCGGGAAGATTTCGAGCACATCCCATCCTGCGGTGGCGCGTTTCGGAGTGAAATAACCGAGGACCTTTTTCGCCTGCTGGGCATCGGCCTGCCCTTGGCCGGAAACGATCTGATCGACCTGGATATTAATCGCCGCGCCGCCCGAAGAGAGGTGGCCATAGACCGCATAATCTTTCGCCGGCGCCGGGAAGTCACGGGTGTAGTTATACCATTCACCGCCGTCATTCCAGCCAAGCGTCCACCAGGTTGTGACCTGGAACAAACCGCGCTCATTGCCGGCCGTTCCGTCTTGCTTTCCGGCGGAAATCATGGTGTCAGGACGATAAGCCTGGCCATCGGGACCGCTGGTTAGGTGCCAGTCAAAATCCTGGTCCTCCGCAGTGCCGAGGCCCGCGTAAGCACCGCCCGCGTACGAGCCATTCATCCCGATTGCCTTCGGATCCTTCACGTATTTGCCGTGGCCGTAGTCAACGTCCTCCGCTTCGATAAACAGGGTTCCGGCAACAAAGAGCTTTTCGCTGTATCGAACATTGAAATCCCAACTCACAGTCCGGGAGACGGGCGGCGAACTATCATCGACATACGTGAGCGTGGCCGTGTGTTTGGAACCCACGGCAAAGGCCGTCGCCGGTTTGAAGCCAATGGTGGTCTTATCGGCGGTTTTGGTTGCGGTCGCGCTCAACGCCACACCGTCCAAGGACAGCTTGACGGTGTTCGCCACCACTTTGGTCCTGCCATCAATAATGGTGGCGCTGATCGAAGCATCTTCCGCGACATTCTGGCCGTTCACGGCCGGAGTGATCGACGCAACATAGGCCGGAGTGGGGCCGGACACGGGGCGATAGGCTCTGATCGAAACCGTGTCGTCCGGGTTGTTGATCAGGTGTCGGGTGTTGTCAGTCCTCAGCATGTACCACTCGACAGCCGCGTCGCCGCTGCCTTCCTCATAAATCAGGCGGAACGGGTAGGTGCCCGCCTTTTCCACCACAAAAGGGAAGTCGCTGTTGGCGACACCGCGGCCGCCGTCGAACTGGCCAAGAATCAGGTTGAACTGGTCGCGCGGATCGCCCGAAAACATGGTCACGCGGAATCCATCATCGCTGTTGACTCCCATCGTGAGCGCGCCAGCGGGCAAGTCCAGGTAGGCGATGGCTTCGATCGAGTAACTGTCATCGTTGGTGCCGTCGTTGGCCAAGCCCGGTGTGTTCTGAGTGTCGCTGTTGGTGAAATTGCCCTGGCCCCCCGTATTCCAATAGTTGATCGGCCCGGTCTCATCGAAGTAAGAATTCCCGTATTGTTTATCCGTAAAACTGGAGACATCCGCTTCGTTGCCGCCGCGAAGGCCGGCCAGTTGCTCCTCCGTCCAGGCCAGAGTGTTGGTCTGGCCGGGGGATTTCCAGGTGCGAACCAAGAAACCAGCCCTGCTCCTGTCGGCTGTGACAGCGGCTGTCGCCGGAAGGAGGGTGTAATTCGCCGCGGTGAACGACCAGGTCTGCGTAAATTTGGCTCCCGCGCTGTCACTGTAACTAACCGTCGCGGAATGTGTGGTGTTGGGTTTGAAAATAGAGGCCGGCTGATATTTGGCCGTCGTCGTACCGGCGTCGGAAGTCACAACCGGGGTCACGGTCGCGCCATCCAATTGAAGCACGATCGAATTCGCCGCCAATTTGGTGGTGCCATCGGCAAAGACGACTTGGACCGACGCATCAAACCTCGCATTTTTCACGTCCGCGGAAGGCACGAGCGCCGTGATGGCGAGCGGCTTGGCCTCGACGACAACCGTTGGCGATTCCGGCGGACCGGGATCCGTCGGAAGGGGAAGGCTTGTGCGCTGCAGAATGAAGGCATCGATCGCGGTGCCGTCTTCGCGTTGACTGATTCGGATGGTGTAAATGCCGGCTTTACTGATGTTATAGAGCGCAGGCTCCTCACTGCCATCGCCGCTGTTAGACTCAGGCCTGGCATAACCATTCCACCCGATCACCGAATTGCCGTCGGCGTTATTGTTGCGAAGCAATGAAAAATCGGAGGTCGCGGGATCTGGGCTATAGCGGTACCAGGCCGGCGAAGAAATCTCAACGATCTGGACGTAATAGGAATCCGCGCTTCCGTCCCACCCCACGCCGCGCATGAACAGTTGATATTCGCCGGTTGTGTTAATCTGGACCTTGTAATCGACCGTGGCCCCTGTTCCGACGACACTCGCGTCCGCATTCCTGTTTTCTCCAGCGTCCGGCAAGACCTGAATAAACTTGTCTCCGCGCATATTGGAGAACGTTTGCGAGCCGGGATCTTCGTCAGGCACAATGAGATATTTCTTGACTGGGCCATCAACGCGCCGGTCGAAATGCTCGGCCTCGACTACGACGCGACCGTTGACTTCATTATAAATCGCCCCTTGACTGCTCCACGCACACACGCCAAGCGCAAACACAGGGCTCAGTAAGGATTGGAATGTTCTGCTATGCATAGGGTCGGTATTTTGTGTTGAGCTCGATTGATCAGCAGCCAAGTTCGCAGATTCAGCCTCCGGGAACTCCCCGCCGCCGAACCTGAGTCGTTGCGGATTGGATCGAGTGTTCAGTTGTTTGGATGTTCTGGGAACGCATTCCAGAGGACCAAATCTTCCATCGGCGTGCAATTGAATTGCTTGAACCCAAAACTGGTGACAGCGGACCCAGCTTGGTTGCGACGCTTGTCGTTCCGTGGACTTCGTTGAAAGCGGATTCCGTAGCGGTCGATGGCGGAAGTCATTGATGCACATGCCTGGAGATTCATTCTGGCAGGCGTTTGAGCTCTGCGAGAGCGTCGAGAATTGTCCCTCGGCTTCGACAGCAATTCGCATTTTGGCAACGGGCGCGGTTCGTGACCGTAACGCGGACACTCCTGTCCGCACATCTTCGGAGGTTTTGCGGACAGGAGTGTCCGCGTTACGGTCAAAATGAGAATTGCTGCGGCTTCGAGTCTTGGTGTTTACACGTCCCCCTAAATTCGCGTAAAACCTCCGCCATGCGCCTTCGCTCATTTGTTCTCGCTGTAGTCTCGCTCGTGTCGTGTACCCAATTCGCATCGGCTGAAGACTGGCCGGAGTTCCGCGGCCCGACCGGCCAAGGACACTCCACCGCCACTGGGCTCCCCGTCGAATGGTCTTCGACACAAAATGTGGCCTGGAAGCAGGCCATTAACGGAACCGGTTGGTCGTCACCGGTGGTCTCCGACGGACGCATCTACCTGACGAGCGCAGTTCGGTCCCAGACCGGTCCGCAACTCTCACTTCGGGCTCTGGGTCTGGACGCAGCCACTGGAAGGGTTCTCTGGGATTCGGAAGTGTTCGCCTCGGACGCTTTCATTCAGATCCACAGCAAAAACAGCCAAGCCAGCCCCACCCCGGTCGTCGAACGCGGGAGGCTTTACGTCCACTTTGGGCATCACGGCACCGCGTGCCTGAATTTGGACGGCCAAGTCCTTTGGCGAAACCCCGACCTCAAATATCCGCCTGTCCATGGCAATGGAGGATCTCCGGTCATCGCCGACAACGCCCTGATTTTTAATTGCGACGGAGGGAGTGATCCCTTCGTCGTCGCGCTAAACAAGACGAACGGGAAGGTGCTTTGGAAAGTCGATCGCACGACAGATGCCGCCAAGACTTTTTCCTTCAGCACTCCCCTGATGATTACGCTCAACGGACAAAAGCAGCTCATCAGTCCCGGCAGCAATCGGGTTTGCGCTTACGATCCGAAGGACGGCCGGGAAATCTGGCGCGTGCGTTACGACGGTTATTCCGTGATCCCGCGACCCGTCTTTGGGCACGGCCTCGTTTTCATCGGCACGGGCTTCGATCGTCCGACCGTGATGGCGATTCGTCCCGACGGCCAAGGCGACGTCACAGAGACGCACGTGTCGTGGACCTTGAGCCGCGGCGCGCCAAACACGCCTTCTCTGCTTCTGGTGGGCCGGGAATTATACATGGTGTCCGACGCCGGCATTGCGAGCTGCGTGGACGCGCTCACCGGGCGGATGCACTGGCAGGAGCGCATCGGCGGCAATTGCTCGGCTTCCCCGATCTACGCCGATGGAAAAATCTACCTTCAAAACGAACCAGGGCTCGGGGTTGTCCTCGAGGCCGGGAAGGAGTTCAGGAAACTCGCGAGCAACGCCCTGGAAGAGCGCACTCTGGCCTCATACGCCGTGAGTGACGGCGCTCTATTCATACGCACGGAAAAGCACCTCTATCGCATCCAAGCGGAGACGGCTCGAAGCCAAGCGTCCCCGTGACCTGTGCCTGACACGCTTCTTTCCAGCCCAATCTTTGGCGATGCCCTGCTTCCCTCTCCCTTGATATGTGTATAGCGAGGTAGGGATGGCGCGCCGCGCCGTCCGCGCCGCGTGCAGCAGCGCAATAATTTGGCCCCGAAAGGACGCGTGCTCCACTCCCCTTCCGCCCGCTACTGAGCGGGCGGGGACATCGCTGCGTGATGTCCCTACCACGCTAAACACGTACCTCCCTCGAGGGAGAGGAGCAGTGTGAGAGTGAAGACGCCCGGCAATCCTGAGCCATTGGGACTGGCCAACGATCCTCCCTCACCCCGGCCTTCTCCCGCTGGGAGAGGGGGAAACGTGCTCAACGCCGGATTCAGGCTCGTTCTTGGACCGGCACCGCCTTCAGCAGCCGCCTGGCGCGTTTGATCCAGACCCGGTCGCGCTTGCGTTGGAAGTCGGGCGCGTTCGCATCATCCGCCACGACTTCTCTGAGTTCAGCGCGGGCCGAGTCCGATTCCCCTTTCGCAAAATAGAGCTCCGAAAGTTGGACGCGGGCGCGCGAGTAAGAATGGGATTCAAGCACCTGCTTCCAGATTTTGATCGCCGCGTCCTTTTCCTCGAGAGCCATCAAAGTCTCGGCCAAGGCCATCAAAGAATGGCCGTAGTCGTGGTTGGGCTCCTCGGAACAGACTTTTTCCAGCAGCGGGCGCGCTTCTTTTGGCCGGTTCAATCGGAGGAGGCATTGGCCGAGATGGCTTCGAATATCCTTGTCCTCGGAGTCGCGCTCCAAAGCCTTCTGATAGCACGCCAAGGCTTTGTCCAGGCGTCCTTGTTGATAACAGATGTCGCCAAGCTCGAGATGGTGATGCGCCTTGTCCAAGTGATGAATGTGCGCCTCCAACTCCTTGATGCGTCGTCGATCGCGAGCACCGGGCAATTCGAATCCCAGCGTCGCTCCGGCCGGCGCGTTTCGATAGACGAGGAAGAAATAAAGCGGCGCGTTAAGGAACGGGAAAAGGAGGATAAATATCACCCACAGCCACTCGTCGCGACGGACGGCGTCCACGACCATCCAGAGGACGAATGCGCCAAAGAGCAGTCCGAGTGGACTCATCGTCCAGAAATCCAGACTGAAAGGAAAGGCGATCACCGGCCAACTTTCTCAAATAATTCGCTTGACGGTCGAGCAGAATTCCAGTATTCGCACGCGCTCTTTGGTCGGAGGGGGCGATTCCAACGTCCCGCAACCGTGGAAACCCGGCGGGTTCGGGCTGCGCACACGCCTGGAATCTGTTTTGCTCTGGCTGAAAAAGCCGTGACGACCCGGCGCCTTCCGGCGGCGTGTGTCACGTTTTATGCAACTTGGTAAAAATGATTAACCGAAACTGAAAGAGAAACGACATGAAATCGAAGAAAGAAACCGAACCAAAGTCCGGCGCCAAAAAGGCGGCGCCGGCCACCCTTGGTTCCCCCGTCCCAAGCGTGCTGCAGATTGCGCCGGCCCAGCCGGCGGTCGCAACCTCTGAACCGATAGCTCCCCGCCCAGCGAAGCCCATCAAGGTGACTCCACCCATCGCCAGGCTAAAATCAAAGGCCATCACGAGCGTCCAAGCCAGAATCGACGTCGGCTACGGCAATGCGCTCTACATCCGCGGCCAGGGTGACGGACTGAGCTGGGACAAAGGCGCGCCTCTGGTCTGCGCGGATTCAGCTTCGTGGGTCTGGTCCACGGAGAAGGCGGACGGGAAGATCGAGTTCAAACTGCTCCTCAACGACGAGATTTGGGCGCAGGGAGAAAACCTCGTGGTGACACCGGGGGAAACCATCGAAACCACCCCCACCTTCAACTAACGCTTCGAGGGACACTCCCCTGCAAAATCGGATCAGTAGGGCGCTCGGCTCCAAGCTGCGAAGCCATTCAGCGGCCTGAGGCCGCCGCCCTACGATTCGGTCCTCACGGATTCACGATCAACTTTCCCAGCACTCCGCGATCTCGCAGAGCGCGGAATGCTTCAGGCGTCGCCGCCAACTCGAAGACGCGGTCCACCACAGGCTGCAACTTGCCCCGAGCCGCCCAATCGAGTGTGGTCGCGAGGTCGTGGCGCGTTCGGCCATAACTGCCAACCAGCCGGTGCTCCTTCACAAAAAAAGGCCAGAGTTTGAGCTCGAGATCGCGTCCCGCCGTCGCTCCACAAGTCACAATTGTTCCGCCGCGGGCTAAACAGCCAAACACCCTCTCCAATACCTGCCCGCCGACATTCTCCACCACGACATCGACGCCGCGTTTGCCGGTGATCCTTCGAATTTCCTCCGGCCAGTCCGCGATGGTAGAATCGACCGCGTGCCCGGCTCCCAATTTGAGGGCAAAACTTCGCTTGGCTGCCGTTGAACCGGTCGCGATGACGCGCGCCCCCAGTCCAAGCGCAATTTGGATTGCCGCGGAACCCACTCCGCCGGCTCCGCCGATGACGAGCACCCAGTCGCCTCGCTGAATCTGAACGCGGTTCGTCAGCATGTGCATCGCCGTGCTCCCCGCGAGCGTGAGCGCCGCCGCAGTTTCGAAGGAAACCTCGGCGGGCAACCGGACCAGCGCCCCCGCCGGAACGACGACCCGTTCCGCAAAACCGCCGTTGCGGTCCACTCCCACGAGCTCCCCGCGCAAGCAGAGCGACTCTCGGCCTTTCCGGCAGTACTCGCAATTCCCGCAAAAAAGATTGGATTGGATCGCCACTCGTTCTCCCGATTTCCAATCCTCTGTGTTCGCCCCGGTCTGAACGACCTCGCCGGCGATTTCGGATCCCGGCGTGCGCGGCAGGCGCACGGGAATCGGCAAGTCACCCTTCTCCAGCCAGAGGTCGAGGTGATTCAAGCCGCAAGCCCGCACCCGCACCACGACTTCGCCGGGACCCGCTTCCGGGTCTGGGAGGTCGGCGAACTCGAAGTGCCCCGGTGCTCCGTGTGCGACGAGCTGTACGGCTTTCATAAATTGTTCCTCGCCGATCGCACCGCGCGGGAGAGGATCTTTGCTGCCCGGCGTGACGGCGCATCAGTCGTTGGCGCGGACCGCGACGATCGACTTGAACAGGTCGTCCGGCCATCGTCGAAATCGCTTCTCACACTGAACTCATCGCTCATCTCGTGTCCCCGTTCTGTAGCAGCTCGCCGAGAGCGATGCAACTCGGTGCATCGGCAAGTGGCAAGCGATTCGTCTCTACAAACTGGCGATTATCGGGAACAAGAAACACGTGTTCCCGCCCCCAACGTCACTGCTCCAGGAACAAACACAACCACCGCGAATACCTCAACCGTGATACCGTGAATTGATTTACCACCAGCCAGTCGTTGGCTTCCGGGTCATCGAAATCAATCAACCGGACAATCTCCGCACCGATGCTGTCGTCTTTGCGCTGGCATTCGACTGGGATGCCATCCACCAGCATCCGGTGAAATGCGCCATTGTTGCGATGAACGAAGGGTCCCGAGGCACGGTGACTTTGCGGAACGCTTCATCCAAGGCGTCCTGCGGCAAAGTGGAGTTCAGCTTCCGTCACGCCGCCCGGAATCGTTCCGCCAGAACCGTCTCGCCGAAACCCATTCGCTCCGCCGCAAGTTCGCCCGGGGCAATCCCCGGCCCGTGCAATATCGAATAGCCAAGCTCTGGCAGCCACGACAGCGCAGCGTCCTCTACGGTGGATTCGGCAAAGCGCTCAGGCATCAGGTCGATTGAGCCTTAAGCGGCCAGTTCCTCTCGGACGGTTTCTCGTTCGCTCCACAACACCGGGCGAACTTCGTAATTTCGCATCGCATCCAGTACTGCGGCCGAAGGCACAAGTTCGGAGTCATTGAGAAAAGCAAATGCCCGCGAATCCGGCGGTCGCACTTCTTTCGTGTCAATCCAGGAGAACGCAACCACTTGGGCGGTGTCTCGGCTTGGTCTGTTGATGGTTTGCAGGATTCGCTCCGGCGCACGCCGCGACTTTGGGATAACGAAATCAAAGAGATGATCGTAGCCCGACTTGCCGGTGAACTTCACTTTCTGCGTATAGCGAATCTCATGTAAATCCAGCCATGCGGTTACATCTTCGAGAAACAAGCTGGCGACCATCGGAACGGAGAGATAAAAAAGGTCGTTCACGGCCAGCATCGCCTGCACAAAGCTGTGCTTCCGCAGATTGAAATTCTCAGGCGTCGCGTGGACCACGAGCGCTTCCCGCTCTATCTGAACGCCAAATCCATTCAGCGTCATCTTCAGAAGGTCTTGGCGTTTCGGCGTGTCGAGCTTGCAGCCAGACCGTTTCAAGTCGTCAATCGTGTATCCATCATCGGTCAGGATGTAGCCGTTCTTGTTCCGCCTCACGTAAAACTGAATATAGTCGTTATGGCGGTCCAGATAAGGCGTCGTGACCTCGACGTGGTCGCTGACCTCTCGCAGGGTGGTTTTTCCCTTCAGCCACGCCAAGTAGCGGTCCATCAGATTGCGGACTTCATCAATCATGACCAAAGCCCTCGACGAATGTTCGGCGGCCTCGTGATGCTGCAATACTGCATGAATTGCTCAAGCGTCAGCCAAAGTCGCCCAAGTTCGTGAATCTGTCCGCTGGAACGGGCACGGCCCATTTGTCTCCAAAGCCTTCCCGATAAACGTGAAGGTGCGGACAGGGCATTTCCACGCCGTCGGGATTACGATGCATCGGCCCGCCGAAGTCCAGCCGAACCAACACGACAACCTGTCGCGCCCGGTTCTGATACGTGCCCTTCATTAAGTCAATTCGACCGCGACTGACGTCCAGCACGAAACTCTCGCGCTTGTCCGACGAAACCAGCGGAACGGCGATTGAGCCTCCGAGGGCAGGATAGTCATACTCCTGCTCGTCCACGCGATGCTTTTCCATCGCGATTAGCGCCTCGGCTTCCGCTTGCGTTAGATTGACTTCAGGCATGGGCGACTTCTTTAACAGACTGGACTGCCGATTGCACGCGCAACTCGCCCGACAGCAGCTTCGGCAGCAGCGCGTCCCGCAACGCGGCGAGGGTGCGGGATTCGTCGTCGTGAGCTTTCATCTGTGCAAACACCGTGCGGGCGAAGTGGCCAAATCGTTCCGCAAGTTCTGTGGGCGGAACGGCGATGATGAAATGGTTCAGGCAATCGGCAGGAACTCTCTGGCGTCCGCTCGTGCCGGTCATGTTCGAAATGGCGAACGCGCGGAATTCGTCAGTGCGGGCAAGAAAGTAGGCGAACTCTGTCGGCAGCCGCTGCTTCGGGCGAAGCACGAAGTATTCGGTCGAACCCCAGCCGACTTTGCCGTCGCCGAGAAAATCCACGAAGCACGACTTTCCGTTTTCCAAGCAGGGCGTGATGCGCGCGACGAGGGTGTCGCCATCCAGGAAGCCCATGCCTGAGCCGAACTCGCGATCATAAACTTCAAGCGCGCGAGCCAAGCGCGTCGGCATGTTCGCCATGTCGAGGTATGGTGCGACCTCGCCTTTGCGAAGCGAGCGCGGCGGATTCACCTCGATGGCTTCTGGCAGCCGCATTTCACGCCAGCCTTTGGGGAGGGCGGATTGGGTGGCGTCCACGAACCAGGATTTGAACAGGCTCTGGGCCAGCGCCTCCAGCGTCTCATTCATCCGCCGGTGCAACTCAATCTTGTCGTCCAGCTTCCCCAACACCGAGGTGATGGCGCGCTGTTCGGGGAGGGGGGGAAGCGGAATCACGAACGACTCAATATGTCCCTTAGTGATCGCTCGGCGAGACCCGCCAGCATTGAACGATTCGATGTAGTCTTTGACTTGAGGGTGCGTCAGGTAACTGAGAAGAAAACCGGGTCGCACTTATCCCGTCGCGGTCGAATGAGCATGACATGTTGGTTCACGCAGGCCGGAAGCACGCGCTCCGGAACAAGTGTGGAACGGGCAAACGTAATGCCATCGCCGGTGATGTTGAGCAAAGCATCGCCAACTTGAACTTCAGCGCCTGCAAGTTCGGCCGCTTGTTCGTCTGTAATAAACGCGAGGCCAGTCTCGTCGAAACGGCGGTCGAAAACATTCTGGCTGCGAATCAGTGCAAATCTTTCGCGGCTCGGAAGGTAGCTGCTCTCGCCGCCTCTCGGAGTTGCGCCGGATTTCACCTTGCTGGCGACTTCCTCCAGGTGAACCAAGCTCCAGCCTGCTGGAACTTTGCCCAAGGGCGATGTGTGGCGGTGGCTCACGGCTTGCCTCCTTTCCCGCGCGGGGGCGCGTGATGGGCGTGCCTTGGCAATAGCTCCTGCGACCGATGGGACAGCGGCGACAGAGCGGGCGCGGGCATTGAGGGAGTGGAAGGAGCGTCAGCCATCATGCGGGCCTCCTCGGGATTGTTTGGCGCGGGCGGCCAATCGCGCGCGGGTCATGCGTTCGCGCAGGCCGCCATCCCTCAGGAAATCCTGTTCCAGTCGGCGGAGTTGCTGGTCGAGCAGGTAGTTGGCCTGGTGAATCAGGCAGATCAGAATGTTGGCCACCACTTCCGCCGGGCGGGTTTCAATGAACTCACGAAAGTCCTCGTAAAAGAGGTTGTCTTTCTTTCCGAGCTTGCGCACGTAGAGGGCTTCCTTGGCGTTCTTGTCCCAGAGGCGGAGGCCGTGCTGGCGCAGGTAGTCCTTATAGTCACCCAGCAACTCCTCCAGGCTGGCGCGGGCCACATTGGTCAGCGTGAGTTCGGCTTCCTTGGACGTGCCGGAAATGCGGCTGCCTTCGGCGATGTTCTTGTTGCCACTGCGCGCGGCCTGCACCATTTGGTCGTGGGTGCGGGATCGTTTGTCAATGAAGCGGTCGCAGAAGCGCACGGTGGCGTCGTAGATGATCTGGGTCTTGGGGTAGGAGAAGAGTTTTTGGTATCCGCCATGCGGGGGAATGAAGCCTTCCTCATGGGACAGATGGGACTGAGGCAACGGATGGCTGGCATCGGTCGCCTTCGTTACATCGGTCGCATTTCTCTTTCGCTCAGGCATGGCTCAAGGGCTTCAGGTTCTGACGAATCGCCTTCTCCAGCTTTGCTGACTCCGCGAATTGTTCTTCCAGCTTCGCGGTCAGGCGCTTCATCTTTTGCTCGAACGGTTCGCCATCATCTTCGGCTTCTTCCGCGCCGACGTAGCGGCCCGGCGTCAGAACAAAGCCGTGGGCGCGGATTTCATCAAGCTTGGCGGATTTGCAGAAACCGGCGATGTCGGAGTAGTTGAGAGTTGATGGTTGAAGGTTGATAGCTTTGTCGCCCCGCCAAGCGTGATACGTGCCGGCGATTTTCTGGATGTCGTCGCCGGTCAGTTCGCGGTGGACGCGGTCAATCATTCGACTGAGTTTGCGCGCATCAAGGAACAACGTATCACCGCGCCGGTCTCGGTAGGGCGCGTCACTCCGTGCGCGCCGGTCTGCGGCGGGCAGAGAACTGCCCGCCCGACCAGTTGTGCTTCGCGTCAAGAACCACAAGCACACCGGAATCTGCGTCGAGTAAAAGAGTTGCCCCGGCAACGCGACCATGCAGTCCACGAGGTCGGCTTCGCTGATGGCCTGGCGGATTTCTCCTTCGCCGGATTGGTTGGAGGACATGCTGCCGTTGGCGAGAACGAACCCGGCCACGCCCGCGGGCGCGTGGTGATGGATGAAGTGCTGCACCCACGCGAAGTTGGCGTTGCCCACCGGCGGCGCGCCGAACTTCCAGCGGAGGTCGTCGCGCAGGCGGTCGCCGCTCCAGTCGCTCATGTTGAAGGGCGGATTGGCCAGGATGTAATCGGCCTTGAGATTTTTGTGCAGGTCGCGATGGAAGCTGTCGGCGGGTTCATCGCCGAGGTCGCCTTCGATGCCGCGAATGGCGAGGTTCATTTTGGCCAGCCGCCAGGTCGTGGGATTACTTTCCTGCCCGAAGATGCTGAGGTCGCCTTTGGCTTTGCCGCCATTGCCGTTGCCCGTGGCGTGAGCCTTCACGAACTCGACGCTTTGCACGAACATGCCGCCCGAACCGCAACAGGGGTCGAAGACGCGGCCTTTCCACGGCGCGAGCATTTCGACGAGGAGTTGCACGACGCAGCGGAGTGTGTAGAACTGGCCGCCTTTCTTGCCCTCGGCGCTGGCGAACTGGGCCAGAAAGTACTCGTAAACGCGGCCGAGTATGTCTTTGGCACGATCTGCAGGGCTGCCGAGCCCGATGTCGCTCACTAGATTGATGAGCTGGCCGAGGCGCTGCTTGTCCAGGCCGAGCCGGGCGAAGTCCTTCGGCAGCACATTCTTGAGGGAAGGGTTGTCCCGCTCGATCG
>JACQWK010000018.1 GCA_016209525.1 Verrucomicrobiota bacterium
GCCGAAAGAACGGTGCCTGAAGAACGGCGCGCTGGGACAGACGCGCCCTACCGAGCTCCGGTTCATGGTCCCAATGCGCGCCAAATTTGGCGTGGGGGCTCTCCATGAACGGACCCACCCCTGCACCCCTCCCTGGAGGGGAACCTGCAATCGGCGCACGCAACGTAGCTCCCCTCCTGGGAGGGGAAGGGGTGGGTTCATGGTCCCAAGGCGAGGCGACATTGAACCGGAAGCTATTTCTGCACACGTGCTTAGGGCTCTGCTGCAATCGCCATCTCCACGGCGGCATTGTCTCGAAAGCGCGCCGGCATGATCTCCTCCACCCTTGACAGCGCCGCTCGGGTGACGGCGCTTACCTCGGCTGTCCCACTCACGGTGAGGAGCAAGCCAGCCTTCTCGTAAAACGCAATGACCGGCTCCGTTTGGGCGTGAAAGGTTTTGAGCCGAGCGCGGACGGTCTCCGGATTATCATCGCTTCGCTGGTAAAGCGGTCCGTTGCAGCGGTCACATCGGCCTTCATGCACGGGCGCTTTGAACGTCATGTGAAAGGGCGCCTGGCAATTCCGACAAATCAACCTTCCGGACAACCGTTCGATGATATGCCCGTCCGGCACTTTGATGTAGAGGACGCCCGACAATCTCCGCTCCTGTTCCGCCAACATTTCCGCCAACGCCTCGGCCTGGTGCACATTGCGCGGGAATCCGTCCAGGATCAGTCCTCGACTCGTATCGGGCCGCGCCAGCCTTTCTTCAACCATGGCATCGGTGATTTCGTCCGGCACCAATTCCCCGCGGTCCATGTAAGCTCTGGCCATCTGGCCCAGCGGAGTTTGTTGTTTGAGGTTCTCACGAAAGAGGTCGCCAGTCGCGATATGCACCAACTTGAACAGGTTGGCCAGGCGCTCGGCTTGAGTGCCTTTGCCGGAACCCGGCGCACCCAAGAGCACCAGATCGAAGCTCTGAGATGCGGAGTCAGCGCGGAGCCCGGCACTGCGCGCCGACCGCGTGCCGATGCTCGCCAGCGTGAGTCCACCAGCGGATCGAATGTTCTTTTGCTCGAGCGCTTGCAGAGCCTCATTCAAACTGCGGCCGACTTGATCGATGTCGGCTTCGCCCTCGATCAGGATAAGTTTTCCCAATTCTTCATACGTTTCCAACACAGGGCCGATGGCGCGGTGGAAATGGCGCAACCGGGCAAAGACCATGTCGGCTGAATCGTCCGGCCGTTGGTATAAATGCTCGCCGGAGCATCGCGCCGCAGGGCACGATTGGAAGGGGTGAGTGGACTTATGGAATGAAGCCTGGCATCGGTGGCAAACGAACCGGCCGGACAACCGGATGACGATTTTGGCATCGCTCACGTGGAGATAAAATACTGCATCCAAATTTCGGCCCAACTCGCGGAAGCAATCCTCCAAGAAGTTCGCCTGGGAGACCGTTCTAGGGAAACCGTCGAAGAGAATCCCTTGCCCCGCAGGAACCGACCGCAACTCCTGAGCGATCATGGTATCGACAAGCTCATCGGGCACCATTTCTCCAAGGTCCATGTAACTCTTGGCTTGGAGGCCCAGGGAAGTTTTGTTCTCGACGTTTTTCCGGAAAAGATCGCCCGTGCAGAGATGAAACAGGCGATGTTGTGACGTGAGTCTCTCGGCTTGAGTTCTCTTGCCCGCCCCGGAGGGTCCCAACAATGCGATGTTCATGACCGCCTAAGATAGGGAAGTCCAGCCGCGGCGGGAAAACCACTTCTTGCCAAAATGAAGGCGAAAATTGCTTTCGCAGCCGGGTAGCCCGCACATTTCACACCTTGCTCCTGGACAGAGCACATTTTGAAGGTAGAGACGGCGCGCCGGCGCTGTCCCCGCCGCGTGCAGCGGCGGAACATAGCGAGCTGCCCGTGCCTAAGTCGCTCCGGCCGTTCGGAAGGGTTCCGCGCCTGCACGGCGCGGGGACGCCGCACAGCGCGGCGTCCCTACCTCGATTGTCGTGTGAATTTTGCAGGTTAGTTCACCCGCGAATGAACGCCGACCTGCGCCAATAATGTCGAACGTCGGATCGGCTTTTGCCCGATGAAAGTTCAGTGTTTTACCCGAAAGACAACGGTAGGTATTGGCCCTATAGAATGCTTTGTGTTGACTAGGTTTTGTGCAGAGAGACGTTGCGCCAATTTTGATCGCGGATGACGACGCGGACGACGCGGAGGCATTGAAGGGAATCATTCGCGAGGCTGGAATCTCAAATCCTCTCCGCATCACTGCGACCGGACAAGGGACGATTGAGTACCTTTCCGGCCAGGGCGAGTTTGAGGACAGGGCTCGCTATCCCTATCCAGCCTTTCTCTTTTTGGACCTGATCATGCCGGGGGAATCGGGGATGGATGTTTTGCGCTGGATCCGGCAGCACCCCGAGCCTGAGCACCGCTTACTCGGCATCGTCGTGGTGACCGGCCTGGGGAACTTTGCCCAGATCAGGGATGCCTACCGCCTGGGTGCGCATTCCTTTTTGGCGAAGCCCGTGAGCAAAGAAGCCTTCATGAATCTGGTCTATGGCCTCAAAGGAATTCATGTAGACTTGGCGGCCGGCGGCCGCCAGTTGCATTTCGATCTGGATTAATGCTTGGAACAGGTAATCAGCGGTCTTGAAGTTTGAGGGATCAAGGAAGCGGCGTGAGCCAGAATCGATAGCTCCTGTGCCAAAGTTTGATGCATATGCACCGAAGTTTGGCAGTGGAACCGAGCCATCGGATGGGAGACCGGCTTTGCCGGCTGAATTGCTCCGACGCTAGCAGCAATTCTCATTATGGCCCGTATGTAGTCCCGGCTTTAGCCGGCCAGCGCGAGAAATCCGGCTAAAGCCGGGACTACAAGCGGGTCGCAGGTCGTGCCTGTCATCAAAATGAGAATTGCTGCGACGCTAGGAGAAGAGGTTGCGCAGGTATCGCAGGTTTTCGCGATAGTCGGACACCAAATCGTTCGGCGCTGCCGCTTCAATCTGTGCCCAGCCGCTGTAACCGATATCCTCGATGGCTTGGCGAACTTGGGCGAAGTCGATTCGGCCTTTCCCGAGCAGGAACCCCGCGTCCTTGAAATGGAACTCGCAAATCCGGCCCTTCAACATCCGGATCTCTTTGCCGATATCGTAGCCTTTGTCCGTTGAATTGCCCACGTCGTAGTAAACCTGCACCGCCGGCGAGGCCACGCGTTGAAGGATCTCGAGGTTTTCCTCTGCGCTCAGGTAATTCTCCAGACCGAGGATGACGCCGGCCTGTTCCGCTCGCGGCGCGATCTCGCGCAGGACTTCTACGGTTCGGTCGGTCCCCTGTTTGTCTCCCTTGAGGTCACCTCGGTAAAACTGAGCGATCAGCACGACTTTGACTCCAAGGGCTTTCATCACTTCGATGGAGTCCAGCAGCCAAATGGCGGCGCGCGGCTCGCTTTTGAGCGCGATATTGTTCATCTCTCCAATCGCGAGCGAGGCGATTTCCACACCGTGCCGCATGGCGGCGTCCCGGTAGGACTTCTGAATTTCCGGCCGGCGCAGCCACAGATTGTTCGCCGCGGAACCCATGCTCACTTGCACCCCGTCCAAGCCGATTCGCCGGGCCACTTCAAAGGACGACGGGTCTGTTTTGCGCAAGGACCAGTCGCACGCGCCGATCTTGAAGCGCCGTTTTTCCTGGCCGCCGAGCAGCGGCGCGAATTGAGTCCATCCGATCGCCGCCGCAACGCCGGTCACCGTGTCGCGAATCACGTCTCTTCGTGTCATTGATTTTTGCATAAATATCCTCTGTCGATTGACTTCACCTGCCCCTTCAGAACCGGGGAGCGCAGGAAAGAATAGCTCCTTCGTAGCGCAGATTTCTAATCTGCCGTATCGCAGAATTGCATTCTGCGGACGCCTCGCATCGCCGGGCGCTCCTGGGACATTCGCGCCCCTGCCGATGATAAATCGGCGATACGGCAGATTGAAAATCTGCGCTACGATGAAGGCTGTCCTGCGTCCGACCGGTCGTGAATCTGTCAGTGTGCGTTGCCCTAGTGAGAGAGCTTGTCCGAAGTGGTCCCTGCAACGTAGGGCAGGCTTCCAGCCTGCCACTTTTGTGCGATTTCACTATGAATCTGGAGGCAGGCAAGATGCCTGCCCTACTTCTGAGACCCTCTCTGAGGCGTCCGTATGCCAACGGTGCCAAGGTCGATCGGCCTGAAACCAAGCTTGAGCGCCGGTGATTCCGGTTTCAGCCGGAAGTCCAACCTATCGGGCGCGATGAACAAGGGGTCGGCTATGATGGAATTCAGGTCGTGGCCTCGTTCGCGCCATTGGTCCCAAGTCGCGCCGGAGAATTTCATCGCCGTCAGATCGGCTCCTGCCCGCGCGTCGAAATAAACGTTGCCGCCCATCCGGTAATTGTTGTTCTTCCAGTGGCTGCCGAGAAGATTGCCGGAATCGTAATAGACAATATTGTTTGTGCAGATAAAGGAGATGTGCTGCTCCTCGCGCGTCCGCATCAGTTGATTCTCCTTGTTGAACGCAAAAATGTTGTTCCGCACGATGTTCTCGCGTCCGTAATGCTGATGAAAGCCGGCGCTCTTGCAGCGATAGACCACGTTGTTTTCCCAGACGATGTCAGTGCTGCCTTCGTCCGGATACAATCCCCAGCCGCCGTAGGTGAACGCGTTCACGTCATGGATGAGATTGTTCCGGACGGCCGTTCCTTTTTGGATGCCCAGCGTGTACACCGCGCCCATATCGCTGAGCATGAACTGACCGACGTCGTGCATGTGATTATACTCGATGACGTTGTCCCGGCACGGCGTCTCTTGGTAGCCCCAGTTCCACCCCACGGAAACCGCCGTGTAGTACAGATGATGAATGTGGTTGTGGGCGACGCGATTGGACCCGCTCTGCAAAATAAAGACGCCTACGGCCGGCGGGTAAATGACGCCTAGGTGATGCAGGTGATTGTCCGTCACAACGTGGCTGTGGTTCGCTGCAAAGGGTTCTTGGCGCTTGGCCGGCTCGCCAATTCGGATGCCCCCGCCCCCCAAATCGAACATTTCATTGCGCGCGACCCTCCACCGCTGACAGCCTCGACCAAGCTCCAGGGCGTATCCCGAAAGATGCGCGAATGTGCAATCCTCGACCACACAATCCACCGCCGCCTCCGCGCGGACATCACCCCTCACCGCAATCGCGGCTTGAGTGTCCGCATAACCATTCGAGGACATCGACCAATCGGAGTAACCGAACGTCAGCCCGCGTAAGACCACGTGGTGCACCGGCTTTTTGCCTGCGAAATCGCCTTGGAATACCAGCAAGTCATCCAGGTTCCCTGCGATGGCTTCCGCTTCGGCCAAATTCACTCCTGGCAGCGGCCAACACGTCACCACACCTGTCTTGCGGTCCAGATACCATTCGCCCGGCGCATCCAGCCCGTCCGGGGCGTTCTCGATGTAATACCGCGCGTTGTTTTCTTTGTTGGACGGACGGGGATCTGTCGAGAGCGTCGCGACGCGGCTCGCCTCATCGACGGATCGAATGAACATGCGAATGTCCGCCCACGCCAGGAGGGCGATCACTTCGACATCGCCCGCGTCGGCCCATTCTTTCTTGATGTCGCCGCTTTTGAATTTCAGCTTTACCGGCTTGTCCTGCGGACTCGCCCCTTCGATTCTAAAGAAACCCTCGTTCGGCGTTCGTGCCCGTTGTTGTCGATGCCCATTCACGAAAAGGCTGCGGAAGTGCCATTTGCCCTCGCGCACTTCGGAGATCTCAGTCTGCCACAAGTTCGGCTTGCCCGGGACCGGCTTCCATCCGGTGATGCGCCGCCCGCCGCTGAGAAGGGGCTGATCTCCAGGAAAGGCGGCAATGGTTAGAGGCGCATTGACTGAAGATCCCGAATCCTCCGCGGTCAGAGTGATCGGTTGCGCCAAAACGTGGTTGCCGTTGCGCAAAAGAATCGAGATGCCCTCTCGCACTAGAGCCGCATCTTGCCGAGCGTTGCGCGCGGCCTGCACTGCCGCCGGCAGTGTCGCAAATGGGCCGTCTCGACCGTCCGCAGCCGGTTTCTCCATCCGGCCAGACCAGCGGTCGTTGCCGTCCGGAGACACATAGAATGTGAGAGGCGCGGCGGAAGCTGAGCCTGCGGTCAAGGACGCCATGAGAAGAAGTTTTGTTGAGATAGCTTTCATGTTTCATCTGGACTCTCCACGAGCCCACCCCTTCACCCCTCCCAGGAGGGGAACCAGACACCGGTGCTCCTGACGAAGCTCCCCTCTTGGGAGGGGCTGGGGGTGGGTTCGTGACCCCAATTCGAGTCTCAATATTCCTGGTTCTCTCGGATGCACGCGGATACTGAGTCTAGCTCGTAAAGCGCGTCCCACTTTGATTCCTGTCAATGTCTCATCGTCGGTTTTGGGCGACACGGTTGCCATTTTTGCCAAGGGCCAAGTCAAATTTTGTGCAAGCTTTGGCAAAATCCGTGTATCGCTCAAGTTCATCCTTCTGCATCGTTTGCCCCGCCAGATGAAAGCTATGAATTCAAGATTCGAGAGTGAAGCTCTCGGGGCCGAAGCGCTGAGCGTCCTATGGATGGCCAGCGGCTTCGCTGTTGAGGCGAAACAGGCCCTAGATGCCCAATCCATCCCGAAACCGGAAAAGCCCTGCAACATCCGCACAATCCGAGTGGACTTGATGCGGAGCCGTCCTGTCGAAGCATCGGTCCTCGCGCCGAGAAGTCGCCAAGATGTCCTGCACCGGTTGGTCATCGAACACCGCGTCTCAATTTTCTCCTTACGACGGACGATTTGTTGTTGAGATTGCCCAAAGAAGGCAGGCTGGAAGCCTGCCTTCTTTGGGGACACCGACTTTTGAAACACTCTCTTACTTTTTGGCCGGCTGCTTCGTGCACCGCCTGGCGGGCTGGTCGCCCGCTAGGACGGGCAAGTTGCCCGTTCCACCCGGCCATTTGACAGCTCAAAGCGGTTCCATTTTCACGATGTCTTTGGCGCGCTCCGGAGGAGTGACTTTGAGTGTGACCAGTGAGCCGTCTCGATAATCACCTTCCAGCGTTGTGTTGAACGGCGCGTGAAGTTTGAATTCCACGTTCCATTCCCTGGGCCAGGCTGGAAACAGAAGGATTTTCATCCCGTCCGCCTGGAGCAGCATCGTCTGCAATGCCATGAGGCCGTTGCCTCCGTGGTCTTGGTCGGGCACCCAGTCGTAGTTCGGTCCCCAGAACGCGGGAAAGCGGCTTCCGGAATGCTTGGTCGCGAAGCGAGTAGCCACGAGTTGCCGCGCTTCATCGGCCAGTCCGAGATACGCCGCTTGAGTGTCGTCCTGCTGCCAGCCGTGGCTCCCCTTGAACGTTCGATGCGAGAACGTCAGTTGCGCCAACCCCAAATCCGGTTTGCCGACACCGAACAGCCGATACGGGAAGACGGCGTAAAGTTCGGGGTTTTCCAGATTTTGTCGGATGGAAAATGTCTCCGCAGGGGCGAGCGTAAGACAATCGTTCGTCTCTCGCCTCGGCAGATTCGGCAATTCGCCGGCCAGCCGCTTCCAGGCTGCAAGTGATGACGGCGTGATGGCGTTCTGGGGCAAGTCCAACATCCTGGACAAGACGAAGCGCAGGCCGGCGATCTCGGGCATTGGGTTTTCGCAGTTCCACCACGTTTCCAGCGACTGAGCCGGAACGAACAGAATCTTCCCGCTGGGCTCCCTGGGATAGCCCTTGTCGTAGAATTCCAGGATGGCTTCGGCGAACGGCAGCAGAGTTTCCGTGAGAAATATCCGGTCGCCGGTATAAGCGTAGAAATCAAGCATCATGGCCGTCAACTCCAGCGCGCCCGACCAATAAAACCGAATGTATTTGTTGGCGGCGCGGCCGGGTGGCTCGTTGGCGCGATCCCAACCGTAGCCGAAGTCGCCATTGGCATAGGTTCCCCAGAAGTACATCGTTTCCGGGAAATACGCGCCGCCATGGCGGAAACAAATTGCGGTCCGTGCCTTGGCCAGCGGCAGCGCGTCATGATACATGGCGAAGAGCGGCCTCATGAGATCGAAGTCGCCGGAGGCCAGCATCGGCCAGTAGGGAAGGCGCGTGTTCTGGAACCAGTAACAGCCGCCCCACCTGCGGTAATCCGGATCGAACTGCCCCGGCTCGTCCACGGTGAAAATCGAACCGTTGAATTTGATCGGAGAGCGGCCACGGCCGCCGCAGGCGTTGATGAACCGTTGGAGGGCGTAGCCCTGGGACACAAGGAAAGCTTCGCGCGTGGACTTGGACATCACCACGGCTTCATTCCCTGCTTCGGACCGACCCCCCTGCCCCTCCGAGGGAGGGGAGCTTGGCAAAGCGCCGCCGTTTGCAGTTCCCCTCCTGGGAGGGGCGGAGGGGTGGGTCGGATCAGATCGCGAAGCTGTGACTCGGATCCAACTGCGTTCCCAAAATTCGTTCCACCAGCGCCGGTGCTCCAGGCGAGCCTGTTCCAAGTCCGTGGTTCTGGCCTGGGCGATGATTTCCTTCAATTGGTTCTTCCAGCCATCAAGGGTCGGAGCCTGGGCGGTCAAAGGAAAGATCGACAACACAAAGCTGCGGCGGGCTCCGGATGATTTCAAAGTTCTGGCGTCCGCTTTGCGGAGTCCTTCGCCTTCCAGGGCGGCGCCGAAGGTGCGATTCAGCAAGGGATCGGACAATTGGCCGATCAAGCTCCCCAAGCCTTGGTGCCGGAGCGACACTGGCCAGAGCGAGTCCTCATTGCGATGGCACCAAACAATCTGGCTCTCCGAATCTTCCAAGACGAGATCGGGATGCACCCTCGGAGGCGCGTTGCTGGAGAAGCCATCGACCCCGTGGGCTTCCTCGCCGAGCAGTTCGCGGGCTTCCGTCCGCCAGATTTGAACGCCGGCTTCAACGTCGAAAGGTTCCGCGCCGTTCATCTCGAGGTGGACGGCGGGGCGGTTTGCATCCACCCAGACTCTAAGTTCGACGCGGGATTCTCCAGTTCCGGCCTGGATCAGGATTTCGCCTTGCGCAAGCCGCAGCTCTTGCCGGAATGGCTGGCCCTTTTGGAAAGGATTGGGTGAAAGGTGCAGGCGGATGCGCCCGAGCTTCAACAACCGGCAATGCTCGTCCCACGCATCGGTTTTGCTCACGTAGAAATAGAGATCGCCTGATTCTTGAACCCAGAGGTTCAGCCCGATGTCGCCATTCCCCAGCGGCATCGAGCCGTAGGAGCTCTTGCTCGGCTCGCGCCAGAGGACGTTGCAGGCGTCGATCGGATGAACAGCCGCGCCGGTCTGGGAGAAACCCGCAAGCCACCAAAGCAAAGCGGCTCGGAGGATAGGGGGCAGGAACGATGTTCTCATTCCGATCCTTTCAGCAGCCCATACTGCTTGAGCTTGTACTGCAAGGCACGCCGGCTGAGACCAAGCACGCGGGCCGCTTCTTCCCGGTTGTCGGTGACGTGCGTCAGCGTCTGCCGGATAAGAAGTTTTTCCACCTCGGAGAGCGACATGCCGGCGCGGACGGTGAAGGTCGTGGAGCGCTCGTCGTACTCCCGCAAAAAGTCCGGCAGGTCCGGCACGTTGAGAGTCGCGACGCGTTGCGTGAGCACCAAGCGCTCCATGACGTTGCGCAGTTGCCGCACGTTGCCCGGCCAAGGAAACCTCTGGCAGAGCTGCATGGCTTCGGCAGACAGCGTTTTCCTGCGGCGCTTATGCTTCGCGCAAAAATGTTCCAGAAACGTTTCGATCAAGAACGGGATGTCTTCGACGCGATCCCGGAGCGGGGGGATCGTGATGGGCAGGATTTGCAGACGATAAAAGAGGTCTTCGCGGAATTTGCCCGCCGCCACCGAATCGCTGAGTTTCTTGTTCGTCGCGGCCACGACCCGCACATCGACCCGGACCAGCTCAGTTCCACCCACCATGCGGAACGATCCGTCTTCGAGGACGCGCAGGAGATCGCCTTGACCCTTGGGAGACAAATCGCCGATTTCGTCGAGAAAGAGCGTGCCGCCGTCCGCCAATTGGAAACGGCCCGGCTTGCTGGCAATGGCCCCGGTGAAAGCGCCCTTGACGTGGCCGAACAGTTCCGCTTCGAGCAACTGGTCCGGCAGAGCGGCGCAGTTCACCGAGATGAACGGATGGTCGTGCCGAGGGCTTTTGAAATGGATGGACCGGGCCACGATTTCCTTCCCGGTGCCGCTCTCCCCTTCGATGAGAACCGTCACGTCGCTGTGAGCAATCTCCTCCACGAGGCGGGAAATGGCGCGGATGCCTTCGCTCTGGCCGACCAGCGGGCTGGGTTCGGAACGCTTCTGGAGCCGCAGGCGCAACTCATTATTCTCCGTCACCACGGACTGAAACTCCAACGCCCGTTGGACCGTCGCGCGCAGCCGCTGCATGTCGAGCGGCTTCGACAGGTAGTCGTAAGCTCCTTGTTTCATCGCTTCCACGGCGTTGTCCACGGTGCCGTAGGCCGTCATCATGATGAAGAACGTGTCACGGCTCCTCATCTTCACACGCTTGAGCAGCTCCAAGCCGCTCAGATCGGGCATTTTCATGTCCGAGATCACCAGGTTGTAGAGACGTTCCTCGACGAGCTTCAGCGCGGCGTGCGCGCCGTCGGCGGCATCGACCACGTAGCCTTCGCGCCGCAACGCTTCCTGAACTCCGGCGCACAGGCCTCGCTCATCGTCCACCACCAGGATTTTGATTCTGGATTTATCCACGAGAGGACTCGCTTTCCCGGAACGGCAGCCGCAACCTGAACACCGCTCCGCCCCCCGGCGCGTTGCCCGCCTGAATTTCTCCGCCGTGCGCGGCGGCAATTTGCTGGGCGATCCAGAGGCCCAGGCCGCTCCCATCCGATTTGGTCGTAAAGTACGGCTCAAAGATGGTGGTCAATCTTTCGCTGGGCACGCCGGGCCCCGTGTCCGTCACTTGAATGGCCAGGACGCGCTCGGCCTCCGATCGGTCCACTTGGACGGTAACCCGTCCCTGGCGTTCGACCGCCTGCAGCGCATTGATGAGGATGTTCAACAACGCCTGAGTCAATTGCACGGAATCGGCCCTGATTTTGGGCAGGCCGCCGGTCATTCGGACCGCGATTTCGATTTGCCGCGCCGCAGCCTCCGGCCGGAGCAACTCGCAGACATGTTCGACGGTTTTGGCAATGTCCACCGGCTCCAAATCGAGGGCCGACGGCCCGGCCAGGCGGAGAAATTGTTTCACGATATTCTCCAGCCGGTGCAGCTCGCCATGAATGATCGAAAGCCGGTCGGTCAGTTTCTCGCGCTCGGACGCGGGAATCTGAGCCAAATCCTCTTCGAGGAGCTGGACATGGATGTCGAGCGAACTGAGCGGATTGCGAATCTCGTGCGCCAGCCGGGCGAGCAGGCGTGAAAGCAACAGTTGCTTTTCCGTGGTCGCCATCTGGCCCACTTCCTGGCCCAACGCTTTGGCAAGAATCGTTTCCATCGCGCGGATTTCACTTTAGCGGCCTGGGTCACACAAGACGAGCCAAAGCTCGTCCGCGAGAATGATGGCCGTGCATCTCCGAGAACAAGAGCGCGATTAGGAGCAAGAAATGGTTGGTTGCCCTTACAGAGGAGACCGTGGGATGGACTGCACGCGGAAGGTTTGTAGTCCCGCCTTTAGGCGGCCCGAACCGGCTTATAGCCGGGACTACAAACGCCGACCTGTCGTTCATCCAACGGTCTCGTCAATAATTCAACGGCAACGCTCCCCGGCTGCGATATTCGTCCTTCTGCAAACCGATTTTCTCAACTGGAATTTCTTTGAATCCGATCCCCCATGCCGGCGAGTCCTTCTTCAACCGGAAATCCATCCGATCCGGCGCCATGAAACCAGGGTCTGAGCCGACGTAGTTGTCGTGCAGTTCCAGCATTTCCGGTTTGGCGTGCCAGCCGACACTCAGCCACTTGCCGCCGCTGGAAATGTTGCGCACGACAACATTGTTCTCCGGCGGCACGCCGTTGGTGGAGCTGTAATAGCGGTCAACCGCGGCCAGGGCGGGATAATGCTCCCGATACAAATCTTGCGGCACCGCGGCCAACTGTTTCCGCATGTATTGATAAACCATGTTGTGCCAAACCGGCTTGGGGTCGAGCCCGCGGCCATCGAGTTGCACGGCCGGCTGGCAATCGACAAAAACATTATTCTCGACACGATGGTCGCGTCCGCCTCCGAGGAAGGCCGCTCGGGTGACCTTGTAGAAAACGTTGCCGGTAATCTCAGTGCCGCTGACGCAATCGTCCATATAGACACCCATCGAGCCCATGCCCACGCCGCCTGTGTGGTGGATGAAATTATGGCGGATGACATTCCCGCGAAAGGTCCAGTCGCGTCCCGCATAAATGGCGCCGACGTCGCCGGTCTCGAGAGCGACATGATGAATCTCATTGAATTCGAGGCGATGCTCGTTGCCGCTGAACAAAATGGCGCAGTGCGGATGATCGTGAATCAAATTGTGCGCCACGCGATGGGCGACACCGCTCAGCAACACCGCCGGCACGTAGCATTTCGACCAGCGGCCCTGCTTCTGGAAGTGGCAGTTTTCGACAAAATGCCGCCCCGGCGCCAGCGTCCGGCGATCTCCGCCACTGATCGAAACTCCACCGTCGCCCGTGTTCTCGATATCGCAGCCGACGACGCCGTTGGCCTGGCCTCCGTCGATTTGAACGCCATAGTTGCCGATCAACCGGATGGCGCAGCCGGCGATCAGATTGTTGGTGCCACCGCGAATGCTGACCGCGTGTCCGCGCGAACCTTCGAGCATGAGGCCGCGAATCGTCACGTGGGAAACGTCGTTGAGCGAAATCAGCGGGCTTTCGAGCACGGAGACAATGACCTCGCCTGAAGGTGGGACAGGCTGGAAGCCTGTCCTACGTTGGGGCGGCCAGAAATAGAGCAAACCCGATTCACGGTCGAGAAACCACTCGCCGGGCTGGTCGAGTTCCTCGAGCACGTTGAGGAAGTAAAAACGCTGCCCCTTGCGAAATCCGTAAAGGCCGTGCGGAGGCGCGGTTCGAATCAAGCGTTGATCAAGGTCAATCGACTCGACCCGTTCGTAGGAATTCGCCCAGTCCCAGGCCCAGTACCCGTGGACCCAGATTTCCCGGAAATTCTTCCAGCCGCGCGGACGATCGCCGGAATAAGTGAAGCCGTCTTTGAGTTCGCCGATCTTTCCGCCGTGTTCATCGCCTTGGCCGGCGCCTTCGGGAAATCCTGCGATTCGTTCGAACTCACCCTCGTTGGGCCAGCGCGCGAGCGTCATCGGTTGCCCGTCGTAGAACAGTTCGAGATGCGATGGGGTCATCGAACGGCCGAAACCGCGAGAGCGCAGGGCGCCGAAATTCACGATGCCGGCCAAGCGCAGGTCCGCTTGCAGCACGCTTCCGCGTGCTTTCGGATCGAGCCTCGAAAGGACCGACTCATCGGCCACGGGTCTGAATTCCCTGATCACCCGGCCGCCCAGAAGCCGCACGGCTTCCTTTTCGACGGCACGATAAATCACAGGGGCGTCCGGTGTTCCGCTGTCGCGGGCGGTCAGCTCGAAGCTCTGGTTGCGGACATGCGTGCCGCCGCGCAGCCACACCACGGCTCCGCCTTCTTTTTCCTTCGCCGCACGGACAGCGTCTCGCGCCGCTTCGAGCGTCGCGAATGGCTTTGCGCGCGTGCCGGGATTCGCGTCATCGCCGTCCGTCGCGACAAAAAATTCAACTTGAGCCAAAGCCGATGTGACGAAGAAAGAGACAACGCAAAGTGCGAGATTGCGGCTGCGCCGAGCTGTGTTGAGTGCGTTTCTCCACCGACCGGCTGTCGGGCTGGTAGCCCGCCAGAACGGGCAAGTTGCCCGTGCCACCCAGCCTTCAACTGCATCTTTTCGGCGAAGAGATTTCACAACTGACAGACGCGGGCGGCTCAGGAACCATTCAACGACCCGGCGCGCATTTGCAGGACCCGATCGGCATATTCTTCGGCCATTGTCCCGTGCGTCACGACAATCACCGTTCCCCCCGCGCGATGGAAATCTTCAAGATGACGAAACACCTCGGCGGCGTTCTCGGGATCGAGATTGCCGGTCGGTTCATCGGCAAGGATCAGCTTCGGCTGGTTCAAAAGGGCGCGAGCGATGGCGACGCGTTGGCGTTCCCCCGTGCTTAAGGCCGCGGGCTTATGAAACGCGCGCGATGCCAAACCCAAGCGCGCCACCAGATCGTGCGCGCGTTTGGAGTTGGGCCGGACGCAGGCCGAACTTCCGGCGAGCAACACATTCTCGATCACATTGAGATACGGGACCAAATGGAACATCTGAAAGACAAACCCGATCTCGCGCGCTCGAAAGACCGCTCGCTCCCGGCGGTTCAACGAATAGAGGGCCTGCCCACCGACTGAAATCTCGCCGGAGGTGGGGTGCAGCATGCCTCCCGCGGTCAACAACAGCGTGGTTTTGCCGCAACCGCTTGGCCCGCGAACCACAATGAATTCACACGGCTTCACCTCCAGGTTGAGTCCATCCAGACTCCTCACCTCGCCGGCGCGAGTCCGATAGACCTTGCTCACATTTTCAAAGCGCACCATGAAGCGTAGCCGCCGCCGTGAGGAGGCGGAACCAGATTTACGATTTACAAATTACGATTTATGATTTGGAAATGTCCGCCTCGTCACCTCGGCGGCTACGGAACAGCGGTTCATGAGATTCTTTGTCACAGTCCTACTCCCCGCGCAACGATTCGGCGGGATCTTGGGCCACGGCCAACATGGCCGGGATAAATGTCGCCAGCGCTGCGAACGCTGGCGCCGCGACCGATGCCCAGGCCAGCAAACCAAAATCAGGTTTGATGGCCTGGGCGGTGACTTTGAAAATCTCCGGTCCAAAATTCAACGCGAGCGCGGAGCCGATGGCATAACCCAACACAGCGCCCACTCCCCCCAGCACCGCCGACTTCGCCAAAAAGAGCCAAGCGATTCGATTTGAACTGTATCCTAATGCCCGCAGCAGCCCGATCTCGATCTTGCGTTCGCGGACATTCAGCATCGCGAGCACACCGATCCAGGCCGCGCAAACCACGAGGACGAAGGGCGAGAAAAACGCAGCATACCTTTCCAACGCGCGCCGCTGCTTGGCGCGAGCATCCGCAATGGCGCGGAGCTGAATGACCTTTGTTTCCGGCAATGCCTTGGCCAGCTCGGCACGAAGGATCTTCAGTGGATCCTGATCGGCGGTCAGGCAAAGGCAATCGATAGCCTTGATTTCATTAATGAGGCCTTCCAGCTTCAAGATTCGCTGAACATCCGAGAGGAGGCCGAACACACGGATGTCATCCTCGGTGCCGCTTTCGGCCAGACACTGTTCCACAGCGAACTTCTCCCCGGCCAGCTCAATCTGGCCGCCCTTCGCCAAACCAAGCCGCTGCGCAACTTGGAAGCCCACGAGCACCGTGCCTGCTCTAATCGCAAATCCCATCGGCTGCCGCTTCTGAGCGGGAGCGACGACCGCCGGAGCCAAGCCGCTCACGATGACGGCCTTGCCCTGGAGCAAGATTTTCCTCTCGAGCGAAGCGACCAGATGATTGTACACGAGAAACACGTTCTCGTATTTCGCGAACCGGCCGACCGTGTCTTCGGGCATCGTCTGATCCGAGAAGCCGTCGGCCCAGAATTGATCCATGTCGGTGTTCTTCGGGAGAATGCGGAGATTGAAACCCAGGTCTCGAGTGACGCGAGCGGTCTCCCGTTGGGATGCTTCCGCGGTGGTGAAATAGGCCACAAACAACGCCACGGCGGTGACCACGGCCAGCAGGCTGAGCAGGAAGCTCCACTTCCGGTGAGCCAACTCTTTCAGGACAATCGCGATGACAGTCATTTGAATAAAGCCGGGCCGGAATCCGGACGGGGACCGTCCCTATGCATCTAGCCTGGTAGGGACATCGCGCTGCGATGTCCCCGCCCGCGCAGCAGCGGGCGGAACAGACAGTAGCGAAACCACGTTATTGGATCTTCTGCTTGCGCCGCTGCACGCGGCGCGGACGGCGCAACGCGCCATCCCTACCCCGTGAAACACACGCGCGATCGTCCTCAGTCCGACGGCCTCGGCACCACCTATTCCTTTGTGACACAAGAACAGCCCCACCGCACTTGACCGGGATCAAGATGGACCTCGATCGAGCACGCTATCCTCGTGCCGCGATGCTATTGACGAATCGCATTTGTGAGGTCGCGGCTATGAAAAACTCAACTTCCACACCCAAATCTTCCTTCAAACTTGGAGCGTGTCTCAAACGCAGGGCAGGCATCTTGTCTGCCTCCGAGTCTGCTTCAAAATCTCAGAAAGGCAGGCTGGAAGCCTGCCCTACGCTGATGAGCCCGTTATTGACACGCTCCCTGGTCGGCCTTGTGGCGCTTTGTTTCTGGGCGGTCCAATGGCTGCCGGGCGGCGGATCAGGCCAATTCCTCTGGCCAGCCTCCTTCGCCGCGGAGAGCGGTCGTGCCACTTCCGAAGCCGCACAGGCCGATGCGCTGATGAAGCAGATCGGCGTCTCGCGCGGGCTTTGCGTCGTGCTGGGCGAATCAGCGACCCCGTTGGCGCTGAAACTCGCGCGGGAAACCGATTTGCTCCTTTACGTCCAGTCGCCGCGCAGCGAGGAAGTCGAGAAAGCGCGCCGAGCTGCGGACGAAGCTGGTTTTTATGGCCGCCGCATCTTCATCGACAAAGGCCCGCTCTCGCGCCTGTACTTGGCCGACAACTTGGCCGACATCCTTCTCACCTTTGGCGGCGCTTCCGATCTCCCAGAGGCAGAAGCCTTGCGTGTGTTGGCGCCCCGGGGAAAGGCAATTCTGGGAGGAAAAGTCTTGATCAAACCCTTGGCCAAGGGCGCCGATGACTGGAGCCATCCTTATCATGGACCGGATAACAACCCCGCTTCGTCAGACCAACTCGCCAGGGGACCGTACCTGACGAAATTTCTAGCGGATCCACGCTATGCTCCATTGCCGCAATTGGCCGTGGCTTCCGCTGGCCGAGTGTTCAAGGTCTTTGGACACATCGCGTTCAAGGAGCGCGAGGAGCCGTGGCTAAACACGCTTGCGGCCTTCAACGGCTACAACGGCGCGTTCCTCTGGCGCCGCGAGATCCCCGCCGGTCTTATGGTCCATCGCAATACCCTCGTGGCCACGCCGGCCTCCGTCTATTTCGGCGATGACCAATCGTGCAAAGTGATCGACGCCGCAACGGGCCAGCTCAAAGATGAAATCGCGCCGCCCAGCGAACTCACGGGCGGCACGTTCTGGAAATGGATGGCCCTGGAGGATGATGTGCTCTACGCGATGGTCGGCGAACAGGAACAACGCGATCCCATTATTCGGATGCGCAGCGATCGTCACGGCTGGCCCTGGGATCCGCTCTCACCCGGATACAATCAGCCGGAGCTGGCGTGGGGTTTTGGCCGCACGGTCCTAGCCATCCATCCGCAAACGAAAAGCGTGCTTTGGCGCCACACGGAGCCACAAGCCTTCGATAGCCGGGCCACCTGCCTGAAGGCTGGACGCCTGTTCATCTTCCGCCATGGAAGCTACCTGGCTTGCCTCGACGCAAAGACAGGCCGCGAACTCTGGCGCAAAACCAAGGAGAACGCGCCCGAAATTTTCGAAGCTCTCGGTTCGGAGCTGCTTCGACAAGACTACCGCACGAATTGGCGCACGACCGCTTACGCCAAGTGCAGCGACAAGGCGCTCTACCTGGCGGGTCCGACCATCAACCGGCTGCTGGCCGTATCCGCTGAGGACGGCCGCATTCTTTGGCAGCATTCCTACAGCAACTATCAATTGGTGCTTCAGGGAGACGGGCTCTACGCCTTGAGCGGACAGGGTGACACGGAACTGAGCCGGAAGTTCGATCCGATCACTGGCCAGATTTTGCAGGAGGTCAAGCTGGCCCGCCGCGCGTGCACACGGCCCACGGGCTCGATTGACGCGATCTTCTGCCGCGCGAGCGGCGGCTCGACTCGCCTCGATCTCGACACCGCTCAACCGCAGCTTGTTTCGCCGATGCGAGCCCAGTGCCAGGACGGCGTGACCGTCGCCAACGGTTTGCTCTATTGGTGGCCAAGTGTGTGCGACTGCAACCTCACGCTCTACGGCATTACCTGCCTCGGACCCGCCGGCAAGTTTGACTTCGCGCAAGCGGCCAAAGAATCGGAGCGTCTCGAACGCAACAGCGCAAGCGACGCGCCGGTCGTCGATCTGCCTGAAAGTCCCGCCGACTGGCCGGCCTTCCGAGCCAACAACACCGCGACATCAACGACGGAGGCCAACGTGTCCCCGCGCAGCGGCAGGCTCTGGCAGACGATTCCAACGGCTGAATTGACGCCTACCGCGCCGACCGTTGTGGCGGGCATGGTGTTCGTCGCCGGTTCGGACGGCGTCGTGCGCGCTCTGGATGCGAACAGCGGGAAGCCGCTTTGGACGGCATTCACCGGAGGCAACGTGCGCTTTCCTCCCACGATCTGGCAAGGACGCGCTTTCGTGGGTTCGGGTGACGGCTGGGTTTATTCCTTTGAAGCAAAGACAGGCCGGCTTCTCTGGCGATTCCGCGCGGCGCCGGAGGAGCGCAAAATTCCTGTCTATGGCCAACTGTCATCGACTTGGCCCGCTGCCAGCGGTGTGTTGGTGCGCGACGGCGTCGCGTACGTGGCCGCGGGGATCGTGAATTACGACGGCACTCACGTCTATGCGCTCGACGCCTCCACGGGCGCGATCAAGTGGCAGAATAACTCTTCCGGTCACTTGGACCCGGAAGCGCTGGCGGGCGTCAGTGTGCAAGGACACATGCTCATTCACGACGGCAAGCTTTGGCTGGCGGGCGGCAATGTGGTTTCGCCCGCCGTGTATGATTTGGCGAATGGAAAGTGCTTGAACGACGTGAACCTGGTGCACCGAACGGTCAATAACAACGTGCCCGCCTCGGAAAGCCCGCGAGGGGCGGCGCTGTATTTGGTTGGCAACCGCGTCATGGTCAGCGACCAGCCTTTCTACGCGCACCCGAAATACAAAGTCTATGACCCCTCCGTCTTGAACAAAACCTGGGTGGGCTCCACGGGCGACCGAGATTTGACTTGGGTGAACAACTTGAAAGTGGCCTGCTACCGGCGTGCGGATGACAAACGAGCGGATCGCTTCCTCGCCGCCTGGGGAAGACCGCGCGCCCAAGGACCCGACCCGTTGTGGGAGTTCGAATCCAAGGAAAGCGTGGCGGTGGCCTTGGCCAACAACGCATTGGTCGTGGCTCGACCTTCGGAAATCGCAGCGCTCAGCCTTGAGAATGGCCGGCCGCTTTGGGCCCAAGCGCTGCCGGGAACGCCGGTGCCATGGGGCTTGGCCGTGGATCGCAACGGGCGAGTGATCGTCACGCTCGAAGGCGGGCAAGTGCTCTGCTTCGGCGGGCGGCAATTGACCGCCGCGAGATGAGAAGGATGAATTCTTCTCACACGCCTCGAGATCGCAGGATTGAATTCTCCGGATTGCTGGCAAGTTCGCGCTCTCTGGAAATTGCCAACGCGCTGCCGACTGCAAGTCGGCGATACAGCCCAGCGCGGCGAATCCGCAACCATAGCGGCGCGCGGCCTTCCAGGCCGCAGCGGCTCCGAAAGCCAGAGGCGCCCGAGAATCTCCGAGCCTCGCCTTCGGTGTGAGGCCTCTGCGGCCTGGAAGGCCGCGCGCCGGAAAAATCGGCGCGGCTGGCGCTCCCTCTCCCGGCGGGAGAGGGCCAGGGTGAGGGGGATGCAGGCCAGTCAACCAGAGTTGGCGCCATGTGCTCGCCGACGACATCAAGACCGCCGAATCAGCGATTGAGAAGCATACTCACCAACGCAGGCCAGGCTCCCAGCGTGCCGCGCTTTTGGTGGGCAAGTTGCCGCCCAGGACGGGCTGGTAGCCCGTTCCACCCATATTTATACCACGTTCTAAGACCCGCACTCGCGATGGTTTTGTGGTTTCTCGTTCAGCCCCATTCTCTCCTCGCCTGCCGATACAACGTCCGCGACGTTGGCTTCGTCGATTTCGGAACCGAGGCTTACCATCTTTATGTTTTCGTTCAGAACAACACCCCGCCGGATTTCATTTCGCTGCTCCAGACGCTGCCATCCTCGGCGCTGCGCGCCAGCAATGTCGAAGTCGAACTCATCAACACCGACGAGCAGAAACAGCACCCCGCCTTGACCCACCTTCCCGCAGGCACGCAGGAGGCGTCTCCGGTTGCGGTTCTGGTGTCTCCGGACGGACCATCGCTGCGATTGCCAATTCTTAAACCGGACCAACCCTTCGGGCAGACGCTGGCTTCAGCGCTGGATGCGATTGTTTCTTCTCCCAAGCGAGAAGAGATTCTCGGCGTGGTCGGCCGGGCCTTTGCTGCCGTTCTGCTCATCGAGGGTGAGAGCGAAGAAGCGAATGTCAGCGCCCGAAAGGCAATCTCGGAGGCCATCGATCAAATCCGCGCGCAGATGAAATCGATGCCCAAAAACATCGCTCACCCTCCCGAAATGATCGCGCTTGGGCCGAAGGCGCTCCTTCGGGAAGAGATTCTGCTCTGGAGTCTGCACCAAGACACCAAGAAAACGAGGGAGCCGCGCGCCGCGGTGTTGTATGGGAAAGCCCGTTGGATCGGGCCACTGATGAGAGGTGCGGAGATTTCGGTGCGCAACTTGACCGGCATCCTTTCTATCATCGGCGCCGATTGCGAGTGCGGTCTCGACATTTCCTGGACTCAAGGCACCCGCCTGCCCGTGCGCTGGAATGCGGAGCGGCACGCCCAAGTGGCGAAAGCGTTGGGTTTCGATCCGGAGAATCCGCTCGTAAAGGTCGAAGTTAGCCGCATCATTGGGAGGTATGGCGTCAGGACCCGGGAAGCTACGCAGCCGGAAACTACGTCTGAAAAATCCGCCACGAGTAGCGCAGGCTACCAGCCTGTCCCGTCCGGCGACTCGCCGGACGGAAGAAAGGCGCATCCGAACCGCGGTGCTGAAGCGGCAGACCAAGGGAGCTCCGAGACCGTCCTTCTGGGCGAGAGTACACACCTTCTGAAACGGTCCGTTTATTTCACGGCGGGGCTGGCCGTGACTATCGTGGCCGTCGGGTTGGCCATCGTCTGGCGGGCGGCAAGGAAGAAGAGACTGGAACAATGATTAGAGCGAGTCGGAGATACAAGGTTGTGGACAAGTCCTGAGGCCCGATCCGTCGTGTCTATCGTGGTTAGAAGTGCCAGATCTAGGATGCAATCAAGATTCCGGAGCCGATGTTGACATCTTAACTTCCAAACAGCAATCGGTGCCCGATGCTCAGAATTCCAAGATCAACCACGACGTGACACATCCAAGCCCCGGCCAGGGTGCCTTGCCTTTCGTACATCGTGCTCCAGAGAACGCCTCCGACGCCCACCAACCCGCCCAGCAGCAATCCCCAGCCGAAGGGAAAATATTGTGTCGTGACTACGACGTGGTGCGCGGCGAACGCCGCTCCGGCCAGGAGATGGGCTGCAATCGCGGGGACTACCCTTCGCAGGTTCCCAAACACGAACCAACGCCAATAGTATTCCTCCAGCAGCGAATGAATCAGCGAAAGAAACAGCGCGAAGGTCCAATAATGCTCCAGGACGCCGAGCGTCTGCGCTTTGGCTCGAATCTTGGGCGCGCTTGTCATCACCATTTCGCCGACCGGCGTGGCCATCAACGCCCACATCAATGCTCCGACTCCCAGCCCAACGAGGATTCCCCAAGGCAAAGCCCGCCAATGCGTCCGGCTCCGCAAATCGACTTTTGGCCAACCCGTTCGGGTGATGAAGGCGATGGACACCACCGGCCATAACAGCGTGAAGGTCTTTGTGCCGCCATAAATCAAGCGGGCCGCCGGGTGCTCGCTCAGCCAGACGAAATAAAGCAGTGCGCCGGCGAACGGAAGAACCATGGCCGGCCCCAGGGCTGACCAAGTCTGCGACCGCCGATCAGTTGTGCCGCTCATAAAAAGACGCCTCGAAGACCGACTTCATGCTGCACGTCGAAACTCGCGCCCATCCGTGGTTGAACCCCTTTTCCCGGTCCGTGCGTTGATTTTTGCTGCCAGCTTTCGAATTTTGGAGTCACATGTCCAGCATGATGCCGAAAGTATTGATCGTCGATGATGACGCTGGGGTCCTGGCGTTCTACCAGGATTACCTCCAAAAGCGGTTTACTCTCGACACTTCTCCCGCCGGCACTCAAGCCGTGGAATTGGTCCGTACCCAGGGACCGTACGCCGTGGTGGTCGCTGACTTGAACATGCCCGAAATGAACGGGATCGAGCTGCTGGAGCAATGCCACCGATTGGCGCCGGACACGGTTCGGATCATGCTGACCGGCGACGCGGATTTGCCCACGGCCATCGAAGCCATCAATAAGGGTCACATCTTTCAGTTTCTCACCAAGCCTTGTCCGCCCAACATGCTCGCCGCATCCCTCGAAACGGCGGTCAAGCAGTACAAATTGATCGTCGCTGAACGGGAACTCCTGGAGCTGACGCTCAGCGGGACCATCAAAATGCTAACCGAAATTCTCTCGCTGGTGGAGGCGAGTTCGTTTGGCCTCAGCCAGCGCATCCGGGATTGCGTGAGGGTGCTGGCTCAAGCGCTCAAAATGGACCAAGTCTGGGAACTGGAGGCAGCCGCCATGCTCTGCCAGATCGGCTATGTTACGGTGCCCTCCAGCATCTTGCAGAAACTCCGCCACGCCCTGACTCTTCAGACGAATGAAAAGGCGGTCCTCGAGCGTGTCCCGGAAATTGGAGCGAAACTCCTGGGGCACATCCCAAGGCTGGAAACCGTCGCTCAGATGGTCCTGTATCAAAGCAAAAACTTCGACGGCACAGGTTTCCCCCACGATGCGCTCGGCGGAGAGAAAATCCCGTTGGGCGCCAGGATTCTGCGAGTGGTTTCCGAACTGTTGCGGCTCGAATCCGAGGGGATCAGCCGGCGTGTGGCGTTGGAGCAAATGCGGGCATTTCCGGGCCGGTACGACCCCGTCGTGTTGGACGCCGCATCCGCGTCGCTGGTCATCGACGTTTCCAAGATCGTGAAACGCCATGGCAAACCAATCCCCCTCAGCGAACTTGCTGTGGGCCACATCCTGGCCGAGCGCATCGAGACGATCGATGCGCTGAAGATCGTCGGAGCGGGCAGCAAAATTTCGCCGATGTTGTTGGAAAAGCTGCACAACTTCAACCAACTGGGAACGATTAAAGAACCAATCTATGTGGAGGAATAGGAATCGACCAGGGCGGTTTCCCTCTCCCTTGAGGGAGAGGGGCAGGGTGAGGGGGATTCGTTTTATTTTGAAAATGAATTGCGGTTACTCGTGATCGCACTCCTCACACGATGAAGATCGCCCAAATCATTTGCCAGATTCTCCGTGTTCGTTCGGTCCAAAAGAAAACCGCAAGTTCGCAAGACGTCGTTCTGGTCCGCGTCCGCACGGACGATGGTTTGGAGGGCATCGGTGAGGCCGATGCGTCTCCGGAAGTCGTCAAGGCCATCATCGATGCGCCGTTCAGCCACAATATCGCCTGCGGGCTCCGGGAAATCTTGCTGGGCGAAAATCCGTTGGAAACCGAACGGCTTTGGCAAAAGATGTATCGCCGCACGATGTATTTCGGCCGGACCTCCGTGACCATCGCCGCCATGAGCGCCGTGGATATGGCCCTGTGGGACTTGAAAGGAAAGCACTTCCACCAACCGATTCACCGCCTGCTCGGAGGCAAACACCACGATCGGATCAAAGCTTACGCCTCGATTCTCTTCGGAAAAGATGGCGCCGCGACCAAAGACATCGGGCAGCGCTGGGTCCATGCGGGATACCAAGCCATTAAGTTTGGATGGGAGCCGATGGGCCAGAGCGAGGCGTTGGATCTCGAACTCGTCCGAGGCGCGCGCGAAGGCGCCGGCGAAGCCACGCTCCTCATCGACGCCGGCTGTGTGTGGGATGCTCGCACCGCCCTGCGCCGGGCGGAGCGCTTCGCTGATTTCAACATCGGCTGGCTGGAAGAACCTTTGCGCCAGGCCGACGTGGACGGCTACGTTTGGCTGCGCGACCGCTCGCCGGTGCCGATCGCCGCCGGAGAAGGCGAGTGCGGCCGCGAATCCTTCCGGCCATTCATCGACCGCCATGCGCTCGACATTTATCAAGTGGACATTTCGCGCTGCGGATTTACCGACGCGTCTTATATTCGCGCGCGTGTTGAAGAGATTGGCGCGCGGCTCTGCAATCACTGCTACACGAGTCCGGTGACGGTCGCGGCTTGCCTTCACTGGCTGAGCACCTGCCGCGACGCGTTTATCTTCGAGGACAGCGTCGAGGACTCGCCGCTTCGGCACAAATTGACCCGCGAGAAGATGCAGGCCAAGAACGGCTGGATCGCCGTTCCCGACGGACCGGGCTTAGGCGTGACTTTGGACGACGACTTCATCAAAGAATTCTTGGTCGCGGAATCTGGGACTCATGAGTGAGGCCGCACTCTTATGGAGGCTCCATGAACATCAAGCACGGCACGGCATCGGCTGAGGAAATCCATGCCCAACAATCCGTCAACAAGCGTTTCTGTCGGGAGAGTGTGAGCGACAACGGGGAAATCGTCGATCTTGGCCCCAAGACAATTGAAGCTGGGAACTTTCACCACTGGCGCCACAAGGATCCCATTCGCAGCAACGATCCGCACTGTCCGGAGCGGATGGTGGGTGTCGCAGCCAATTCGTTCTACCGCCTCAACCGGGAGGATCGTGAAACTGGCCCCGGTATCGACCAAGAGGCGGAGCACGATAGCCTGATGTCGCCGCCCGATTATGGCTACACGAACGCCGAGCAGCGGCCCATTTCGCGAGAGCGTGTAGGTCTTGCTCGTGTTCACAAGGCAACCGCATGGTCGGTCGGAAGCTCACCCGTGTATTCAATACTCAGCGATTTGCCTGAAGCTTTGAGAAGGCGACGATAGACATCATCCCGATTCGCCGAATGCGCAATGACTCTGCCCGCGATCAGATTCAAATCCTGGTCGAGCTTTGGATCGCGGATTAGCAGCCACTCTCCGGGAAACAACCTGCGCATGTTTTGGGCTGTCAAGATTGGTTTCATAACATCGATCTAGTCTTCCCTAAATACTTTAAAGCTGCGATCCTGCTGATGGCAAGCACGAGTCGACCTGTGTGTTAAGCCGCTCGCAGAAATCTAGAAACGCTTCGGTGCGATCCCTGTGGAAGCAACTCTTGAAATTGGCTTGAAATTGCTGGCGGTGGTGGCGCTGGTGCTCTTGAACGGCTTCTTCGTCGCCGCCGAGTTCGCCATCGTCAAAATCCGCGACACCCAACTGAATACGCTGGTCAGCCAGGGGCATCGACGCGCCAAGATCGCGCGGCGGGTCATCCGGAACTTGGACTCGTCCTTGAGCGCTTGCCAACTGGGGATCACGCTGGCCAGCCTGGCCTTGGGCTGGGTCGGAGAGCCGGTGTTCGCAGCGCTGCTGGCGCCAGTCATGAACTGGCTGCAGATTGAATCGGAGGCCATCCGCGAATCGGCGGCGGTCGTGGTGGGCTTCACCGCCATCACCTTTCTCCACATCACGGCGGGAGAGCAGGCGCCGAAATGGCTCGCGATTCAGAAGCCTCTGCCCACCTCGCTGTGCGTGGTGCAACCCTTGGAATGGTTTCACCGCCTGTCTTTTCCGTTCATTTGGCTGCTGAACCACGCGTCGCTCTGGATGCTCCGCCAACTGGGGCTGCAACCGGGCAGCGAATCCGAACATGCCCATTCCGAGGAAGAACTCCGGTTGCTTTTCGCCAGTTCGCATGCGCGCTCGGGAGGCACAACACTCGGGCGCGCCATTGTGCTCAATGCTCTGGACTTGCGGCGCCGCATCGCGCGCGAGGTGATGCGTCCGAGAAAAGAGATCGTGTCGCTGGATACCGAAGCGAGCATCACCGAGTGCCTCGACGTGGCGGAGAAGACACGATATTCCCGATTCCCGTTGTGCGAAGGGGGCGACCTCGACAGGACGTTGGGTGTGCTGCACTTCAAGGACCTCTTTGCCATGCGGCTCAAGGCCAAACAAGGCCGGGAGCTCGCGGCGGCCATGAGGAAACTGATTTATGTTCCGGAGACAGCGCGTCTCGAACGGATTCTCCAACGATTCCTTGAACGGAAATTGCACATGGCCATCGTGGTGGACGAATACGGCGGCACGGTTGGGATGGTCACTTTGGAGAATATCCTCGAAGAATTGGTTGGCCAAATCCAAGATGAGTTCGACCAGGAGAAACCGCTGCTGCAAAAGGTGGCGGATCAAATCTGGGAACTGGACGGAACTCTGCCGTTGCACGAACTGTCCGAGTTGGTCGGAGAGAATTTGGCGGAGGAAGGGATCACGACGACCAGCGGTTTTGTCACGCATCGGTTGGGCGGTTTTGCGAAGGTGGGCGATGTCTTGGCGCTCGGTCATCACTCGTTGCGAGTGGACGAGATGGACGGCCTCCGCGTCTCGAAGCTCCGCCTGGCGCGGCGGGCGGATGGGGAAAGTGTTTCGAGTTCGCCGGCGTTGAATGTCTAGAGTCTGTGGATCCTGAAGTTTGACCTGGGATGGAGGATGGCCTACAGCCTCAAGAAGACTCTCCTTCGATAGAGAAAATGCACCACCAGGAAGGCGAGGGCGAGACCGGCGGCCGCCACCAGCAAGTCGCCGAAGCCTTGGCCGAACGCGCCATCGAAAAAGGCTTTGATATCCCCACCGACGAATCGCGCGGCCAGCCTTTCGAAATTCACGACGTTGTCGAGCAGGTAGATCGTGATCGAGTTCATGCCAATCCAAACGAACGGTTGCGCCCACCCCCGGCACTCCCACACTTCGATGACCAAATAGAAAAGGCCCAAGAGCGCGCAACTGTAACCGCCGGCTACGAGAACGTAGGACGAGGTCCAGATTTTCTTGATGACTGGCAATTGCAGGCCCCAGAGGAATCCGATCAACACCCCGGCCAGGCCGCCACCGATCAGATAAGCCACTTTTCGACGCGGCTGAACGGCGTCGTTTTTCAGGAGAAACCCGGCGAGGACTCCGAGCAAGCACGTCACAATCGCAGGCAACGTGCTGAGCAATCCTTCCGGATCCCAGTTGCCGTCATACTTTCTTCCCGGCAGGTACGACTTGTCCAGATAGTTGGCGAGGTTGGCTCCGGGAGCGAAGGAACCGGCGCCCAGCCCCGGCACCGGAACGAAGCACATCAAAGCCCAGTACCCAATGAGCAACGCGGCGCCCAAGCCGATAATCCCTTTTGTCCGGAAATGGCAATAGATGAAACCTGCGAAGAGGTAGCACAGCGCGATCCGATTCAACACTCCCATCAGACGAATGTTGGGCCATTCCTGAGACACGCCTCCGGAGTAAAGGATTCCGAACGCAAACAATAAAACGGAACGGCGCAAGATGCGCCGATAGGCGGCCAATTTGCCTTCCCGGTTCACGATTTTCTCCAGCGAGAACACAATCGAGATCCCGACCATGAAGACAAACAACGGGAAGATGAGATCGTAAAACGCGAAGCCTTCCCATGCCTTGTGCCGAAGTTGACTCGCGATGGCCTGAGCCACGCCGGTATCGCTGACCTTCCCCAACGCCTGGACCAAACTGTCCGCTCCCAGAATCCAAAACATGTCGAAACCTCGGAGGGCATCCAGGGACAAGAGGCGTCCGGCCGCGACGGTCGATGAAGCCGGTGGCGGAGTGCGATTGGGTGGAGAAGCCGTGCCGGACATGGCGTGGACTATAGGGCGTGCTCCTGAAAAGAACAGCCCTGAAACCAAGCATAGCTCGGAGCAACCGCGACGGGAACCGCAGTTCAACGACGAATGACGAAGCACAAATGACGAAAGAATGACGAATGACTGAATGACTAAGGATCCTTGCAGTTCCATGGAGCCTGGCCCCCCGCCCCAATCTAAACTCTGCATTCGTCGAGCGCCCGACTAAAGAGACGACCAAGTTGGCTCCCTCTCCCTCAAGGGAGAGGGAACGAGCGCAGGCGTTACGCATGTATGACCCGATGTCCCGTGCATCGAACTGCCGCCGGTCCGCGCAAAGCGCAATGGGGGTTGCTTTGAACCTTCTGAGTCATTAAGGTTTCTCTCGTGCCGGGATGCAGTTGAAGATCGTGGCTGAACCGCGCCGCGGGTCCCGAGCGAATCTCCCGGCGACAAAAGAGTCAAAGCGTTCATGTCCGCACCCTTGGCTGCAAACGAAGAAGCTCAAACGCTGCAAACAGTTGAGATGTTCGAGGTGATCGCTCAATCGAACCCGGCTGATTTCGAGTCGTTGGAGATTCTGAAGGAGGCCTACCACAAATTGGGCCGGCAGTCCGAGGTTCTGAATACTTCGAAGAGAATCGCCAAAGCCTACGTTCTCTCGGGCAAGCTTTCCTCCGCGATTCTCGAATACGAAAGCATTCTCCAAGTCTTCCCGAACGACGCTGAGGTGCAATCGGCGCTGACGGAAATCGAGAATAGAGCCACCAACTTCGCGTTGCCGCCGGCCGTGCTCGCCGCGGAGCCGGCGTCGCGCACCGCGCCCGTGTCACCGAAACCCAAAGCCGCCGGAGAACCGGCCGGTCCGGCGGAACTTGATGATGGCCGCACGGTCATGCGCAAGCTCCTGGTCGAGGGCAAACATGTTTCGACGGCCGATTTTGAATTGTACTGGACGAGTCCCAACGGGACGGAACCCGCCAAGCAAGTCGTCGAACCGTTCATTCAGGCGCTCGCGGACAAACAGATTTTGCCCCTCGACAAGTCTCTCTCATTGATCTGCGCGAAATCACGCCTGAGCTATCTTCCGCTGGAGAAGTACGACGTGGATGTCGAATTGGTCCGGACTTTCCCTCGGGAGGTCTGCCTGCGGTGGTGCATTCTGCCTTTCGACCGCCTGAGCAAGTCGGTCCTCGTCGCGACCGCCAATCCGTTTAACATGCAGGCCCAGCGCGATCTTGAGAATGCACCGTCTCAAGCCGCCAACCGGAGCCGCTTCCTGTGGTATGTCGCCTCACCCGCCGAGCTTGTCAAAATCCTGAAGAAAACGTTCCGGTAAATCCGTCGAATGCCTTGGCCAAGATCCGAACATGTCGCTGAGCCAACCTTTCCATGAACCAACCCACTCCCGCCCCTCCCGGGAGGGGAACTCTCTCTCCGGCTGCGCGGTGCGTCGCTCCCCTCACTGGGAGGGGTACGGGGGTGGGTTCTTGATCGCAATCCTTAACTGAATTTTGGTCGCATGCAGCCTGTAAAAACTTTCGGGGAACGGATCGCCGATGCCCTCGTCGAGGACGGCTTTTTGTCCAAGAAACAAGTCGAGGAACTCCTGGAGCAACAGAAAAAGGAGGGCACGCGCCTGCTCAAACTGATGCTGGAGAAATCCTTCATCAACGAAACCGATCTGGTCGTGTCCATGGGGCGGGTGCTCAACACGCCGCCGGTGAATCTCGCGCGCATCAGCGTCCCGCCGGAGATTGCCGGGCTCGTTCCGCGCGAAATCGCCCTCAATCATAAGGTCGTGCCTGTATCCAGACTGGATAACCGGCTCTTTCTGGCCATGGCCGACCCGCTCAACGTGCTGGCGCTCGACGACGTGAAACGCATCACGAAATTGGAAGTGTCGCCGATGATCGCGGCGGAAAAAGCGATCATCGACAAACTCCAAAATCTCGAGACCAAAGCCGGGAGCATGGAGGAGATCATTGCCGCCCAAAAACAGGCCGAGCTCGAAGCCGAAGCGGCCAACGTGGAGGTCTCCAAAGAAGCGATTGAAAACATCACCGTCGATCAATTGGCCGCGTCCACCGAAGAGGCCCCGGTGATCAAGCTCGCCAATTTGATCCTCGTCCAGGCCATCAAGGATCGCGCCAGCGACATTCATATCGAACCTTTCGAAAAAGCCGTCCGCCTGCGCTACCGCATCGACGGCGCGTTGGTCGATGTCCCGCCGCCGCCGAAGAACCTCCACGTGGCGCTCACGTCCAGGCTCAAGATCATGAGCAATCTGAACATCGCCGAACGCCGGCTGCCACAGGACGGACGCATGCGGATGAAAGTCGCCGGCCGTGACATCGATCTGCGCGTTTCCTTCCTTCCGACCGTCCACGGTGAAAAGTGCGTGCTGCGAATTCTGGACAAATCGAATCTCTCGGCCAGCATTCAAAAGCTCGGCATGGACCCCGACACGTTCAAACGGTTCAAGGCGGCCGTGGACGCGCCGCACGGCTTGCTGCTGGTCACAGGCCCGACCGGCTCCGGCAAGACGACGACGCTCTATTCGGCGCTCAACGAGCTGAACAATCCGGATTACAACATCGTGACGGTCGAGGATCCTGTCGAGTTCCAAATCCCCGGCATCAATCAAGTCCCGGTGAACAAGGAGATCGGCTTGACCTTCGCCTCCGCGCTGAGGTCGATCTTGAGACAGGACCCCGACATCGTGATGATCGGCGAAATCCGGGACGAGGAAACCGCCGAAATCGCGGTGGAAGCGGCGTTAACCGGACACCAGGTCTTGAGCACGATGCACTGCAACGACGCGGCGGGCGCCATCGCGCGGCTCGACGACATGGGCATCGCCCCGTTCCTGATTTCTTCGTCGGTCATTTTGGCGTGCGCCCAGCGTCTGATGAGGCGCATCTGTCCCCTCTGCAAAGAGCCGGTCACTTATCCGCCCAAGATGTACGAAGACCTGGACATCGATCCCAAAATGTTCGAAGGCGTGACGCTGCAAAAGGGACGCGGTTGCGACCGCTGCAAGAACACCGGCTACGCCGGCCGCGCCGCCATCATCGAAGTCATGGCCGTGACCGACGACATTCGCAAGCTGGTGATCAACCGCTCCAGCGCCATGGAAATCGGCAAATTGGCCGTCGAACAAGGCATGAAGACGCTGCGCATGGTGGCGCTGGACAAAGTCCGCGAAGGGATCACGACCTTGGAGCAAGTCCTCGTGATCACATCCAGTCATTGACCTGGAGACTCTCCATCAACCGGCCGGTCGGAGCGCGGGCGGCTCGCCTGCGAGTTCCGCAACCCCAGCCGGAAGTGCGGGCGAGCCGCCCGCCCTCCTGTTCGTTCGCTGGCGAACCACTCGGATTCCGGAAATGACCGCTCTTTCGGCCGCTGCAGGAGCTCAAGTCGCCGCCGCTCAGGAATTTCTCAAAGCCGGCAATCATGCTGGAGCCCGTCAAATCGTCGAACAACTCGCCGCGGAAGATCTCCAGCACGCCGATGTGTTGGAAATCCGCTGGGAGCTTGCCGCGCAGGACGGGAATTGGGAGCTGGCGCTGGAGTTGGCGAAAGCGCTGGGCCGGCTCGCTCCCGAAAACGAATTCGCCTGGATGTGGCAAGCGTGCAGCTTGAATGAGTTGAATCGCACGGAGGAAGCGCTCGACACCTTGGTTCTGGCCTTCGAAAAATTTCCTCAGTCGCCCACCATCCCGTACAATCTGGCTTGTTGCTCGTGCCGGCTAAAGCGACTGGAGGATGGCTGGCGTTGGCTGACCAAGGCCATCGAGATAGGAGGCCGGGCCGAAATCAAGCTCATGGCGCTGGACGATCCGGACCTTCTTCCGTTGCTGGATCAAGTCTGCGCTCTCTGACCGACTGATAGGAATTCGCTATTTCACGGAAAGGGGTCAGTTCTTGGTTTCGACAGTCCGCAGTGCACGTCCGATGGCGAGTTTCCAATACCGATTCTGGTGAGAACGGATAAGTTTTTCAGCAGGGTTTTCGTGGATCGAAAATAATTGTGGCCGTACGCAGGCCAGCATCCACAGCACGTCCTCGAACGAAAGACGTGAACCAAACTTTCCCGCTTTTCTCAGACGCGCCTCTGGACCGGACGACTTTTGTAACCAGCACTTCCAAGACGGTCTCGCTTTCTAGCTCACGGCGAGCGCACGCTCCATTCCCGCTTGCGCCAGTTCCCA
>JACQWK010000317.1 GCA_016209525.1 Verrucomicrobiota bacterium
ACCCTCTCCCACTCCTGCGTCGTGGGAGAGGGAGAAAAGGACGGCGGCACTGTCAAGATGCGCTCCAAGGCCTGAAAGGCAACGGCGGATTATTTTAAACAGATTGATTCCTTCCGCCTCCGTCGTAAACTCCCGAACAACGATCGAACCCAGCCCGCTTCGTTTTGCCGGGAAACGACGTTGAACACTGGCGCTTAATAGACAATCCACGGCGATGGACATCGTTGACGGGAGCAATGCAGCCGCGGAGGAGATGCCACTCGGAACCGAACCGGAGGCGGCGGAGCCCCCGGCACGCCCACCTGCCGAACCGGCGAACGACAGTGTGATCAGCCCGATATTCCGATCCGCCGCCCGGGCCACCGCGCAGACTTTGCTGTTGGAAATCGAGGAGTTGTCGCCCGTCGATCCCAATAGCCAAGCCGAGTTCAGCCAGGAACAAGCCTTAGCCAGCCAGGAACTCTCGGAGGGAGACGCGAAAGCGCTCGCGGAGGACGACGAAACGGCGATCCAACATTACCGCCAAGCCTGGCTGCATGCCTCGACCGCCAAAATCCATGCGCTTCGTCCCAAGCCAAGCGAGGACAAACTCACAGGTTAGCCTGTCTGGATGACTCGTAGCCGCCGAGGTAAGGAGAGGAGTCTCTCAAATCCAAAATCGTAAATCGTAAATTGAAGGCCGCCTTCTCACCAGCAATTCTCATATTCGCCCGTACGTAGTCCCGGCTTTAGTCAGCGCGAGAAAACCGGCTAAAGCCGGGACTACATGCGCGGGTCGCCGTTCGCGCTTGAGGCCAAAATGAGAATGGCCGCCTCCTCACGCAGATGGCACTGATTTAGGACGCGTGTTGCCCGCCGCGAGGTTGAGGCTTCCCCTCCGATAGCCTTCCAGGTCAAGCGTGACGTGCGCATAGCCGAGTTTTTTCAAGGCTTGCGCGACTTTGGTGTGATGGTTGTTTCCAAAAAACTTTTCCAGCTCGGTCGGCCCAACCTCGATGCGCGCCAGGTGGCCCGTCTTCAGTTCGTGGTGGCGCACGCGCACGTCGTAGAAACCCAGCTCGCGCAGGACCGCTTCGGCCTCCTCGATCATCCGGAGCTTTTCCGGCGCGACCACCTCCCCAAATGGAATCCGCGAGCTGAGGCACGCCATTTGCGGTTTTTCGGCGGTCGGCAGCCCAAGTTGAGCTGATAAATCCCGGATTTCGGACTTGGTTAGACCAACTTCCTTTAGAGGTGCGCGGATTTGGAATTCGCCGGCGGCTTTCGCGCCGGGTCTGAAATCGCCGATGTCGCTCGCATTCTCGCCGTAGGCGACTACGGCAAAGCCTTCTTCTTGCGCCAGGGGGACGAGTTCAGTGAAAAGCTCCTGCTTGCAGAAATAGCAACGGTCGGTCGGATTCGAGAGATAGCTGGGGTTGTTGAATTCCTTCGTGTGGACGACGCGGAGGGGAATTTGAAATTGTTCGGCGATCGCGATTGCTTCCTGCAGCTCACGGCGAGGAAGGCTGGCGGAGTCGGCGATGACCGCCAATGAGCGGTCCCCCAATGCCTGGCGGGCGACGTAGGCCAGCAATACCGAATCCACGCCCCCCGAATACGCGACGAGGCAGGAGCCAAAGGAGCGCAACAGTGACTGCAATGCTTCTAGTTTAGGCAAAGCCACGGCAAGAAAATGCCACTAGGCCAAAGGAATGTCGAGTTGGAGTTCAGCGCGACTGTCAGAGGTCAGTCTTGCACGGGCTGGACCGCCCATTTCGTAGCGCAGATTTCCACTCTCGGCAAAGCAGAATTCCATTCTGCCGACGCTCGAATGCTTTCGACCTGCTCAATTCTTCCGGCGTCCTGCCGATTCGAAATCGGCGATCCGACCGATTGAAAACCTGTGCTAGCGCTTCCGATTTAACAAATGACTGGCAAAACGTGTCGCTCAATGAAATTCTGAGGCAGCATGCGCATAGCATCGCTGACACTAAAAACATTCAAACGATTCACGGACCTAACCATCGCGGAGGTGCCTGCGAGCGCTAAGCTGGTTTTGTTAGTCGGCTCTAACGGATCTGGAAAGAGTTCCGTTTTCGACGCGTTTAACCTGCTCTCCGGCTCAATGGGAGAGAATGCGCCCTATCATCGGAAGGTGCCAGCGGAACAGATATCTCTGGAAGCGACTTTTCATAATGGCGGCAAACTGGCCTGGCGAGATGGAGGACTACATCCGTCGGGTCCCTCGAAGCTGCAATTCCTTGGCCGCAGCAGCCTGCGCGTTGTTCCTGAAATCCAGCGTGTCAGCGACGCGGCACGACAAATCGAGCACAACCAGGACAGACCGCCGTTTTTCACCCACGAAGACCGGCGCTTCTTTGCAGATGTCGCCCAGTTCACCAATCAGATCGATCGCGCGTTACGCGAACCCACTTTCGCAGGGCGCCAAGCAGACACTCTCGCGATCTTCCGCAGGTATATTGCGCCATTCAATGACGCTCTCCGGCGCATCTTTGGGGAAAGTCCGGCGACCACGATCCAAATCAAAAACTTCGACAACTCTGATCCTCACAGACCGATCCAACTGTTTTTTGCCAAAGGCCGTTCCACAGTGCCCTTCGATATCCTCTCCCACGGAGAAAAACAGATTGTTATCTTGCTCATGAATTTCGCCGTCCGTCGCGAGCGTTACGAGGATGCCATCTTTTTCATCGACGAAATGGATTTGCACCTGAATACCGCCCTCCAGAAGAGCGTGATGCGCGAGATCGTGGAGCAGTGGATTCCCGACAACGCACAGCTCTGGACCGCAACTCACGCGCTTGGATTCATCGAGTATGCTGATGAGAGCGAACACGGAGTTATCATCGACTTCAATGATCTAGACTACGACCTCCCACAGCGCCTTGTTCCCGCGCCGCGTCGCCATCTCGATGTTTTTGAGATTGCCGTTCCACGCGACTCATTGTCTCGACTCTTCAGTGGCCGAAAGGTGATTGCCTGCGAAGGCAACGATGGAGCTCTCTACAATGCCGCATGCGACGACAGTTCGCGCCTGTTTGTTCCAGCCGGTAATGCAGAACAGGTCTTCGCCATGGTGCAGGCGAATCCGAATTTGTGGGGAATCCGCGACCGCGACTTTTTTCTTCAAACAGAGATTGATTTGCTCCGGAAGCTTTACCCACAGTATCGCATTCTCCCGTTCTACTCGATCGAGAACCTTCTTTTTCATCCAGACAACATCGCATCCCTCAATGTGCCAGGTTTCGACGCCGCCGCGTGGAGCGAAGCGATTCGCGCGGCCAAAGACGCTCGGCCGCTGAGGGACGTGAAGTATGCCCGCGGAAGGATCAGAGAGCTTCGCTCGGTTCCCGAATTCCAAAAAACCCACGCTTGGGATGCGGAGCCGAAAGAAATCTATGCCGCGTATGAAGCCGCCGACTTCGACACCTTCTATCCTGTCGTCCCCATGAAGGAAATGCCGCGCACGTTCCTTGAGTCCTTCAAACTCTCCTCCGGAGATCTCGCGAAGGCACCGTGGATGATTCAACGGCTGAAGGAGATTACTTCTTGATCGGCCCGATGTAGCGGCGGGCCACCACAACATCGTCGAACCAGACGGATTGGCTGTCCTTCCAATAGCGCTTCGTCGGGTCGCCCTCGTCGTAGCCGTAATGTTCGAGCCAGAGGCAATTCACTTTCAAATCCAAGTCGTGGCGCCAGCGGATGCCGGTGAATTCTCCGACCAGCCTTCCATCCACCCACATGGCCTGTTTGCCATCGGCTTTGTCCGGCTCGGTGTTCGCCTGGATCATGAACTCCCAGCACTGCCATTGATTGAGCGGCGGGATAATGCGTCCCGGTCCGGCGGCGGTGCCTTTTCCTGGTCCCGGCGGAAAGAAGCCGTTGCCCCAATATTTGTTCATCTTTGGATCCGGCTCCATGTCCAGATAATACGTGTAGAAACTCACTTCGCCGGGCGGCGGATTCTTGCCCCAGGCAAACCACGGCTCCATGCCCGTGGAATAATAGGTGCCATTCGGCTTGAGGCCGGCCTTGCCAAAGGCGGACCATTTGTTGGTCCGTTGATTGGCGCCCAGCCACACGAAGTGGTGGTTGTACTGGTAGTCCGGAGAAAATTTCACGTAGAAGCGCGCATAGACCTTGTCAGCCCCCGGCATAAACCACTTGATTGCGTCGCCTCCGTGGTTTTTCCCGCGTTCCATCGGCATGTGGACGCACCAACGACCGGAGTTCGGCTTCTCCTCGGTCATCACCACGCGCCCGCGGTGTTGGTCCCATTTCTTCATGTCGCCGGATTCAAAGTTTTCCGCAAAAAACACGTCCGAGTCGTCTGCGATGCCGGCGTCGCCAGGATAATTGGCAGCAAGGCCGGAAACGTTTGCGTTCACCTTCGGGGCAGCCGACTGAAGTTTGGCAAGCCGTTCCTGGGAGAGGCGATCGATCCACGTAGCCGGGTATGCTTTGCGCAAGCGCTCAAAGGTGGCCATGGCTTCATCGTTCCTGCCTCGCCCGGCGAACTCGCTCGCTTGCCTGAATTCCTCTTCGCCCACCGTGAGCGCTCGGGCCATGATGGTCCCCGCCTCTTTTTGGGTGAGGCCGATGGGCACTTTGTCGAGAACGGGGGCGTTCATGTCGGTCAAAATGCCAAAGGCGTTGGGGTTCCGCTCGCGGAACAGGCGGGCGCGCATGTCGCGCTGCCAGTTCAATGCGTCACCGCCCTCGCGCCCGCCGCGCGGTTCAATGTCGGCGATGGCCAAACCGTCCGGACCTTCCGCCTTGGCGATGATCTTTCCCCGCGGCGAGATGATCATCGCTCCGCCCCCGCGATGCGCGACGATGAGCCAGATGTGATTTTCGGCCGCGCGCACCCGCAACGCCTGCAAGCTGATGTCATCGTCGCCGATGGCCGCGCCACCCATCGTTGGGAAAAAGATGATGTCGGCGCCCAGCAAGGCGAGACACCGGGCCGTTTCCGGCATGACCAGATCGTAACAAATGAGCAGGCCGGCCGTGCCAAGGTCCGGCGTGGGAAAAACCGGGAACGAACTTCCGCGCCGACGGGCGCCGGCTTCCCCCCAAGTCGGACAAGCTTTGTGGTATCGGCCAATCTCCTTGCCGTCGCGGCCGAGCAGAAAGGCCGTGTTGTAAATGGCGCCATCGCTTTCCGTGAAGTCGCTGCACACCACGAGATACATGTGGTGCCGGGCGGTGGTGGAACCCAGACGTTCAAGCATCCGGTTGACCGCTTTCGGGAGGAACTCTTTCGCGAGGGTTTCGTTTGCCCCGACCCAATTCAGCAAACCCATCGTGTCCTCCGGCAAGGCCAGGGCGTCACATTTCGCTTCACCGGCACGGTCCACGATGCGTTCAAGTTCAGTAAGATTCCTTTCCGCAGCGGCCAGCGCTTCGTCCGGCTTGAGGCGGAAGTCAATCACTCGGCGAGCGGCCTGGGCTGCGGCGACGCGAACCGTGTTGGTGGAAGGTGAGATCGATTCTGCCGCGAAAGCAATAGTCGCGTGGGACAGAACCACCAGAGTCGCGAAGGTCAAACGGCATATTCTAGGTGTCATGCCAAGCCAGAATGCCGGAGCGATGAAGCTTCGACAACGCGAGAATAGACTGCCGCAGCAATTCTCATTATGACCCGTATGTAGTCCCGGCTTTAGCCGGCCAGCGCGCGAAGACCGGCTAAAGCCGGGACTACAAGCGGGTCGCAGGTCGTGCCTGTCATCAAAATGAGAAGTGCTGAGACTGCCGCGCAAGGCCTCGGTCTTGTGGGAGTAGCGCAGATTTACTCTTTGCGATTTTTCCCGCGCGCAGAGAGAATACGTCTCACCGGCAAATCTGCCGAACGCGAGCCCGGATCGCGAATTGCCTGTCAAAAACTGAAAAGGTGCGTCATGAGGAGAAGAGGATTATGGCGATGAACAAGCGACATTTTCTCACCACGGGAGGCGCCCTCGCGGCTTTCGCCGCCCTGCCCCGCGCCGGCGGAGAATGGGAGCCGAGCCCGCGTTACCCCGACCCGCTCATCAAGATGATCGATCCGAGCTTCGCCAAGTATCGGCTGCCGCTCGCCAAGGTCGAGAAGATCGCTTCGGGCATGCGTTGGTGTGAAGGCCCGGTGTGGTTCGGCGATGGGCGTTACTTGCTCTGGAGCGACATTCCCAACAACCGCATGATGCGTTGGGACGAGGAAACCGGCGCAGTCAGCGTCTTCCGCAAGCCCTCGAACAATTCGAACGGCAACACCCGCGACCGCCAGGGCCGCTTGCTCACCTGCGAGCATGACGCGCGGCGTGTCACGCGCACCGAGTACGACGGCGCCATCACCGTGCTCGCCGAACGCTACGAGGACAAGCCGCTCAATTCGCCGAACGATATCGTGTGCAAGTCCGACGGCTCGATCTGGTTCACCGACCCGCCGTTCGGCATTCTCGGTTATTACGAAGGACATGTCGCGCAAGCGGAATTGCCGACAAACGTGTATCGCTGGGACCCGCCGTCGGGAAAACTGGCGGTGGTGGCGGGCGATGTGAACCGTCCCAATGGCTTGGCGTTTTCACCCGACGAATCGAAACTCTACATCGTCGAGGCGGGAGTCACACCTCGCGTGATTCGCGTGTACAACGTGGTGGGCAATGGAACGAGACTGTCCGCCACGCGCACCTTGATCACCGCCGAGCCGAACGGCACACCTGATGGATTGCGCGTGGATGTCGATGGAAACTTGTGGATTGGATGGGGCATGGGCGCGGAGGGGCTGGACGGCGTGGCGATTTTCAATCCGGAAGGCAAACTGATCGGGCGCATCGACCTGCCGGAGCGTTGCGCGAACTTGTGCTTTGGCGGGCGCCATCGCAACCGGCTGTTCATGTGTGGCAGCACCTCGATGTTCTCCTTATACGTGAATACGCAAGGCGTCGCGGGCGGGTAGGAATTTGGACTTCATGGCTCCACCGCCAGCGAGGCGCAGATCAGCTCTCTGTCGTTGCGCGCGAAGACATGGCGGTTGGCGTAGGCAGGCGGAGGCCACACGACGTCCCGGCCATTGAAGGAGTGCGTCGGATCCAGCAGATGGACGCGGCTGAGTTCTTGATAGCCCTTCGAACTTAAGCGCGCGCGGATCAGGTTGCCCTGGTCCGTGAAGAGCAGGACGGAATTGCCGTTGGGCGTCAGGTGGATGCTGGAGCCGTTTTTCAGCGACGTCACGGTATTGGTCTGCCAAACCTCCTTGCCAGTGCCCGCCTCCAGGCAGACGAGTTCGCCGGTCGTTTTCGCCGAGAACACGTACTCGCCCTGCAATAGGGCGGTCGAAGTGTTGCTCAGAACTCTCTTGGAAATGGCTCTCGTTTCCGGCCAAAGCACCGAAGCGGCCGGTTTGTCTGCGTCAAGTTTCAGCATCAGGCCACTGATCAGCAGGCGGTGGTCCGAAAAGACGGGTGTGGCGACCGCGGTGTCTCCCGGCGTTCGTAACAACTCCCGCCACCAAGTCCGGCCTGTGCTCGGATCGAGCGACGTCACCGCCGGTTGGGTCCAGACGATAAGCTGTCTTCGCCCGCCGGCCGTCACGATGATTGGTGAACTGTAGGTGAATGCGTCATCCAACGCCCTCCAGGCTTCCTTTCCGGAGTTCCTATCGAGGGCGACGACACACGCGTCGGGCTTTCCACAGATGTAGAGAATCAACAACTCGTCTTCGATTAGAGGCGAAGCTGTGATACCCGAGAATGCTTCGAGGCCGTATTCCTTGGCCAAGCTTTTTTGCCACACTACATCGCCGTTGACGGCGTCCAGGCAAAACAGGTGCCCTAGAGCGCCCAGCGTAAACGACTTGCCGTCCCGGATGATGGGTGTAGCCCGGGGTCCGCCTGCATTCGGATCAAACGCCCATTCGGGGTAGTTCACGGCATAGGAGTGGGTCCACAGCAGCTTGCCATTCGCTGCTTCAAAGCAGAGCACTCGCTCCTTCGCTGTGGACGGGGCCAGTTGGACGTCGGTGACGTAAACCCGGCCTTGTGCCACCACTGGACTGGACCAGCCCCGTCCCACCGGCGCGCGCCAGGAAATCCTTAAGCCATCCGGCGGGAACAACTCCATGATGCCGTCTTCGATCCAGACATTATCGCGACCCGGTCCGCGCCACTGCGGCCAATCGTCTGCGCGTGCGGCCGCGAGCAAGCCCAACAGTAATGCCAGAACAGAGGCTTGGACTATTAAGCAGCTCATTTTGACGAGACCGTTGGATGAACGACAGGTCGGCGTTTGTAGTCCCGGCTTAAGCCGGTTCGGGCCGCCTAAAGGCGGGACTACAAACCTTCCGCGTGTAGTCCATCCCACGGTCTCCTCTGTAAGTAAGCCACCATGAAATAGGCCCCTCACCCCAGCCCTCTCCCCATTGGATGAGGAGAGGGTGGCCGAAGGCCGGGTGACCGGTTGTCTGCTCACTCGTGAACTCATTAACAGTTTTCGACGTCTCACGGAGGAATCAACTCGAGGAAGCTGCCAGATTCGCCGCGCGCTGGCGAGAGACTTGCGTGGGGCCTGTAGCGCCGGGCGTCTCGCCGCCCGGCGCGGGGCGCAAATCCCGCAGGCATTCCCAGCTCCACGCCGAATTCGCCTGACGGGACGCCACGGCTCTACGACCGGCGCGACGCCCGCGGCTACGATCAAATTCAAGAGCAGTGCCGCTCCGCCAAATTCGGCCTCTTCGATTCGGCATTTGACGAACTCAGGGAATACAGGGATGAACGTGGCCGTATGCAGACTCAACTTCTCAAGATCTCCAAGATCGTCTGGACAAATGCGCTGTTCCAGCCGTGAACTCCGAGAAACTCATCATCTTTCTCAAAGCCCCGAGGCCGGGTTTGGTAAAGACGCGTCTGGCGGCCTCTCTGGGAATCAACGCGGCAGCATCGGCGTACCGAACGATGGTCGAGACGCTGCTCACAGGCTTGCGTGGCGTTGCTCCCGTCGAGTTGCGCTTTGCGCCGGACGACGCGCGGGAGGAGATTCAACCGTGGTTGCGCGAAGGTTGGACCGCTCGACCGCAGAAGGACGGCGACTTGGGGCAGCGTTTGCTGGCCGCTTTCTCGGAAGCTTTCGCCGAAGGCAGCCGGCAGGTCATCATCATCGGCTCCGATTGCCCTTCGGTTGCGCCGGAAGACATTCGTGCAGCTTGGGGGGCGCTAGCGGATCACGATTTGGTGCTAGGCCCGGCTGCGGACGGCGGCTATTGGTTGCTCGGCATGCAACGGCTACACGAATGCCTGTTCCAGCGAATCCCTTGGAGCACGGGCTCGGTCCTGGAGGAAACGGTGAGACGCGCAACTGAAGCCAATCTGCGCCTCCACTTCCTGCGCACCCTCCGGGATGTCGATACTGAGGAAGATTGGCGGGCGTTCCTTTCAAAACCCGCTTGATTTGGTTTCTTCGGCCTCTAAGTTCCTCGCATGTCTGAAACCCAAACGATTTCGAGCCAGGCGTTGCACTCCGGCGCCGCGCTTGCGGAGCAACCCACGACTCACGCGTCCGGCGGCTTCCCTCATCCCGACCTGTTCCAACACCGCCATATTGGACCCAGCGCTGCGGACGTGCGGGAAATGTCGCGGTTTCTCGGCTTCGACTCTTTGGACCAACTCATCGACTCCGCGGTCCCGCAGAACATCCGCACGGCTCGGCCGCTCGGGATCCCTTCCGCGCTTTCGGAGTTACAAGCGTTGGAAAAGTTGAAAAGTATCGCCACGAAAAACCAGGTCTTTCGCTCGTTCATTGGAATGGGCTATTACGATTGCGTCACCCCGTCGGTCATTCAGCGGAACATCCTTCAGAATCCTGGCTGGTACACGCCCTACACCCCATACCAGGCGGAAATTGCGCAGGGCCGGCTGGAAGGACTGCTGAATTTCCAGACCATGGTTTGCGACCTGACGGCTCTTGAAGTCGCCAATGCCTCTCTTCTCGACGAAGCGACCGCCGCGGCCGAAGCGATGATGATGTGCCACCGGCTCAAAGGCGCCGAAGCTCGCAACCGTTTCCTCGTCGCAAGCGACTGCCATCCTCAAACCATCGACGTTGTCCGCACTCGCGCCAAGCCGCTGGGCATCGCGGTCGCCGTCGGCAGCGTCGAATCCTTCGAAATCAATGACACCATCTTCGGTGTGCTGCTCCAATATCCAGCGACCGATGGCGCCATCCGCGACTACGGCCCATTGGTGGATCGCGCGCACGCCGCAGGCGCCTTGGTCGTCGTCGCGACGGATCTCCTCGCATTGACGCTGCTGCGACCGCCAGGAGAGTTTGGGGCCGATGCCGCGGTGGGCAGCGCGCAACGGTTCGGTGTGCCGCTGGGTTATGGCGGCCCGCACGCGGCCTTCTTGGCCACCCGTGATGAATTCAAACGCCAAATGCCCGGACGGCTCGTGGGGATTTCAAAGGACTCGCGTGGACGTCCGGCCTTGCGTCTCGCTCTTGGCACGCGCGAGCAACACATTCGCCGCGAAAAAGCCACGAGCAACATTTGCACGGCCCAGGCGTTGCTGGCCAACGTGGCGATGGCCTACGCGGTCTATCATGGACCGGAAGGACTCAAGCGAATCGCGGAGCGTGTCCACTTGATGACGAGTGTTCTGGCGAGCGGATTGAAGCGGCTTGGACACGGCATAGGCCAGACTTCTGACCTTCTTGGGCAGGATGGAAGCCCGCCCCACTTTGACACGCTTCGCATCCGGCTCGGAGCGCAGCGCAGCGCCGAAGTGATTAAAATCGCCGAGGCGCATCGATCCAATCTGCGCATGATTGGTTCGGACACCGTTGGAATCTCGCTGGATGAGACAGTCAGCGAGAACGATTTGGCGGTGCTCCTCCAAATCTTCAATGGGGGCCAGCGGCCTGAATTCACCCCGGTCGATCTGGCGCGTGGAATAGCTCCTGTGATTCCCGCTCCGCACAATCGAATGAGCGCATTCCTCACTCATCCGGTTTTCAACCGTTACCATTCCGAAACCGAATTGCTCCGCTATTTGCGCAAACTGGAATCGCGAGACCTTTCGCTCTGCCATTCCATGATCCCGTTGGGTTCCTGCACGATGAAGCTGAACGCCACTTGTGAGATGCTGCCCGTGACTTGGCCGGAGTTCAGCCGGATTCATCCCTTCGCCCCGTTGAAGCAGACGCGAGGATACCAAATGCTGTTCGAGGAAGTGGAGCATTGGCTGGCTGAGATCACCGGATTCGCGGGAATCTCGCTTCAGCCGAACGCCGGCTCCCAAGGTGAGTACGCCGGATTACTCATGATCCGCGCCTACCACGCGAGCCGAGGTGATACGAACCGGAACGTCTGCCTGATTCCAACGTCCGCCCACGGCACGAATCCGGCCAGCGCGGTGATGGCCGGACTGAAGGTGCTCCCCGTCGCGTGTGACGAGGAAGGGAATATCGATGTCGCCGATCTGCGCGCCAAAGCGGAAGCCCAGAAGAGCGATCTCGCCGCGCTCATGATCACTTACCCCTCCACGCACGGCGTGTTCGAGGAGACGATTCGCGAGATTTGCGACATCGTCCATGGCAGCGGCGGACAAGTCTATATGGACGGCGCCAATCTCAACGCGCAAGTGGGTCTTTGCCGGCCGGCCGAAATGGGAGCGGATGTCTGTCATTTGAATCTCCACAAAACGTTCTGCATTCCTCACGGAGGAGGCGGGCCCGGCGCGGGACCGATCGGCGTAGCAGAGCATTTGGTGCCGTTCTTGCCGGGGCATCCGGTGGTCAACTTGGGGGGCGAAGATCCGATTGGCGCCGTATCAGCCGCCCCGTGGGGCAGCGCGAGCATCTTGCCGATCTCCTGGATTTACATCGCGGCGATGGGTGCCGCCGGTTTGGCCGAAGCCACCAAAGTGGCCATTCTCAACGCGAACTACATCGCCAAACGCATCGAGAAGCATTTCCCGATTCTCTACAAAGGCCACGGCGGTCTCGTGGCCCATGAATGCATCCTCGACCTCCGCCACTTCAAAACGGTCACTGTGGAAGACGTCGCCAAACGCCTGATGGATTTCGGCTTTCATGCGCCGACCATTTCCTGGCCCGTGCCCGGGACCATGATGGTCGAACCGACCGAAAGTGAATCGAAAGAAGAGCTGGATCGATTTTGCGAGGCTCTCATTGCGATCCGCGGCGAAATCAATGCCATCGAGTCGGGTCGGATCGACTCGCGGAACAACCCTCTCAAGAACGCTCCACACACGGCCGACGTGGTGGCGGCCGAAAAGTGGGATCGCCCCTACTCGCGCGAGCAAGCGGCCTTTCCTGCGCCGTGGCTCAAGGACCACAAATTCTGGCCGCCGGTCGGCCGCATCGACAACGTCTATGGCGACCGCAATCCCGTCTGCTCCTGTATCGGCATGGAGACGCACGTTGGCACAAAGTAGCGCAGATTTTTAGTCTGCCGTATCGCAGAATTGCATTCTGCGGAAGCCTCGAATGGCAACCACTCCCTCAGTCTCGGACGTTCAGCCGAGTGCAACTCTGCAATACAGCTCAGCGTGGCGAAGCCGCAACCAAAACGGCGCGCGGCCTTCCAGGCCGCAGCGGCTCCAAAAGACCGATGCGCCCGAAATTCTCCGAGCCTCGCCTTCCGTGTGCGGCCGCTGCGGCCTGGAAGGCCGCGCGCCGGAAAAATCGTCGTGGCTTGCGACGATTTCGGCAGAAACTGGTAGATTGGAAATATGTGCTACGCGCGGCAAGACTGCGGGCTTACCGGCCATGGAGCACCGTTCGAATTGCCGTGACCAGCGCCGCGACCCGCACCGGAAGCGAAAAATCCGACGGCCCCTCCAGCGTGTAACTGTGGCGCGTCTTGTGCCTGATCAAGAAGAACGCTTCGGGCCACTGCGGTCGTTTCGACGGATCCAAGTCGGGGCGGATGATGCCGTCCTTCGCCGGACGGCCTTCAATCATCGGCGAACGATCAATCGGACAAATCTTCTCCACCTCGCGGATGATCCGTTCCGCGTGTGAAGGTTGCAGGTCGGGATTCAGTTCGTAGAGATAAAATCCTTGCGCCTCCCAGTCCTCGTGAACGCACAGCGTCAGATCGAAATTGGGCTGTTCTTGGAGCCAGGCCACATGCGCGCTGATCTCGTCGCTTTGAAGGTGCCGGTAATCGCGGTTTAAGTCGGCTCCTTTGGCATTTTCCCGTGTGTTCGATTGAAAACCGGTCGGATTCAAACATGGACAAATCCAGACGCCGGTGTTCTCCGGCCACGCGTTGTCCTGCAGCAACTGGCGAATCGCCAACGGACCCGCCGGCTCATCGCCATGGATCCCGGTTGAAATGTAGATGTTCTCCCGGGGATTTCCGAACGACCGTTGCAACGCGAGCAACTCCAATCCCACGCCCGCGGATAATTTCTCCCTCTGCCACCCGAACCGAACTCCGGCTTCGAGATCGTCCTCCAAGACCTCCAAGACATCGATCCGTTCACCCAAATAACCACCGCGGTTCAGCCCAAGACGTTTCACTTCGCTCTCAATGGCTCACGCGGCTTCAGACCGAGCATTGTCAGCATCTGCTGATCGGCCGCGTAGTCCGGCGATGGCACCGCCTGGGTGAGCATGCTTCCGGTCTCACTTGAAAAAATCGAATTGGCGCCGGCCATGAAGCAGAGCGCCTGTTCCGTCAGGCTCAGCCGGGCCCGGCCCGCCGACAAACGGACGATTGACGCCGGCAGGACGATCCGAGCCGTCGCAATCATGCGCAATGTCTCGTCAAACGGCACGTCCGCCTGGTCGCCGAGAGGTGTGCCAGGAACCTTGGAGAGAATGTTGATCGGGACCGATTCCGGATGAGGATTCAACGCCGCCAGCGTCTGGAGCAGGGCGACACGGTCCCGGACCGTTTCTCCCAAGCCCAGAATCCCGCCGGTGCAAAGCGTGACGCTGGTCTTGCGGACATTTCGCAGAGTTTGCAGGCGATCCTGGTAGGTGCGCGTGGTGATGATCCTTTTGTAGTGATCTTCGGACGTGTCGAGATTGTGGTTGTAAGCGTGCAGTCCTGCGGCTTCAAGGCGCCTGGCTTGCGCTTCGGTCAGCATCCCCAGCGTGCAGCATACCTCCAGTCCCATCGCTTTGACCGCTTGAACCATCTCGAGGACCCGTTCAAATTGCGCGTTATCCCGGACCTCGCGCCAGGCCGCGCCCATGCACACCCGGCTGACGCCATGCTCCTTGGCCCGTTGCGCGATTCCGAGCACGGTTTCGCGGTCGAGCATGGGTTGCGCATCGACTCCGGTTTCATAGCGGCTGGACTGAGAACAATACGCGCAATCTTCGGGACAACCGCCTGTTTTGATGGAGATCAGTTTGCAGACTTGGACTTCTTTGGGATCGTGATGCTGCCGGTGAACGCGCGCCGCTTGGAAAACAAGCTCCAAGAGCGGCGTATCGTGAATCGCGCGAATTTCCTGCGGCTGCCAATCGTGGCGAATCGCGCCCCAGCGGCCCGTCGCACCTGCCGGCCTGGCCCGCCGGGAAACCAATCCATCACCGCACCTCGGACGCCTGTGGCTATCAACTACTGTTGCGCTCATGGCGGACAAGCTACCAAGCCTGTCTGGCCAGGCGCAAGCGCCGCTGTCGTGCAGCTCAAATTTGCTCGAAAAAGCAGCCTTCGGCATTGGCAAAATACGTAGCGTTGGCGTCCTCGCCTGCGAGTTGTGGCGGCGTCCCGCCGCCCGTTGTTGTATCTTGAGCAGATTCGACACGCACCGGGACGGTGCTGGAACTCGCAGCCGGGGACGGCTGCGCTACGTGGCCGCTGCTCCATTTCCAGTCCTCCGGGCGAGCGCAGAGGCCCGCGTGAATCGGGTTCATCAGCGTGTAATGGCAGCAGCGATGCAGGTCTTGGGTGTTCAAACCATGCGCTGCGACAATCAGAACAGGCAGTGGAACAAAAGTTATGATTTATGATTTATGATTTATCATTTAGGCTGCGGCCATGAGCGAAGAGGAATTTCTGGCGGCTCTGACAGGAAATGCGTCAGACCTGCGGCTCGCGATCGAAGCCTTGCGCTCCACTGGCCAGCCTTTTTGCCTTATCGGCGGCTTGGCGGTCAACCGCTACGTCGAGCCGGTGGTGACCCTCGACGCCGATTTCGCCATCGCGGCGGCCGGCGGTTTGGTCGAAGCCCTCGCTGCTCGCGGATTCCGCGTGCAGGAATTCCCTCACTCGATCAATGCTCAACTTCCTGGCAGCCGATTAAGGGTGCAGATCACCGTAAATTCCCGCTATGCCGGTTTTCCTGGCCGCGCCGTCCCCGGACAAGTGCTGGGCCATGAAATGCCTGTCGCCAGCCTAGCGGACCTCGTCCAAGGCAAGTTGTGGGCCTTGCATGACCCGGAACGCCGCTCGTCAAAGAAAGCAAAGGACGAAGCAGACCTCGTGCGCATCTGTGAATCGCACCCCGCCATGCTGGTTTTGATTCCTGTCGGGCTCATCCAACGAATCGACATGATGCGTGATGAATCCGGCGTCAAATCATAAATCCTAACTTGCAGGGAACTGTCACACCTCCGGCGCTTGCGCCCGGCGTTGGCGCAGCTTTTCTGCGGTGAGGATCGCTTCCATGCGACGGACATCTTCGGCGATCGAAGCGCTCAGGATCAGATAATCGTAGTGTTTCCACTCGCCGATTTCCTGACGGGCAACGCTGAGCCGTTGCTCGATCACGGTGGGCGCGTCCGTGCCGCGTTTTTTGAGGCGGGCTTCGAGCACGGCGATGGAAGGGGGCGTAAGGAAGACAGTCACGAGCGCGGCGCTGAGCACAGAGTCTTCCGCGGCTTTCTTTCGAACCGTTCGGGCGCCCTGCACATCGATGCTGAGCAACACGTCCTTGCCTTGGCGCAGTTTGTCGAGAATCTCCGCCGTAAGCGTGCCGTAATGATGGCCGTGCACGGTGGCGTGCTCCAAGAATTCACCGGCCTGGACTCGGCTCTGAAACTTCGCGGGATCGAGGAAATAATAATCGACGCCGTCGCGCTCCCCGGCGCGCGGCGCCCGCGTCGTGCACGTGACGGCGCGAACGATGTTGGGGTTGGCTTCGACGATTTTTTGACAGACGGTGGTTTTCCCACCACCCGACGGCGCGGAAATGACCACCAACAAAGCGTCTCGCGGCAACTCCGCCATCGGGTTCCTATTCCACGTTCTGGACCTGTTCACGGAACCGCTCCAGTTCCGCCTTGAGCACGACCACCTCCCGTGAGATCAGGCTGTCCGCGGCCTTCGAGCCGATGGTGTTGATTTCGCGATTCATTTCTTGGGCCAGGAAATCCAGGGTTCGGCCGACCGGTTCCTTCGACTTGACGCAGACTTCAAATTGCTCGAAATGGCTCCGGAGCCGGGTCAGTTCCTCCGAGATGTCGGATCGATCCGCGAAGTAAGCGACCTCCTTGAGCAAGCGGTCGTCGTCCACACCCGGCATTCCGAGTCCGGCGTTCTTGATGCGCTCGCGCAACTGCGCTTGATACCGGTTGACCATCTCCGGCGCGGCCTTCTGAATGCGCGCAACGGATCGGCGCATCGACGCGATGCGGAGGCGCAGATCCTTTTCGAGATGGCTCCCCTCCCGCGTGCGCATGGCAACCAACGCTTTCAAGGCCCCGACCAAGGCCTTTTCGACCGCCGGCCAAAAATTATCGGCTTCCCAGAGCGCGTCGTCCGGCTGCAAGACCCCGGGCGCTCGCAGGAGAACGTCGAGGGAAACTTCGTTGGCGAGCTTGAGAGTTTGGGCCAACTTGCGGATCTCGCTCACGTAGGCTTTCGCCAAAGGCACATTGATCAACGCGCGGCCTTGGTAGCCGGCTTCGCCCAGGTGCAGGGACACTTTGGCCATCACGCGGCCCCGCGCGATCCAGCGATTGACTTCGTCGCGGATGCGAGGTTCCAACGATTCCAACTCCCGAGGCAGATTGACCGCGATCTCGGTTTGTTTGCGGTTGACCGAGGCGGTTTCGACGGTGACTTTGAAACCGTCTTGTGCGCAGTCGCCGCGGCCATGGCCGGTCATGGAGTTCATGTGTGGCGGCGAATATGGGGAAAGTCCGGCGGGGTGGCGAATCTTTTTTGCCAGAGAGAAGCCGTCACGAAAACCGTCCAAATCTATGGTGTCTGTTTCCCGTGAGGCAACGGGTCAAACCACCAAGGGACACCAATGAACGCTAATGACGAAAGACGAATTCCCAATGACCAAAGAAATCCAAATGCCAAATGCCAAAGGACAGACTGGAGACTTGCCCCTGTGGTCTTTCGGGCATTCGCGTTTCGTCATTCATTCGTCATCCGTCATTCGACCTTCGCCATTTCACTCACTTCGGACGCGGTAGTAGCGTTGCTGGTCCGAAAGTGGGTCATGGAAGGACGGACTGGAGCTATCGGCAATGCCGTCAAATAAACTTTGCCAGGAAGGATTCGCGAGATTCGACGTGGCTTCAAGCCGGTAGCGCACGCCCACTTTCGCGTTCCAGGACAATCGCACCTTGCCGCCAGTTTGCAGCTCGGCCCGCAACACCAAACCGGATGGCGCGACGCGGTTGGACGCACCGGGTGTTGGCGCGGGGAATTTCTGCCGCTGGAATGGGGAGCCGTCCGGAAGCAACCCGAACGATTGGTCATCTGCCGCTCCCGCATAGTCTGCCTGATCCACCACCACGCGCCCGCCTTGCTGAACCCTTGCAAGCGCCACGGAACCGCCGTTCGGCCGCAAACGAAAATTTGTGTGCGGTTGATCGAGCGTGGATTCGGCGGGCTCGCCGTCCGCCCAGACGAAAAGGAATCCTCGGGCCGGGATTGTGGCGCCAACCGGGAAAGTCCACCGGTCGAGGGCAGCGTAATCATCCGTGAGCGACCATCCGTCGAGGCGAAGCGGGGCCTCTCCAGCGTTGAAGAGTTCAATCCATGGCTCGCGATCGCCGGCATTGTCCACCAACCCGCCGGTGTTTTTCGGAAGCACTTCGTTGATCCAGACCGGCGGGAACGACGGAAGATCGGCCGCAACGGAGTTCGCCGCGCCGGGAGTCTGAGAGGCAGCGGAGACTGTGATCAGGTCGAGCGCCGCTCCAAATACGACATCACTGCTGGTGGCATTGATCTGGTGGACTTCGGCCGCGAGGACATTTTCACCAACGCGCAGCGCCGTGCCTGGCAGATCGAACGGGCCCTCGAGCACTGCGTCGCCAACCGTCCGCGCCGCGAATGTCGCTTGCGTGGCGGCGCCGCTGGGCATGCCAAGACGGTGAATCTCCTGGCCGTTGAGGTAAAAAATCGCTCCGTCGTCGAGAATGGTGCGGAGTCGAAGCTGCGCCCCGTCGGCGTTGCCCGAGAAATTGAAGCGCGCGCGGAAATAGTAGGTCGTGCGGCCCAGCGTCAGCGCCGTGCGTTTCGTGGCGGGCAGCGCGGCATTCTCGACGTAAAGGATGGCGGCGCCGGAAGGCCAGGCGGTGTCGCCGTATTCGGGAACATTCCAAGTGGAGCCTGGGCCGGCAGCGTTCTGCCAATATCGCCAAGAACCTTCCATCGAAATCACGGCGGTAGGGGCATTCGTCACGGCGCCGGAGGACGAGGCCCAATTGCCGACGCGGCGATTGTCTTCGCGAAGATCGATCACTTGCAGTGAAGCGCCCGGAGCCGCCGAAGCCAACGGCCAAGGAGCGCGCAGCGAGAAAAACGCTTCGTCCACGACTTCATCCGGCGCTCCGCCCGCGCCCGGCTTGATCAATCGAATCAACCCGCCGTCCGCGGGCAGCGAAACCGTGGCGTTGCCGAGGACGCGCAGATTCTCTCCATAAGCCGTCCGGAAAGCATTCAAGTCCCGCGCCACGCACAGGAAGCCGCCGGGTTCGAGTTCGAGGGCCGACGGAAAGACGAAAACATACCCTTCCAGCCTCCAGCCGCCGACGTTGACCGCGGTTGTTCCCGAGTAATTGGCGATCTCCACATACTCGGCGTTGGGCACGGCGGGCCGATGTTGAATCTCGCTGATGGCAATCCGCAGCGGCGCGTTGACGGCGACACGGAAGGTTTGTTCCGACGACAGCGGCGGACTGCCATCATCGCTCACACGGATCGTGATGAGATGGGTTCCCGCCGGAGCGTCCTCGAGAAGCGGCCAGGAAAAAACGCCGGTGGCTTGGTCCAATTCGGCCCCTTTGGGAAGCGGATTCACCGAGTTGAACGAGAGGGTTTGCGCAGGCAGGTCCGCGTCTGAAGCCCGGTTGGTGAATACCAGTGACGCACCTTCGCTCACGGCGAAGTCAAAGATTGGAGCCAGCACCGGAGCACGGTTCACTTCGCGGACGCCCACGAGAAAACTCATCGTCGAACTCGGCGATCCGCCAGGTTCACTGACTCGAACCGTCACGTTGTAATCGCGCGGGCCTTCGGCCTCCGTCGGAGTCCAATTGAAAAGCCCGCTCTCCTCGTCAATGGCAGCCCCAGCCGGCGCGTTTTCCAGTGTGTAGGCAAGCTTCACGGGAGGATTGTCGGGATCCCGCGCCCCGACGCGCAGCGTCAACGTCGCGCCTTCGTCGATCGACTGCGGCGAAACCGGGTTGATCACCGGCGCATTATTGATTTCCCGAAGCGTCACCGTGAATGTGCGAGTGGCGGACAGGGCCGATGGTCCGTTGTCTGTGACGCGAATCGTGATCGTGTAGGAGCCAGGTCCTTGCTCCTCCTCGGGCGTCCACGAAAAATCACCGGTGACTGGGTCGATAGTGGCGCCAGCGGGCGCGCTGGCTGGAACAAGGCTGAAGGTCAGGTTCTGCGGCGGCAAGTCAGGATCGGTGGCGGCGGCTCGAAAGGCAAGCAGCGAGGTTTCATCGACGACCGCATCCGGGATTGGTTCGAGCCGCGGCGGCGCGTTGGCCTCATTGACCCTGGCGGTGAACGTGCGCGAGGAGGAACGCGCGGGCGTCCCAGTGTCTGTGACGCGTATGGTGATCGGATAGACGGCGGGACCTTGGGCTTCCGTCGGAATCCAACTGAAATCTCCCGTGGTGGCATTGATCGTCGCGCCCGCCGGGGCATTGACGAGCGTGAAGCGAAGCGATTGGCCCGCGTCTGGGTCCGAGGCGATCACTCGAAAACCGAGAGCTTGTCCTTCGGTCACAACTTTTTCGTCGATTGGTTGAACGACCGGCGGTTGGTTTGCGATTTGCGCGCTGTTCGCCTTGCCGGGCGTCGGCGTGGCAAACGACACGTGAGGCGGCTCCGCACCGTCCGGGTAGCTACCCTGGCTGATGTCTGCCGTCTGCGGCCCGAACGTCACGCCATCGACGAGAGAGCCGTCAGGTCCGAAGAGTCCAATTTCTCCGCCTTCGACCGGCAGCCGAAAACTGGTGTGGACATCCCGTCCCGGCGCGTTTTGATTCACTTCTCCATCGGCCCAGACCACTCGGAAGCTGCCGGCAGGAATCGACGTGCCGGCGGGCAAGGCGAACTGGGTCTGGTTGCTCAGACTCACACTGAGGTAGTAGCCCGTGAGATCAACCGCCGAAGCACCGCCGTTGTAGAGTTCGAACCAGTCTTCAAAATCTCCGTCGGCCGGGTCGAGCAGGATCGAACGGTTGCCGGCCATCCATTCATTGATCCGGACCGGAATTCGAGGCGCAGCCGGATTGTTCGCTTCTCCGGGAGTTGGAGCAAACAGCAACCGTCGCTTGCGCGGTTCGCCGTCCGGCGACGAACCGACGGACCGGTCGGGCGACGCAACGGCGTAAGCGATGTAATCGATGGCGGCGAGTTGCCCGGCTTGGACGCGACTGAGCAAAACAACGCCGTTCGTCGGGTTCAGCCGGAAATTGGTGTGCAAGGCCGCGGCGGTGGATTCGCCGGGTTCACCGTCTGCCCAAACCAAAAGAAACTGACCTGCTCCAAGGGCTGTGCCCGACGGAAAGGACCATTGCGCGAAGTCGTTCGGGTTTTGGCTCAGATTGATCCCGCTCAGATCGAGCGGAACTGTTCCCGTGTTGTAAAGTTCGACCCACGGCTCGCGTTCGCCTTGGTTATCGGCGAGACCTGCGCTGTTGCTCGGCAGGACTTCATTGATCCACAAGGCCGGGAAGGGATCGAGAAAACCGCGCGTGGCATTGGCTAGGCCTGGCGTGGCGCGGACGGCGCTGTTGGTCGCGGCGGCCGCCCAATTTCCGACACGCCAGTTGTCCTGGGCCGGGTCAATGAGCTGGAGCGACGCCCCAAGTCCCTTCGCCGCCGCCGGCCAAGGCGGATCATCATCATAGCGCACGTCATCGATGATGATGTCGTCCGCTTCCGTCGTTCCGGGCTGGATCAGACTGAGAGTCTCGCCGCCGTTGTCGAGGGTGGCGGAATACTCTCCCGTGACGGGAATGGTCGCGCCATAGGTTCTGGCAAATGCCGCGCGGTCCTTGACAAGCACAACGAATCCGCTGGGGGCGATAAACGTGCCCGCCGGGAATGTGTATCCGGCGCCGTTCAAGCGGAAACCGGAAAGGTTGAAGCTCACGCTGGGATGCCGGTTGTGCAACTCGATGAACTCGGCATCATCGGCGGACGGCTGGTACATGATCTCGTTGAGGACTAACCAATCTCGCGGCTGCGGCACTTCGCCGGTGTAGCGGATGGTGACGCGCGCGGTGGCGTTGGAGACGGCATTGCCTCGAAGATCGCGGCCGACGAAATTCAGTTCATTGAGCGCCGCGCCCAGCGGCACGTTCATCTGCCAATTCGTGAACGTGGTCCAGTTGGCCGGATAAGGAATGCCATTGATTTCAATGGAAGCGACGGCGAAGGGCGCGCGTCCGGCCAGCGGAATGACGGCGTTGCCGGTCGTGAAATCGGCTCCTCCGCTGGTCGTAATGGCAAAGGTTGGCGTGTCGGCGAGTTGCAGTTGGCGGATCAAGTAATTGCGCCGGCCATCCAGGTAAGTTTTGAGCGGTCGCGGATCCGACAAGCCGGTCACGCTGTTTTTCAGCAGCGCGGCGCGGCGGGCATCGATCTGCGGATTGTAATTCCCAGGCAGCATCGGGCCCTTCACCGCGTCTTGATACGCGCGCCAGAGCATCCGCCGGTACACGGGCAAGCTGTAAATTTGATTCATGACCGGGTCCTGCCCGCCCCAAAGCGCGTCGGTCACACCGTTGCCATCCCCAAGGACAAAGTCAATGTCCCAAGGCATCAGAACCGCGCGGCGGCCCGTCGGCTGATAAAGAAACATGTTTTGGCCGACGTTGAAGGTCCACGCGTCCCAGTTGCCCAGAACACGGTTGAAGGCAAAGATGCGCATCCACTGTTCCATGTCGGCGAGATTCATCAGGCGCGTGACGCGGTCGGCGGTGTTGTTGGCGGCGGCGGCGAGGTTGAAAATGTTGGTGTAATTGTTTGCGGTGTCTGTCCCCGGACGCTGCTGCCAATTCCAGCGGTAACGACCGAGCTTAAAGGTGCCGCCGGAAAGGAACCGCTCCAGCGTCGCGCCCGTGGCTGCGAACGAATTATTGTCGTCTTGGAACTCGAACCAGACTGAAACCTTGTAGAGATCGTCCGTCGCATCGTTCCCGCCAAACCAACTGCGCGCGTAGTCCCGGTTAGGTTGCTCAAGGTCGTAAAGGATCGAGCGGAAAATCGCCCCGTTGCGGTAGAGGCGGATGAAGTGGCTGTGCAGATATGGAATTCCCATCTGGCTGCCAACCCAGGCGCTGACATCCCCGCGCATCCCAGTGCCTTCGTTCCCGCCGTTGCCGGTCGAACCAAAAACTCGCTCGTCCGCGCCCAAGAGCAAATCATCGCGCGGCACTGTGGCGGCATAATCTCCCGCTCCCCCGTGGTACGGGCTGCCTTTGTCGCGATAGCCGGCGTTGTAGATGACGCGGGAATTGTTATAGACCAGCGTGCAATCCCGGTAAGTGTTGTCCAGAGGCCGAGACCGGCTCCGCGCCTGTTCGGTTGCCGCCGTGCTCCACAAGTGGTAATGGGCGAACGTTCCGAACGGATTGGGATCGCCCCAGCGGATCAAACACTCGCGTTGCGGAGCATCGATGGGAAAAAGGGCGCTCGCGGCGGGTGAGCCCTCGTCAACGGCTTCAATGCGGAAGGCGACCAACGAACTGCCCGGCCGGCCGGGAACGGTCGCAGTGTACATGCCGTCGGCCGCGAACGCGTCCCCCCCTGCCCCATCGTCGCGCATCGTCAGAGTGGTAAGCGTTGTGGCGGGATCGGCGCGGAACATCAAACGCGGCGCGGAGACTCCGTCCGGATCGGAAATCCGGCAGGTCACCAGGACCCGCTGATTCGCCTGCGGCAACGCCGGCGAATGCGTCACATCAAAAATTGCGGGCCCGGCGTTTGGAACTTGGCGGCTGTTGGGCAAGCCGGGAGTTCCAAGTGCCTTGGGCAATTCCATCCGCACTGGAACTTCAATCCAATTCCCCCGCACCCGAAACAAAACTTCCGGCCAGCCCGCCAACCAGCGGACCTGGGCCCGCAGAGTCACGCGCTGGCCCGACCGCAGCGTCGAGGACAAAACCGCGCGGATGGCGTTGTTGGCCGTGTCGCCGTCGCCGGGCGCACGCACGTGCAAGCAGCGTTGGCCGCTGAAGGCCCCAACGGTCTCCAAGGTCGAGCGGCTATGATGGCCGAAGAAAGACCAACCGGTCGTGCCGTTTTCGAAGCCGCCGTTCGCCAGCAAATTCGTGCTGCCAACGGCGAAGCATTCCACATCATCGATCAAACACTCGCCGGCTCCGAGCATGATAATCTGGAGCCGATTGGCCGGGACGCTTCCATTGCCCAGGTCGAGCGGTCCCGTGAATTCGACCGGGGTCCAGGCCGCTTTCTGAGATTCGTCGCTGGCGGCCCAGTTCGAAGCCCGGAGCGAGTCCGAACGCGGGTCGATCAGTTCGAGGCTCGAACCGCCGCCGTCCGCCAGCTCGGGCCAGCGACCGCCCTCCGCGTAGGTAACCTCACTGACTTCAATCTGAATCGTGTTGGTGATCAAAACGCCGAAGCGGTTCGTCACGAGCACTGAATCGGGCTTGGCCAGCGCTACGCGTTCGCCGGAGTCGCTGAGGACGCCGTCGAAATTCCCGAAGGAATTGGCGGGGGTTAAATGAGAATGCTTGGCGCGCAAGCGTTCGACGTCCTTCGCCACCACCACATAGCCCGCCGGCGGAATGACGGCGCCCGGAGGAAAGCGATAGTCAACGCCGGCGGTGAAACGCCAACCGGCCAAGTTCACGGAAGACGCCGACCGGTTGTGCAGTTCCATGTATTCGTCCGCGCTCTCCCGCGAAATCGGATGATACATGATCTCGTTGATGACCACGTCTTCCACGCGCCGACGCGCATTCGGCGCCCCCGGCGTGATTGCGGCCAGACGCCGGATCGTCGGCGCACCGTCCGCGGAGCGTCCACTGCTCACGCCATTCTCTTGGCCGCTGAATCGGATCGCATCAAGGACTCGCGTTCCGTCGGCGCTGACCAAGTAGATCGTTTCGCCGGCCGAATTAAGCGCGAAGCGAAGCTGGTTTTGATCGAACGAGAGGAAACCGCGCGGCGGCAGTACCGTGCCCGAGGGGACCCGGAATTTGTTCGTTGTGGTGCTGTCGCTGAGAATGCAATCGGAGAGATCAACGGGCGCCTCGCTGGCGTTGAACAGCTCGATAAAGTCCAAAATTGGATCATCCGTGTGAGCGAGGAATTCGTTGATCACCACGCCGTGCCAAGGATTCGGCCACAGAGCATCCATCTCGCCCGGCGAACCGCCCGCCCGATCGCTCGCAGCCCAAGCTCGAGGATCGTTTTCACCGAAGCTGGGCCGCGCCAAAACCAGCGAATGGCCGGCACCGTCAGCGGCGACGGGCCAGGGCGGATTGGGCGAATACTCGACTGCGAGCCGGACTGCTCCCGCTGGATTCAAGAGCCTCAGCCGTTCGCTGGCGTTATTGAGCCGGCCAGCAAATGGTCCGAGTACGCCGCGAAGGCCATAGACGCTCTCCACCGCGGCCGGATTGGCTGCGATCACCACGAATTCGCCCGCCTGCAGCTTGAAACCGTCCGGGAATGTAAAACGCACTGCGCCTGAGATCCGCCATCCAGTCAAATCCACGAAGATGCTCGCCGCGTTGTAGAGTTCGACAAATTCAAGGTTCCAGTCGTCCGCGCGCGGGGCCGGATGATACATGATCTCGGAAAACACCAGACCGGTTCGGCGATTCGCTGGACCCAGCGGCTCGCGAGTCAGTTGCTGGGTGAAAGTGGACGAATTGGCCGCCGGACTCAGATCGCGGAATCGAGCGGTTGTCGTGCTGTTCGTGTTGTGGCTCGCGACCGCCAGGCCGAAGAAAACCGTCGGAGGCAGATCGATGGTCGAAACGCCGACCTGCTGCCAAGCGGAGCCGTCCAGGCTGGCGAAGCCGGTGAATTGGCTGCCGCTGCGCCGCAACCGCAGCCAGGTTTGGGGGTAATTCACCGGAAAACCACCCGGCGCCGACGCCATCTGCGATTGGCCGCCCGCCGCCGCACGCGATTCGAAGAAACAGCCCAGTTGCGCCGATGAGCCGAAGACGCCGGCGAATGGCGCGTTGGGATCGAGGTTCGCCCGCGCGATCAGTCCAGCTTGCACGAATGGATCACTGATCCCCACGGCTTCGAGCCTGACGCGCAAATCGAAATCGCCGCTTCGCTCCTGGTATCCGAGGTGAAACTCGTCGGAAGCGCCGCCGATGTCACGGCCAGTTCCACTCACATCAAAGCCGCCAGGGACCGCAAGTGTCGAACCGTTTCCCGAAGCGCCGATGCTGAAGCCCGTGAAATCGGCCCCAGCCACCGCCTGCCAAGCCGTCAACCAGCAACACGTCAGCCTGAAAAACGGGTGGAACGGGCTACCAGCCCGTCTTTGGCGGCAACTTGCCGCCAAAAAGGCCGGCGAGTTGGTCGCCCGCCGCAAGAGGTCGGTGGCCTGTTCTACCCAGAAGGCACTTCTCAGATAGGCACTAGGGCTTCCTGGCGCACGCTCGGTGTCGCCGCACGCGTGAAACATGGCGTCAAAGAAGCAGATTCCGTGCGGAGATTCAATGGCAGAGGTGAATGGCAGGTGCGGCGCAGTGCATCCACAAGTTGTCGGTGGGTTTCGGCGCGCGGCCTTCCAGGCCGCAGCACGGGCG
>JACQWK010000300.1 GCA_016209525.1 Verrucomicrobiota bacterium
CTCTCCATGAACCGCAAGGTAGGGCGCGCCTGTCTCAGCGCGCCGAAAGAACGGTGCCTGAAGAACGGCGCGCTGGGACAGACGCGCCCTACCGGGCTCCGGTTCATGGTCGCAATGCGCGCCAAATTTGGCGTGGGGGCTTTCCATGAAACATCGCTTTGCAGCCACCGAGCCATGACATGAGTCAAGGAGAAAGTCCGGCCCCAGGCACAACCTCCCAAGGGAAGAGATAAAGCAGATGAACTCAAAAGTCACTCTCGGCATTATCGTCGGCAATCGCGGTTTCTTTCCGGATCACCTCTGCGACTCCGGACGCCGGCAAATCCTTAAAACTCTCGAAACGCTCGGTTTCGGAACCGTCATTCTCGACACGAGCGCAACCAAGTTCGGCGCGGTCGAATCCATGTCCGACGCGCAGAAGTGTGCGGAGCTTTTCCGAGCGAATGCGGACAAAATCGACGGACTGCTCGTGACGCTGCCCAATTTCGGCGACGAGCGGGGCGTGGCGAATGCCATCCGCTGGTCGGGCCTCGGGGCGCCGGTTCTGGTGCACGCGTTCAACGACGATCCGAAAAACATGACCATCCGCGACCGGCGCGACAGTTTTTGCGGCAAAATGTCGGTCTGCAACAATCTCCGCCAATACGGCCTTCCATTCACGCTGACGCGCCTGCACACCTGCGATCCGGAGAGCTTTCCTTTCCGGGACGATTTGACCGATTTTGCCGTCACCTGCCGCACACTCCGGGCCTTGAAGAACCTGCGCATCGGCGCGCTCGGGGCGCGGCCCACGGCATTCAACACGGTTCGTTACAGCGAGAAGCTTCTTGAACAGTCCGGAATTAGCATCGAGACGCTCGACCTGTACGAGTTGTTCGGCTGGGTCGGGAAGATGAAAGATGACGATGCGCCCGTCCAAGCCAAGCTCAAGCAGATTCACGAATATGTCGCCGCCAAATCTATTCCGGCGCCGGCGCTGCTAAAGATGGCGAAATTCGGCACCGCCGTGGACGATTGGATGAAGCGAACCCGCCTCAGCGCGACGGCCATCCAATGCTGGACCGCGATGGAAGAATTTTTCGGCGTCGTGCCCTGCACACTCATGAGCATGATGAGCAATATGGGTCTGAGCAGCGCCTGCGAAGTGGACATCATGGGGACCGTCGCGATGTTTGCGATGGCGCAGGCGAGCGGCCGGCCGAGCGCGCTGGTTGATTGGAACAACAATTACGGCGGCGATCCCGACAAAGGCGTGATTTTCCACTGCTCCAATCTCCCCAAGGATGTCTTCGTCGAGCAAGGCGAAGGCAAGCCGGTCATGGATTACCAGGAGATCATCGCCGGCACCGTGGGCAAGGAGAACACCTACGGCACCGTGGTTGGCCGCGTGAAGGCCACGCCATTCACCTATCTGCGCGTGAGCACCGACGACGCGGCGGGCCGGATTCGCGCTTACGTTGGCGAAGGGGAGTTAACGGACGATCCGCTCAAGACTTTCGGCGGCTATGGCGTCGTGAAGATTCCGGGTTTTCAGAAACTGCTTCGATTCATCTGTGAAAACGGTTTCGAGCATCACGTCGCCGTGAACCTCACGCGCATCGCCGCCGGCGTGAAAGAAGCACTGAGCAAGTATTTGGGCTGGGAGGTGTATTGGCACGGATGAGAGCAGCGCTCCGTTCAGCCTCGAAAGGGAAATTCGGCTACATGAATTTTGTTCCGTACGGAACAAAATTCATGCAAGGCGGCCTTGACACGACGCGCCAAGCTTCCACGAGGTCCGGATTGTTGAGATCGAGTTGCCCGGCGGTCGGAGGCAGCGTTCCCCCTCACCCTAGCCCTCTCCCTCAGGGAGAGGGAACTACGCGCGCCGCGAATCGGCCTTCTGGGCACGGCCGATTCGCCGAACAGCGGCGTAAGCTTCTCCCTCTCCCTTGGGGAGAGGGCCGGGGTGAGGGGGAAGGGGAAAATCATCCGTCCGGCGGCTCGCCGTCTAATCGCGTCGCCGGAAATTCGGCGAGCCCCGTTCGTGCCTTGCTTGTACCTCTATTCTTGCTCGGTTTTCGAGGAAGAGGACGAGCACGACGACCAGGAGAATGCCCTGAATCGATTCTCCTGCCTTGGGCAAATTCGGAGGCGGAACCGCGACGCGTCTCCTTGTTTGGTGCATCCAAATTCAGCTCCATTATGAAAGCCGCTCTTTCTTTCATTGCTTGCGCCGGGTTCGCCTGGTTGGCCCACACCGATTCCCTCGATTCCAGCCGCGCGCCGGCTAAAGTCAAACCCGCCGCGCCGCCAAAAGCCCGGCCCTTCAGCCTCCACGATGTGCGCTTGCTCGATGGCCCGTTCAAGGAAGGGCAGGACATCGCCGTCAAATATTTGCTCAGCCTGGAGCCGGACCGTTTCCTCGCGAACTTCCGCAAAGAAGCCGGCCTCAAGCCAAAGGCCGAACACTATCCCGTCTGGGAGCGGCAAGGCATCTCGGGCCATTCCGGCGGACATTATCTCAGCGCGTGCGCGATCGCCTACGCGGCCACGGGCGACGCGCGGTTCCTCGATCGCGTCAACTACATGGTGGACGAACTTGCCGAATGCCAGGCGGCCAACGGCAACGGCTACGTCGCCGCCATTCCGAACGGGAAGAAGGTTTATGCCGAAGTAGCCGCCGGCAACATTCGATCCGCCGGCTTCGACCTGAACGGCTGTTGGGTGCCCAACTACACGATGCACAAGCTCTTCGCCGGCTTGCGCGATGCCTGGCGAATTTGCGGCAACGCCAAAGCATTGGACGTGGCGAAAGTTCTCGCCGACTGGTTCGAGAGCACGCTGGCCAACCTCACCGACGAGCAGATGCAGAAGATCATGGTCACCGAGCACGGCGGCATCAACGAGACATTCGCCGACCTCTACGCCGACGCTGGCGATGACCGTTATCTCAAGCTCTCGCGCCGTTTTCATCACAAGGCGATCCTGGAACCGCTGGCGCGCGGCGACGACATCTTGCCCGGCAAGCACGCCAATACTCAGATTCCGAAGCTCACCGGCCTGGCCACGCGCTATGAATTGTGCGGCGACCCGATGGACCGCGCCGCGGCCGACTTTTTTTGGAATCGCGTGGTCTATCATCATTCCTATGTCACGGGCGGCCACTGCAACCATGAGTACTTCGGCCCGCCGGACAAACTGAATGACCGTCTCAGCGCTGCCACCACGGAGACCTGCAATGTGTACAACATGCTCAAACTCACGCGCCACGTCTTCGGCTGGAATCCGGACGCGGCGGTGGCGGATTTCTACGAGCGCGCGCTGCTGAATCACATCCGCGCCACGCAGCATCCCGACGGACGGCTCATTTACAACCTTTCGCTCCTGCCTGGGCACCACAAGGATTATCAGCGGCCTTACACCGTGTTCACGTGCTGCGTGGGAACCGGCATGGAAAATCATGTGAAATACGGCGAGGCCATTTATTTCCACGACGACGACGGTTTGTGGGTGAACCTCTTCATCCCTTCGGAGCTCCGCTGGAAACAGCGGGGGCTAACCTTGCGCCAGGAAACGAAATTCCCCGATGCCGACACCGCCGTTTTCAGCTTCACGTGCGATCAGGCTCAGGAATTCACCCTCCGTCTGCGCCACCCACACTGGGCCATCAGCGGCATCAAAGTCCACGTCAATGGCCAGCCTCATGAGGCAGACACCAAGCCCTCAGGCTACGCAGCAATCCGCCGCTCCTGGAAAAGCGGCGACCGAGTGGAACTCACGCTCCCCATGACACTGCGGACTGAATCGATGCCGGACAATCCGAAACGCATCGCGCTGTTCTACGGACCCACGCTGCTGGCGGCGAACTTGGGACCTGACAACGACCCGGAAGCCGGCAAACCGATGTACGTCCCGGCCTTAGTCACGGACAGTCCATCGGTCTTGGACTTCGTGAAGCCTGTTCCGAGCCGACCGTTTGTCTTCAAGACCGAAGGCTTGGGCCGGCCGCGCGACGTGGAATTGGTCCTCTTCTTCCGACTGCACGACCGGCGATACACCGTCTATCTCGACATTTTCAGTCCAACCGATTGGGCCAAGCGCGAAGCGGACATCCGGGTGGAGCAAGAGCGGGAACAGCTTTTGGCCGCGCGCACTGTGGATGTTCTGCGCATCGGCGAAATGCAGCCGGAGCGTGACCATCGGGTGCGAGGCGAAAGAACCAGCACGGGCGAATTCAACGGCCGCAAGTGGCGCCACGCCGTCGATGGCGGCTGGTTCTCTTTTGAGATGAAAGTTCCGTCAGATCATCCCGCGGAACTGCTTTGCACTTACTGGGGCAGCGATGCCGGCGGACGCGTCTTCGATGTGCTCGTGGAAGGGGAGAAGATCGCGACCCAGGAACTGCGGAACAACAAGCCGAACCAATTCTTCGACGTGGTCTGCGCAATTCCAGAAACGCTCACACGTGGCAAACAAAAGGTCACCGTCCGGTTGCAGGCCCATCCAGGCCGCACCGCCGGCGGTTTGTTTGGCGCCCGAATTGTGAAGGCTGAAAAGAAAGACGATGGCGCCAGTCTCAAACCGGCGTCCGAGCAGGGAGTGACCTCGACCGCACGTCGTTATCCGGACGCTTGGGTGAGGGGAAAGGAACCGTCGGACGGCACGAGCAAGGCCAGCACGAATTCTCGTGGCGCAGATTTTCAATCTGCCGTATCGCAGCTTTGCAACCAGCGGAACGCTAGATCTGCCGCCGATTTCAAATCGGCGATACAGCAGATTACAAATCTGCGCTACGGCCCAGCGCGGCGCAGCCGCAACCCAAATGGGTGGGGCGAGACTCTGTCGAGCCCTGGAATCTTTTCCGGCAAAGAAGTCAGGGCTCGACAGGAGTCTCGCCCCACCAACGATTCTGCGCGGCTTGCGACGATTTCGACAGATATTGATACAGTGCAACTCTGCGCTACGCCTTCCACAGACTCTTTATGAAAACCATGCTCCCGCTTCTTGCTTCGGCCGCCCTCGCCTCGGTCATCTGCGCCGATTCATCCGAACCGCGCATCACGATTGACGCCGGCAAGGTTGGCCAGCCGATGTCGCCGCACATTTACAGCCAGTTCATCGAGCACTTGGGCCGATGCATCTACGGCGGCATCTGGGCCGAGATGCTGGAGGACCGCAAATTCTATTTTCCGATCACGCCGGAATATCGGCCATATCGGAGGTTAACTGACCAACCGTTCCCGGTGATCGGCGCGTCGCCGTGGGAGATTGTCGGTCCCGCCGAGGCGGTCACCATGAGCACCAACCGGCCATTCGTCGGTCGCCACACGCCGTTGATCCGGGCCGGCGGCGGCATCCGGCAGCGCGACCTCGGTGTGACGCAGGGCAAGTCCTACGTCGGTTACGCGTGGCTCAAGGCCGCCGATTCCGCGTCGGCCGCGGTTGAAATCGCGCTGGTCTGGGGAGACGCCGCGACGGATCGCCGGACCGTGACGTTCACGGGAATCACCCCCGAGTTTCGCAAATTGCCGTTCAAGCTTGTCGCCGGGCCGACGACCGACAAGGCCATGTTTGAGCTGCGAGTGACCGGCGGCGCGGTGCTTGCGGGGACAATCTCGCTCATGCCCGCCGACAACGTCGAAGGCATGCGGGCCGACACGCTGGCCTTGCTCAAGGAATTGAATGCGCCGATTTACCGCTGGCCTGGCGGCAACTTCGTCAGCGGCTACGACTGGCGCGATGGCATCGGCGACCGCGACCACCGGCCGCCGCGCACCAATCCGGCCTGGACGGGCGTCGAGCACAACGATTTTGGCATGCACGAATTCATTCGTTTTTGCCGTCTCATTAACGCCGAGCCTTGGATCACCATCAACACGGGCTTTGGCGACGCTTATTCCGCCGCCGCCCAGTTGGAATATTGCAATGGCGCCACGGGTACCTTTTGGGGCAAGCGCCGGGCTGAGAACGGCGCCCCGGAGCCGTTCCGAGTCAAGTATTGGGGCATCGGCAACGAGATGTGGGGCTCGTGGCAGCTCGGCTATATGCGGCTCGAACACTACGTCCTCAAACAGAACTGGGTGGTGGACAAAATGCGCGAAGTGGACCCCGCCATTGTCTGCATTTCTTCGGGCAACATCGGTCCGTGGAGCACGGGGTTGTTGAAAAACTGCTCCGGCCACATGGATTTCATTGCCGAACATTTCTATTGCCAGGAGCGGACCAACCTGATGGCGCACGTGCGGCAAATCCCGGACAATATCCGGCGCAAGGCCGAGTTTCATCGGAAAGCGCGGCAGGATTTGCCCGAGCTCAAGGGCAAAGACATCCGCGTCGCCATGACCGAGTGGAACTATTGGTACGGACCGCACTCGTTCGGCGAGTTGGGCACGCGCTATTTCCTCAAGGACGCGCTCGGCATCGCCGCCGGCCTGCACGAATACGCGCGCCAGAGCGACATCGTCTCCTCGGCCTTCTACGCGCAGACCGTCAACGTCATCGGCTGCATCAAGACGAGCAGGAGGAACGCTGCCTTTGAAACCACGGGCCTCGTGTTGAAACTCTACCGTCAGCGATTCGGAGAATTGCCCGTGGCTACGGAGACGACCGGCGAGTTCGACGTCCAAGCCGCTTGGAGCCGCGACCGGAAGACCCTCACCGTCGGCGTTGTGAATCCGAGCTTAAGCGGAGCACAACTCGCCTTGGACTTGAGCGGCGCCAAGCTCAAAGGGACCGGCACGCGCTGGCAGATCGCCGGCTCCGATCCGAAGGCTTTCAACGATCCGGACCAACCGCCGCGCGTGGTCATTGAAGAACGGTCGGTTGAGGCGCCGTTCGACGGGCTGCGCGTCCCGCCGTGTAGCGTGACGTTGTTCGCGTTCGACGCGGACTAGCGAACCAACGCGGCAGAGTTCCCCAAAAGGGCATCAGGTTACAGAAAAGACACTGTGCCCAATGACGAAAGAATGTCGAATGACGAAGTTCGAAACCAGGTTACGGCGCGCAGCCCCTGGCGCCGGATCGAGCCTCAGAAGTGACGAATCGACGCTTCGTCATTCAGGTTTAGTCATTCTTTCGTCATTCGACATTCGACCTTCGTCATGGGTCATTCGTCATGGGTCATTCGTGAGCTTTCAATAATGCTGGAGAATCTAAAATCGGAAGTCTGCCAGGCTAACCTCGACCTAGTGCAGGAAGGCTTGGTGATTCAAACGTGGGGAAACGCCAGCGGCATCGACCGCAGGCGAAGGCTCGTCGTTATCAAGCCTTCCGGTGTTGCTTACGACGGCATGAAACCGGCCCACATGGTCGTAGTGTCGCTGGAGACGGGTCAAGTGGTCGAAGGCGATCTCAAACCGAGCTCGGACCTGCCGACGCATCTTGTGCTTTATCGCGCTTTCCAGAGCATCGGCGGTGTCGCTCACACCCACAGCCTCTACGCCACCGCTTGGGCTCAGGCCAACAAAGACCTTCCCTCCTACGGTACTTCGCAAGCCGATTACTGGTATGGCGACGTCCCCTGCACCCGCCCGCTCACACCGAAGGAGATCAAGACCGACTACGAAGCCAACACCGGACACGTGATCGTCGAACGATTCAGGAAGCTCGACCCCATGCGGCATCCTGGAGTGCTGGTGGCAAGCCACGGGCCGTTTGTGTGGGGCGAAGATTGCCGCGAAGCCGTCCACAACGCGGTGACACTGGAATTCGTCGCGCGCTTGGCCAGCGAAACTCTCCGGCTCAATCCGCGTGTCCGGCCATTGCCGCCGGCGTTGCTCGACAAACATTTTCTCCGCAAGCATGGACCCAAAGCATATTACGGACAAAGATGACGGCCAAAGTCGTCCCTACCGTTCAGAAGGGTTCCGCGCCTGCACGGCGCGGGGACGCCGCAGCGCGGCATCCCTACCTCGATTTTCGTGTATCTGGCCGGTCAGGAGAAGGACAGACATCTTGCCTGCCTCCAAGTGCGTCCTGAACCAAAGAGAAAACTTTGTCGCAAACTTTGTCCAACAGCCAGGGTTCCTTCGGCAAATCGACAAAGTTTCCGACAAAGTTTTCGACAAAGGCGAAGATGGAGCTTGTTGGGACACGCTCTGTCTGGCGGGCCTTCAGATCTTGCCCGGCACGATTTTTTTGGTGGCCACGTGATGATCAAGCCAGGTTCCGCTTGTACGTCTCCTGCTCCGCGTAGGCCGGCCGTTGGCCGGTGTAAAGGCCGCGATCGGCGCCCTCGCCCGGTGGGAGCCAGCCGTCGTGGTCATCGACCCACGAGTGCAACGCCGTGCTGACCTGCCTAAGGTTCGAAAGGCATCCAGTCTGGTGAACCTTGCGTTTTGCCTCAACCAGGGCCGGCAACAGCAAGCCGGCCAGCACGGCGATGATCGCAATGATTGAAAATCCGCGCGCCGAAAAATCGTCGCGAATTGCCGCGATTTCGGGACATACTGAACTTGAAATATGAACATGCCTAAACTCTTCAACTGGATCATTACCATCGGAATTTGCGCCGGCGCATCGAGCCTGGCCGGCTGCGCGTCCACCCTGTCGTCGCGGGGCGGAGAGATCGCCAAGGCGCCCTTTGGCGTCACCCAGGACGGCAAGCCGGTGGATATTTACACCCTGCGGAATGCGAAGGGCGCTGAAGCCCGTATCATGAACTACGGTGGCATCGTCGTGTCCCTCAAGGTACCCGACAAGAATGGCAGCCTGGGCGACGTGGTGCTCGGCTACGATGCGCTCGCGGAGTACGAAAAACAGAGCCCATACTTCGGCTGTTTGGTAGGCCGTTACGGCAACCGTATTGCCAAGGGCAAATTCACTTTGAACGGCGTGACTCACACGCTGGCGACCAACAATTACCCGAATGCGCTGCACGGCGGCCTCAAAGGCTTCGACAAACAGGTCTGGAACGCGACCATTGTCAAAAGCTTGGCCGGGCCGACGCTGGAGCTCACCTACCTCAGCAAGGACGGCGAGGAAGGTTATCCGGGCAATCTGTCGGTCAAGGCGGTTTATACGTTGACCAGCGACCACGCCTTGCGCCTGGACTATACCGCGACAGCCGACAAGGACACGGTGTTGAATCTCACACAGCATTCTTATTTCAACCTTGCGGGCCGCGGCGACATCCTGGGTCATGTGGTCGAGATGCCCGCCGACCGTTTTACGCCCGTGGACAGCACCCTCATTCCGACCGGAGAGCTGCGTCCAGTTGATGGGACGCCGTTTGACTTTCGCAAGCCGACCGCCATCGGAGCGCGAATCAACCAGGCGGATGAACAGCTCAAGTTCGGCGGCGGCTACGATCACAACTGGGTTTTCACCAAGCGCATCGGCGATCTGACCCTGCTCGCGCGGGTGTCTGAGGCGACGACGGGCCGGGTGCTGGAAGTGCTTTCGACGGAGCCGGGCTTGCAGTTTTACACGGGCAATTTCCTTGATGGCAGCATCACCGGAAAGGGCGGATGGGTTTATGCATTTAGGAACGGCTTCTGCATGGAGCCGCAACATTACCCCGACTCGCCGAACCAGCCGAACTTCCCCGTGGTTGTCCTGAAGCCCGGCCAGACCTACCGGAACACGATCATTTACCGGTTTTCGACACGTTGAGTTCGCTTTTTTTGCGGACTTCGTTCGGCCTCCGCGCATGTATTGGTTGGTCCATGAATGCCAACCGCGCGCCCCTCAGGAGGAAAACTCGAAACTGGCGCGACAAACGAAGCTTCCTCCGCCCGGCGAGGCGCCCGACGGAACACGCCAGGCGCGTGTGCTCCCCAAGACGAGCTGCATGATTGCGCCTAAGAATCCAAACTCACCATGAAATGAAAGCGATGGATGCAATGCCGCTTTTGAGAAGGCTGCAAAGAGCTGCGGAGCAGCGCCAGAACGTAGCCCACGGCGCGAGCCGTGGGGGCAAAGCGTTTAAAGGTGGAGCCGCGGAGCGGCGAAAGAAAGCCCCCGAGCGGGGGCCTCTGTCGCCCCTCCGGGGCTCTGGTCTATTCGGCTTCTCGTCCTCGTCGTCCTCGCAATCGAATGGCGAAATCGAGGACGACGAGGAGAACGAGGACGACGACGATTCGGCTCAGCAACTTTGCCGCGTCGCGTTGTATTGCGGTTAAACCTCTCTCCAGGAATAAACCATGAAACCAAAATCCAAACCCCACCTCATGACTCGCCGAGACTTCCTCCATCGCACCGCGCTGGCTGCTGTGGTAGCTCGCACCGTCCCCTCGCTCAAAGCGCTGGGCTATAAGTCGCCGAACGAGAAACTCAACCTCGCCGCCATCGGCGCCGGCGGGCAACCCTTCAGCGATTTGCGCAATGCGCACGCCGGCGTCGAGAACGTCGTCGCGCTCTGCGACGTTGATTGGGCGCGCGGCGCCGGCGGATTCGCCGCGTTCCCCAAGGCCGCGAAGTACAAAGATTTCCGGCAGATGCTCGATAAATCCGGCAAGGACATCGACGCGGTGATCATCGGCACAGCCGATCACATGCACGCCACCTGCGCGCTGGCTTGCATGCAATCCGGCAAGCACGTCTATGTCGAAAAACCGCTTACGCGAACGCCTTGGGAAGCGCGCTTGCTGACACAGGCTGCCGAGAAATACAACAAGGTCGCCACGCAAATGGGCAATCAGGGCTACTCGCACGACGCGACGCGCGTTGGCTGCGAAATTCTCTGGTCGGGCGAAATCGGCGAGGTGCGGGAAGTTCACGCCTGGACAGGAAGACCGAGCTGGCCGCAAGGCATGACGAAAATTCCGCCGCCGACTCCGGTCCCGGAGACGCTGGACTGGGACCTCTGGCTTGGCGGCGCGGCCTGGCGCCCGTACACGGCTGGCGATGACGAGTATCAGGCGTTCGTAGCGGAGCGTAATGCGAGAGGGGGTCGCGGCGGAGGCCGAGGCGGAAGAGGAGACGGTCAGGCCCGAGGTCCTGGCAGCCCAGACGGAGCGCGTGGCGCTACCAATGCGGCAGCGGCCGGGCGTGGCGGACGGGGCGGCGGTTTTGGCGGCGGCGGTTACGGGTTCTATCTGCCGTTCAACTGGCGCGGCTTTTACGATTTCGGCAGCAGCTTGATCGGCGATTGGGGAGTTCACATCCTGGGTCCGGCGAACTGGGGTTTGCAGCTCAGCCCCGATTCTTTGATCAGCGTCGAGTGCATCAAGAAAGATTCGTTGCCGCCCTTCACCTTTCCCGATGAGCTTGCGATCAAGTACGAGTTCGCCGCGCGTCCAGGTATGCCGCCGGTGACGGTCTATTGGTATCATCACGCGGGCGGCGACGCCTATCTGCCGCCCGGAATGACGGCGGAAGAAGCGCGCAGAATCCCCGACACCGGCCCTCAAGTCGGTCCCAGCGGGCGCGGTGGGTTTGGCGGCGGCCGCGGCGGTTTTCGCGGACAAGGCGGACCGCCCGGAACGCCTGGCGGGGATGCGAATGCTCCAGCTCCGGCGCATGGCGCAGGCGCGGCACCGGACGGCGCGCGCGTTGGAGAGGGACCGCGCGGCGGCGGCCGCGGTGGACCGGAAGGGCGCGGCGGATTCGGCGGAATGCGCGGCAGCGGTTACAACTGCATTTTTGTCGGCTCGAAGGGTTATCTGGGCACCAGTGGCCGCGGCGAAGGCGTCGGCCTTTTGCCCGGTTCGCACTGGGCGGAATACCGGCTCCCGGCGCCGTACCTGTCACGCTCGCCCGGCGCCAGCACCGGCGACAACCACAGCGCGCATTGCCGCGACTGGGTCCGCGCCTGCAAAGGCGGCGCGCCCGCGTGCTCGAATTTCAGCATTGCCGGAAAGTACACCGAGTGGCTGTTGCTCGGCTCGGTGGCCATCCACTACGAAGGCAAACTGCTGTGGGACGCCGCGAAAGGCGAGATCACGAACAACCCGGACGCCAATCAGTGGGTGAAGCCCAGCTTCCGAAAGGGGTGGGAACTGAAGCTCTAATCGCGCTGATCGCTTTTCGCCAAGATCAGGCGGCTAGGTTGCAGAAAGACCTGGCTGGTGTTGGTAATTCGCGCGCATGGGACGAGTAAGGCGCGGCGGTTTTATCATTACTTGGTTCATTGGCGACCATGATCCTCGATCATGTTCACGTCGAGAGCGCCAGAGGCAAGCTTATTGGACGACTTAATCTTCGCACACGCCAGGGAATGGAAGGTTGGCAGCCAGACCGAAAACTGCTACGCGTCATCGCGGATTTGGAAAAAGAAGGCCGATTGTGAAATCGCTGACGAATCTGAAAAAGCCCTTTGGCACCGCCAAAATGGTCCGAATCAAAGCGGTGCGGTATCTTGCGTGGAAAGACGCATTTGACGTGGAATTTGACGACGGCCTCAGTTTTCTGGAACCGCACAAGACTATCCGCAAAGCCAATCGCATCTCCCCGAAAGCCAAACCGACTGAAGTCGTCCTCGACAGGGAAGGCCGGATTGGCTTTGAGGTCCGTTACGACAACGGCCAGATGGCCGAGGTCTCGTGGGCTTTCATCCGCGAATTGCCGCCGAAGAAGCCGCCGGCGTAAGGATGGGCCGCCGCTGCACCGTGAGGTGAAGTTAGTGGAAAACTGCGTCGCGGCATCACACACACTGAGCACCCAGAAGCACTCCGTGAATAGCCCCGCCCTTTGAATTCGGCGCATTCCGAGATGGCCCTCCACAACGACTTGTTGGCGTCGCCAACCGAGCGTGCAGGCCATCGCCCATGCCGAACCTGACGTCGTAAGGGTCCATGGTGTCGCACCTGTCGCTCCATTTGCATGAGAGCTTCCTGATGGTTTCAATGGCAAGAGTTTCTCCTCTTTGAACCGAGAATCAATCCACAGTTTAGCTTGGTGTTAAGACGCTCCCGAAACGGGTACTGTCTCCCCACCTAAACTCCGTGGTTTCCATTGAAGAAAAACTCGGCCTACGCATCGCGCAGCTTCGCCAGAAGGCCAAATTGACACAGGCTCAACTCGCTGAAGCATGCGGCTATTCAGTGAATTTTATTGGCCTCGTTGAGCGCGGGATCAACGCCCCTTCGGTCAGTGGTTTGGAGCGAGTCGCCAGGGTTTTGAAGGTTGAAGTCAAGGAACTCTTCGCTTTCGAGGAGAAGAAGCGATGAGCGGCGATGAGTATTTCACGCGGCTCAGGCAAACTCTGGGCGGCGTCGTCGAGAAGCTCCGGGCGAAAGGGATACAAGATCGCCATCTTTCGTTTGGAGGTGAAGGCGCAGTTTCCACTCGAAAGCCCACCGTCCCAACCGACGCTCGCTCAGAATTTCTCGCCAATCGTGCGATGGGCGATTGGGCCGAGCAACGACTGGCTGAAGCGATAGTTCGCGTCTGTCCCGAATGGAAAGTGTCTCAGTATGGCGAGACAAATCGCATCGCCGCCGGTCATCCGGATTTCAGGGCCTCCTACCTCACGGGGCTTGAACAGACACGACAATTCGGTAAACGCCCGGACTTGTTGGTGTTACCTGTGGCCGCAGCCGTGGATGCAAACCTCTCCGCGCGCAGTCAAGCCGAAACCGAAGCACTTGTGCGACAAGCCGTCGCTGCAATCGAAGTTCGCTCCAGTAAGTTCGAAGCGCTGACCTACATGGCGGTCCGCAAACGCCAGCGGGACGCAGGCCGGTCGAGTGGGCGCGAGACGCCAAGTTTCACCGTGAAAGTCGAAGACCTCGTCATTGTGTATCGCTGGCTAGAGCGGCATCACGTGCCGGAGAGCTATTGTCAGGTGTTCTTCGACTCTGTGTTCGCCATCAACTTTCTCGACATCTTCGCCATCGTCGCGAGCGGCAGCGGGTTTACTGTCGAGACGCCGGAGAAGAGTCAGGAGAAGGCGACCATCATGATTCCGATCACGAGCGGCGTGCAGATTGGCCGCGCGACCCAGATACCGACGTTCGCAGCCGAGCACCGCGTCACTGAATTGGGGCGGCACGATGCGTATGTGGTCCCTTGTGGTGGTGGCTTCCAACTCGATGCGGCGGCGACGCGGAGGATTCTTCTGGCCGAGCATTAGCCTCGAAGTAAACCGCTGCGAGTTGATCAATGCGCGCCATTCGTTCGGCCGACGTCAGTTTTTCCAGGTCCGCCAATTTGCCGACGAGTTCTTCGGCGTTGGCTTGGCTCAACTTCGGCATTATGGGGCAAGGCATCTCTTCCACGTCCTTCGGTTCGAGCTTGTTCAGTCCGTCACCGTAAAACCGATTCACTTGGGAGAACGCTCGTCGCCCTCCCAAACTGTTCAGGAACAGCGCCATCAGCGCTGGTAATGTTTCGCAGCCCGGCTTGGCGTAGAGGCCATGGAAGCACGTCAGGTTCTTCGCGCCGGATCTATTCAAAATGAACTTCACGGATTCGCGCGAGAACACGGCCACGAGGATGTCCGCCGCGGGGCGGTTCTCCGGCAAATACCAGACGGGCCGATGACTCGGTAAATGCCTTTGTGGAATGCCCCGTCGCTCGCCAAGTTCCAAGTAGTGCATCAGACTCGGCCCATTGTGCGACGGATTCAGCAGGAAGCAGCGGCGGTCCCGAGCGACCAGCGCCTCGAACTTCTCGCGTGTGAACACCAATCCGTCCGCATCCGCCGCCTTGGTGATGCACGGCTCGACATGGCGCTCCGTCAAACGGTGCTCGCGCATCTCCGCCCGGCTCAGACAGAAGTAATCATTCGCACCTGTCGCAATGCCGCGATGGCAATCGAAGTAGTCGCCGACACGTTTCGGGAAACGCATGGAATCATTGTGGGCTGTTCCGTTCAGCAGCAGGTTTAGCCACTTGTCTCCCGGTTTGAGCATCGCAGCGTCAATGCAGCCCCCGCCTGCGCGCATGGCGGTCCCGTCGCAGAGTTTGCCGACGAAGCCCTCGGCTTCTTCGATGGATTCGACACGTTTCAGCCAGGACTTCGCTTCAGGCGGGCGAGTCTTCTCGAGCAACACGATAGCACTGGTCGTCAGCGCGTCCGCGAAAAGGTTTACCGACGGCGAGAAAACAAAGAGCGCGGCAGGACGCATCACTCGCACGAGCCGTTCCTTGATTTCCTCGCCAAAGTTGGCGTTCAGGAATTCCGCCGGCAGGATGACGGCGGCGCGTCCGGGTGGCGCGAGGTCTTCCCAAATCTTGAGCAGGAACAGCGCGTAAAGATTGGTAAGCCGGTCCAGCGGTGTGCCGAGGCGCTCCTCGAAATAGCGCCAGTCCTTCTCCGAGTAGTCGAGCCGATGCGCCTTCACGTAAGGCGGGTTGGCAATGATGCCGTCGAACAGGCCCGCCTCGGACTTGAGGTAATCCGCCAGAATCAGCTTCGTGCCGCGCGGTGCGGTCACTTTCGCGCGTTGCAGCGTTTCCCTGTCTCGCTCGACGCCGACTAATTCCACCTGCCGGTCAAGCCTCCGACACGCTGCCAGCAACCCGCCCAAACCCGCCGCCGGATCGAGCACCGTGCGCGGCCTGGCCGACATCACCCACTTCGCCATCAACTGGGCAATCGGCTCAGGCGTGGCGACCTGGCCCAATTGCTTCGTCTCCCGCTGCCACGACTCGACTGACGCAAATGCATCCGATTCGCCCGTGGCAACCTCCACGGCGTTCGGCTCGTAGTAGAGCGAGAGGAACGTCTGGTTGTCGCGCAGCTTCATGGGTGAAACGTGCTAGCAGTATAACCACGGGTCGTTCCCAGCGGAAACGGCCCGCGCCAGTCCCGCAAGGCGGGAGGGCAAAACGTCTGGTGGACAACTTTCAGCTTTTGGCGGGTGAGGGTTTTCATGGAGGAAAACGTTACGTCGCGTGAGCACCCACAGGAACGGGCACCGTCGGACGGATTCGAACCGCCACTTCGTCATACACCGGAACGCGCAGTTCTTCGGCAACCTCGAGCGACACAACCAGTCCATAGCGGATGCTGACTTCCAAAGAATTGGCATCCGCTCGGCAGTTGACTTTGATCAGCATTGTGTCGTCTGCCGCAAATGCGGCAGCCCGCTCGCCTTCAAAAAGCTCGTGCTGGACTGTGCCGTTCCGGGCGGAACGCCATTCAGCGTCTTGTCGTCCCGTTGCCAACTTCTCGTTCTCGATTTCGAACCACAGTGCTGCACCACGGTAGTTGCGATGTCGTGGATGAATCGGTGATATCCAGGCCAACGTCACCACAATGCGTCGCAGTCCCCGGATGCCACTCAAGCTCGGTGGGAGTGGGATGCGATATGTGTGCGCAGAGTTATCGGCCAACTCTCCGCATCCGAGCATAGTGGCACGGTGGTCAGCCCCAACGATAGATTCAAGTGGCTCCACAAACCCGAATCCGAGAAACCGAGCGGCTAAGCGTTTGAACTTATCCTCGCGCATGCCAGTCGGTTTCAAGACGGATTTCAAGTGGTCATACGCGGGGCCCCAAGAGCCTTTGTGGATAAGCATTGCCTTTAACAGCACTGCTGCGAATTCATCAGAGAGCCTGCCGCCACCGGCTTCGGTCCGCAACGAAACCAACTGCTCGTAAAGGAAGGCTGCCGACCGAGTCGCGAGCGCAGTTGCGTTGCTTGTTCCTCTCGTGTGCTTCTCCCGGTTCAGTTGTCCCTGCGTTGCGCTGGGAGTGGCTGCCAAAATGCCAGGCGCCAAAGTTGCCGGAGCGAGTTCAAGGCTCGCTTTGGGATGGCTATTTCCGAGACGTTCTGAAAAGAACTGTCGTCCTCCGGGGAACAAGATGTCTGGCTTGGTCGAGTTTCGGAATCCACAGCCGAGACCGCTCAATGGGCTCGGCAGCGGTTCCGCAAGCAGCGGATTGAAACGGTAGGCCAAATTCACAATCGGGCCAAAATCGTGGTGCCAAGCACCGATTGTTATCGCGTTTATGGAATCCGACGGCGCGAATATTCTCCGCAGCCGCAAGTCTCGCTGGAGGGCTTTCAATAGTTCCGCCTCTCGATCCTGCGGAGACAACCCTGCGAAGGCGGTGCGCGCGACATCCAACACCACGGCGCCCGAATGATTTCCTGCACTAACGCAAAACAGGACATTGTATTTTGCTGCCAACCAATCGAGCAGGCGTCCCCACGAGCTTACCGTAGAATGAAACTGCTGGAGGCGGTCTCCAATGGAAAAGTTGATGACCTTCGTTGCAGGAGCCGCAGGTGGAGTGGCTCCATCGGCTTCGAACAAACGTCTCATGGCGCGGTGCGTGAGATCGAGTGCGTTAATTCCGTATGGAATTCGTTCATCACGTGCACTGTTCCAAGGTTGAGGATCCGGCCGCAGGATTGGGCGTACGTAGAGGGGGCGCGGCAGCGGAGCACGAGGTGCATTCAGGTCGCCATGGAGAATAATTGAAGCCATCGTCGTCCCGTGCTCACGTTCGCTCGCGGTGTAGCCAGATGCGTAACCGTCGGGATCATCGACACGCAAGCGACCGCGAAGCCGAATATGATTTTCAAGTGGCAGACCGTCCAACAAGGCAACTGTCGGTTCACCGCTGGGCATAGCCGCAGGTAGTGGCGCGACAGGTTCCTGCAAATCAGGCTCTCTAAGCGCCGGCATCACAGACTGCCCGGAAGGTCGGAAAAACATCACCGAGCTTTCCCCTAGCAATTCGATCTCTTGTCGGTCAACAAGTCGGCGGATTTCTGAAGCGGGCAGCGTAACGACGGCAGCATGGTAGGAGATGGGATCCAGTTCACAGAGCGAAACGATCTGGCCACGAAGCCTTGCGACAATTCGGCGGATTCGGTCTAAAGATGCGGCACGCAGTCGGGCAGTCTGGCGGAACCACAACTCGATTTCGAAGGGGACGGCGGTCTCATCACGCGATGCCGCAGTTTCCCGCCAATACTCGACCACTCCTGTTTCCAGCAAACGGTCTTCTTGTGACCAACGACGGACATCACGAAGATGCTGAAACAAATCATGGAACGGAGCGAAACTCCGTGCAGGCCTTCCGCCAGCCTGAAAGTCTTGCCAGAGCCTCAGCAACTGCTGAAGTGCCTGCTGGTTGGACATGACGAGAAAAACGCGGCCCGTAAGACGCGTATCCGTTCGTTTCTCGTTGTAAAAATCGACGTCAGGTGCGATGTCCTCGACATCCCATTCTGCCAAGAAGTCAAAACCCGGCACCCGCCTCGCCGCTTCTAGGAAGTGCGCAACGGAACCAACCGTCTCGAAAACGATTACTTCTTCCGGGATTTGACCGGCGGCTGATGCTCGAAGCTCTACCGTCCTGTGCTCGAAATACTCCCGTAGGATTTCGAATCGAGGCCCAAGACGCTGGCCCTGTCTGGCTCGACCCGGCAAATGCGGGGGAGCGCCTCCACCCGGCGGGCGACCTCGCGACGCAATCGCCGGGGCTGGCAAAACAATTAGGGGACGATCTGGCATGGCTTATCGCACCTTTTTGTGAGCGCGCGTCTTCCATTGCTCGATCTTCTCCATGAGAATAGACGCGGCCTCCTTCTGACCCTGTGCAAGAACCGTCCGACGAAGGACGTCTAGGGCGAATTCCTCCATTTCCGCAAAGCTCTCAAACTGCACACGCTGCGCAATGGCCTTTGGCGAGAGAGTCGTGGATAGGTTCCATCGCTCACCAGCCAGTCGGAACCACTCTACAATATGAGCCGGAGTTGGTCGTGGTAGTGCCAAGCGAAGCTGGAAGCGACGCCATACCGCACGGTCAAGTAACTCTTGGTGGTTCGTCGCCGCTACCACGACTACATAGCTGGGCAAACGATCAATTTGTAATAGTAGAGAACTCACAACTCGCTTTATCTCGCCGGTGTCGTGAACATCGCCGCGCTCTTTCCCCAGCGTGTCGAATTCGTCGAAAAACAAGACGCACGGGCGCGTAACAACGTGCTCGAAGAGTTTGTGGAGTCGGCTTGCCGTTTCACCCAAAAAGCTTCCGACCACACCTTCATACCGAACCGTCAGGAGGATAACTCCAAGCGCCTGTGCTAAACCTTCGGCAAGGCACGTTTTGCCATTGCCCGGTGGCCCAATTAGCAAGACGCGATGCCTAGGCTCGAGACTGTGCGACCGTAGCAAGTCGGCCCGCTGTTGTTCTTCCACGAGTTCCTGACACGCTTGCCGAACTACTTGCGAAAGGACGAGATCGCCAAGACTGCGTTGAGGGTTTACCTCGTGCAACAAGCTTTGGTGTGACTCATTCGTGGCCACGGGTTGCGGGGTCAGCAGTTTGCCGTTCTTGCGAACCGACTCTTCAAGTTGCTCTGCAAATATATGATGTTGCTTCGCGCGTTCTTCAGCGATGATAGCGTCGACAGTTCGGTTGAACAGGCTTCGGTCACCTTGCATTCCGGCCTTCACTAAACTGAGCAGTAAATCTGAGCGTGCCATCGTCGTGGTGGTAGTAGTATATCAGGCCGATGCCTTGGCGTAAATCTCGCTTCGCTTCTCGACAAACTCCTTCGACTTTTCTTCCATGCTTTCTTCAGCGCCATTTGTTCAGCGGCATATTTGCTGACGCCCTGAGTGATTTTCATCCAGCAGAAGCGCGGGCCGCGCACGGAGCATCCGCCTTCGGCAAGGCTTTGGCGGACGGCGAATTGCGCGGTTGTTGCGGCGTCTTGCGGCAGCAGTTCGTCGTGGAATTGATTTGGACGGCCGCCCGGCATCCTCGCAATCCGGTCTTTCGCTCCGCTCTAGACTTCTCGCCGCTTCCCAAGCGGCTTGAATCAAAGCGCGCCAAGCTCATGCCCTGCGGCGCTTGGGAGGTTCGACCAGCGGACGTCTGGAGAGTTTCTCGCGCTTGCGCGTCTCTTCAGACAGTTTGTCCGAATCGTGGCCGTGTTGCGCCGAAAGGGTGTCCTTTGTGCGTCACTATCTCGGGTTCAGCGAGTGTCGCCTTCACAGTGGGTAGATTATCGAGCGGAGGGCGTTGCGTAAAGCTCGCGTCACGTATCTACCGCGGCTCTACGGGCACGGAATGGCTTGGCCAATTCTCCATGACGCCGGCAGGCTTCGACCATTCCTCAGGGGTGCATCAAGCTCCTCCAATCCCCCTCTCCTCAATCGGATGGAGGAGAGAATTGCCCGATCTTTAAACGCGCATTGCGCCTTTTAACCGCCGGACGAACCCCTCACCCCATCCCTCTCCCCTCGGAGGGGAGAGGGTATCCGTAGGACTGGAGAGGGGTGGTTCATGGGCAGAGTTGGGGAGAGGAGGCGCGTTTTTATTGGTTCTCCTCTCCTCGGTCTCTCCCCACTCGTTCCTCGCGGGGCGAGGATGAAGAGCTTGATGCAGCCCTGGCCATTTCTGCATTGGAAGAAATTTTTGCGGACTTCGCGGTCGTCTTGCGCATAAGCTCATTGAGCCAAACCTATGAATGCGAAACCAAGCCTCCTCCCACTGATCACCGCGGTGCTGTCTCTGTCCTTCGCTGTCAGCGCCCAAGCCCCGCGCCGCGAGCCCACGCCCAATGACACGTTGAAATCGCCGGAAGTTCTCTCGGACAGCCGAGTCGCATTCCGCATTTATGCACCAAAGGCCAGCGAAGTCACGATCGGTGGTGATTGGATCGCGCAAGGACTTGGCACCGGGGGAAAGCTCACGAAAGAGGACAACGGCGTCTGGTCGATCATTGTCGGCCCGCTCCCGCCGGACTTCTACAGCTATTCCTTCACCGTCGATGGCGTTCGCACTCTTGATCCGAAGAACCCCATGATCAAGCAAGGCATTAGCAGCCTGGACAACATGTTCTTCCTTCCGGGAAAAGAAGCCGCCTTCGAGGACAACCGACCTGTGCCGCACGGCAAAATCCACCTTGAATGGTATCAATCCACCACACTCGGCACCCAACGCCGCTTGCACATTTACACGCCGCCGGGCTACGACAGCGGCCGGGAGCCTTTGCCCGTGTTTTATCTGCTGCACGGGGGTGGCGATGAAGATTCGGGCTGGAGCACCATTGGCCGGGCTGGATTCATCCTGGACAACCTGCTCGCCGAGAACAAAGCCAAGCCGATGATCATTGCCATGCCGAATGGCAGTCTGCCGCGCCCGGCGAATTTGCCCGCGTTCACTCCCGGCACCGCGCCGTCGCCCGAAGCCGTTGCCGCAATGGCTGCGGCCCAGGAGCGGTTCACCAGTGAATTGATGAAGGACATCGTTCCGTACGTGGAGAAAAACTACCGGGTGCTCGCCAACCGCGAGAATCGCGCGATCGCTGGCTTATCGATGGGTGGCGGGCAAACCTTGCGGGTCCTGACCAGCCATGCGGATCAATTTGGTTACGTCGCGATTTGGAGCGCTGGCATTGGGCAAAACGCGGCGGACTTCGAGAAGCGGAATGAGGCATTTCTCAAAGCCGCCGAGAAGATCAACCAGCAGGTGAAGCTCCTTTCCATCAGCGTCGGAGACAAGGATTTTGCCTTGAACGGTTCGAAGAACCTCGCTGATCTGCTGAAGAAGAACGGCATCCAACACGAGCTTCAGATCAGTGGCGGCGGCCACACCTGGATAAACTGGCGGCGCTACCTGAACGAATTGGCGCCGCGGTTGTTTCGTTGACGCTGATCCCGGAGCGCGGATGCCCACATCCGCAAGTCGGCGGTAGCGGCGAGCGCCACGCTTGCCGTAGAGGGCCGCAGATTCCACAGTCGTTCCCAGTTTCACGCTGAGTCCGCCGGGCGAGACGCCTCGGCTCTACGGCAGGCGGGGACGCCCGCCGGTAAGGCCTTAGTCTTGTCCGGCGTAGCGCAGATTTTCAATCTACCCGTATCGGTCGGCAGCAATTCTCATTATGACCCGTAGGTAGTCCCGGCTTTAGCCGGCCCGCGCGAGAAAACCGGCTAAAGCCGGGACTACAAGCGGGTCGCAGGTCGTGCCTGTCGTCAAAATGAGAATTGCTGATCGGTCGGAATCGTCGCGGCTTGCGACGATTTTTCCGGCGCGCGGCCTTCCAGGCCGCAGCAGCCGCACACGGAAGGCGAGACTCGGAGATTTTCGGGCGCCTCGGTCTTTTGGAGCCGCTGCGGCCTGGAAG
>JACQWK010000318.1 GCA_016209525.1 Verrucomicrobiota bacterium
ACAGCGCTGAGACTTCATCCGCCGTGAGGACCCGGTTCCAGAGGGCGATGTCGTCGATGGCGCCCTTCCACACGCGGTTGCGCGCTTCCGGATTCTCACCGATGTAAAGGTTGGAAGTGCCCGCAGCGAGCACCGCTTTGTTGGTATTGATCCCGCGGATAACTCCATCGACATAGAGCGCGGTGCCGAACTTGGCCCCCTTCGCGTCGCTGACTGCCACGAAGTGATGCCAGCCATTGGTAACGGCGGGAACGTCATCGACGCCCTCGCCCACCCCACCGGCGTAGGCGATGTTGTTCCCGGTGGATCGGCGGGCGACGCGGTAGTTCAAGTTTTCACCCTTGGCGATGAGCGCTTGCCAGGACTTGTCGAAGGCATCGACCCTGAACCAGCCAGCGATCGATAGACTACCATTCGCGAACTGGAGCGTATTCGAGCTGCCCGTGATCTCCACGAAATTCGTTCCGTTGAGCTGGATCGCTTTCCCAAAGCCGCTCTTGCCATCAATGTACGACAGCGGCGTGGTCCCGCGGGCCGTGCCATGGGACGATTTGACCGCATCCAAGAGATGCCCATCAAAATCCCAATAGGCCGCGAGACCATTTGGAAGTGTGCTTGGCCCAGTTACCGCTGGAGCGGCCGGGAAGAACATCGCGGCCCGGTTGGTCGTCACGTCGGCGCCGGCGACGCGCAGATGGAAATTGGCGCCGCCATGCACGCCCGGATCCGGATTGCCCGAGTGATTAAGCTTGGCTCCCGTGCCGTCGCTCGTCCAATCCCCGTTGAAGAAGGTGATTTCTATCGGGTAAAGTCCCGCGGCGGTAAAAACGACGTTCGTATCCAGAGTGACATCGCCGTGGCTGCCGTCGTTGTTGATCACATCCAAGCCGCCGATCTTGATTCGCGAACCGTCGTCAGAAGTGGTGCCAATATTCACGGTCCCAGGCGCGGCGACGTTGATGAAGCCACTTAAGCGAATCGCTCCATCGTCGAAATTATTGGTCGCCCCGACGAACGAACTGGCGTCCGCGCCCAGCCAATTCGTGATATGAGTGAGGTCATTCCCCAGGTAAACAAATCTGCTGGCCCGGAAAGTCCCGTTCGGTGGGCCAAACGTCCTGATCAGAGTGTCGATCCGGTTCGTGGGATTCGTCAGGCCATCAGTGGGAATGGAGACGGGCGGGCGCTTCCAATACTCGCCTTGCAGGCTGCCGCCACCGCTGGTTTGCGGAGGGCTCACGGCGAGTTTTCCGGGCACATACACGACGGGGGCCGCCGAGTAGAACAACCTTGAGGCGCCCGCGGTAGTCACGTCGGCGCCGCCGACGCGCAGATGGAAATTGGCGCCGCCGTGCACGCCGGGATCCGGATTGCCCGAGTGATTGAGCTTGGCTCCTGTGCCATCGCTGGTCCAGTCTCCGTTGAAGAAGGTGATTTCTATCGGGTAAAGGCCCGCCGCGCCAAATACGACATTCGTATCCAGGGTGACGTCGCCGTGGCTGCCGTCGTTGTTGATGACGTCGATGCCGGCGATGGTGATTCGCGAACCGTCATCGGAGGTCGTGCCAAGGTTCACCCTGCCGGCATTCGTGACGTTGATATAGCCGCTGAAACGAAATGCCCCATCGTCAAGATTGTTGGTCGTCCCGACAAACGAACTGGCGTCCGCGCCCAGCCAATTCGTCACATGCATGAGGTCATTGCCGAGATAAACAAACCTTGTGGCCCGGAAGGTTCCGTTGGGTGCGCCAAAGCTGCTGATCAGACTGTCGATGCGGTTGAGGGGATTGTTAAGGCCGTCGGTTGGAATGGAGACCGGCGGACGCTTCCAATACTCCCCTTTGAGGTTGCCGCCGGCCGTGGTGAGCGGAGGGCTTGCAGCGAGTTTTGCGGGCACATATACCGCCGGAGCTGCGGAGTAGAACAACCGCGCCGCACTCGCTGTCGTTACGTCGGCGCCGCCCACGCGCAGATGGAAATTGGCGCCGCCATGCACGCCGGGATCCGGATTGCCCGAGTGATTGAGCTTGGCTCCTGTGCCATCACTGGTCCAGTCCCCGTTGAAAAACGTGATTTCAATCGGGTAAAGGCCCGCGGCGGCGAAAACAACATTCGTATCCACGGTGGCATCGCCGTGACCGCTGTCGTTGTTAATGACATCAACGCCGGCGATCGTGATCCGCGAGCCGTCATCGGAAGTCGTACCCAGGCGCACGGTGGCGGCGTTCGTGATGTTGATGAAGCCGCTCAAGCGAATCGCGCCATCGTCAAGATTGTTGGGCGTCCCGACAAACGAACTGGCGTCCGCGCCCAGCCAATTCGTGATAAGCGTCAGGTCATTGCCAAGGTAAACGAACCTCGTGGCCCGGAATGTCCCGTTGGGCGTGCCAAAGCCATTGATTTGGTTGTCGATGCGGTTGGTGGAGCTGGTGGCGCCATCGGTGGGGATCGAGTTGACCGGGCGCCTCCAATACTCGCCTTTGAGGTTGCCTCCAGCCGTTGTTAGGGGCGGGTTCACGGCGAGGTTTGAGGAGATATTCACTTGCGCCAGCAAGGAGGTGGCGAAGCCGAAGCTCGACACGAGTGCCAACAACGTCGGGAGTTTGGAATAGCTGTTGTCCATAAGAATTCGGACTCGTCTGGTTGCTGTTCAGGCCTCACGAATGACAAACGGCAACGGCACAATACCGGCGCGCTAAGCGTCATACTTGAGGTCTGTGGTGAAGCATAGAGAAACACGTATTGGGTCCAACTTGCAACAAAAATCGCGCGCTTGGCCACGGATAAAGCGCGTTTCACCCCAGCGTTCCGAAAGACCGGGTAAGCCATCCGCTAGGTCTTGGAGTGCGCCAGTCCTTTGGAGCTTTCCATCCACACAGCAGCTCCAGAGGCAGTCGAGGGCCGCCGTAGTTCAAGACGCTGGCCGCATGTTGACACTGCCACCGCAACTGGCAGCTAGAAGCTGCCAAAACCCGCAGGCTGGGAGCCTGCGCCACGTGGCGCAGCCATCTTGGCTGCGGGCTCGCGGGGCTTCCCCTTCCCACGACGCCGGCGCGTTGAAGCGCGGTTTGACTTAGAAGCGGGTCTCTGGTTTCCTCTCCAGGAACCTGCTAGGGATTTACGATTTACGATTTACCATTTGAAGCTCCGGCCCGTGCGGTTCATGGCCCCATTGCGCTGAAAGTTTTGCTTGGAGCTTCGCCATGAACCTTTGGCCCGACTCACATGCCTGGACATCCAGAGTTTGTCCGAACAAACGACCGCATTTCACTGTGATGTGGAAGGGCACGCATCCAATGTGTTCCTTGCCCCGCCATCCTCGAGATTGCTCGCGGCTTGCGGGGAATTTTTGGCGTTCACGGCGCACGGCCTTCCAGGCCGCAGCAGCCCCGACAGGACATAAGTGTCTTGAAACTTCCCCGGCGCGCTTGGCGGACGGACCCACTGCGGCCTGGAAGACCGCGCGCCAATTCGGTTGCGGCTCCGCCGCGTCGCGTTCTTATCTGGCCGCCGATTCGGCTGGTGGTCTGGCGAGCTGGGGCGCTTCACGGTTGGCACTCGCCTGGCTCCAGCTCAGCTTCCTCGCGGCGGTCTCGGTCCTCTGCATGGCCGGAACCGGCTGTCGAAAAGCTGCCGAGGTCCCCCCCGCTTCGATCACCGCGACGGCAGCAACTGCGCACTCCGCTCCGGCCTGGCTGGAGGACGCGACGACAACGGTGGGGTTGGCCTTCCAGCATGACGTGGGACCGGTGGGTACTTATTTCATGCCGGAATCGCTGGGCTCTGGCGCGGCCATCTTCGACTTCGACTGCGACGGACGCATGGACGTGTTTCTGTTGCAGAATGCCGGAACCAATTCCACCGCCAAGCATCAACTCTTTCATCAGGGAAATGACGGCCGCTTCAATGATGTCAGCAACGGCAGCGGACTGGACCTGCCGGGACGGGGAATGGGAGTGGCGGTCGGGGACGTGGATAACGACGGCCAGCCCGATGTCCTGATCACCGAGTATGACCGGGTCCGGCTGTTCCACAATCATGGCGCGGGAAAGTTTAGCGAGATCACACGCGAAGCCGGGCTCGACAATCCGCACTGGGGCATGTCGGCCGCGTTCTTCGACTATGATCGGGACGGTGGGCTGGATTTGATCGTGGTCAACTACGTGGACTACTCCCCTTCCATGAAATGCCCGGATGCGCAGGGCAAGCCGGGTTACTGCGGGCCGTCCGGCTTTCCAGGCACGATCCCGCGGCTGTTCCGCAATCTGGGCCTACGCGGCGCGATTCGATTCGAGGACGTAACGCTGAGTTCGGGCTTGGGGAAGCTGGCCGGGCCGGGCTTGGGCGTCGTTTGCGCTGACGCCAACGGGGATCACTGGCCCGACTTGCTGATCGCGAACGACGGTCATGTGAATTGGCTGTTGATCAATCAGCGCAACGGAACTTTCACCGAAGAGGCTGCCATTCGTGGAATCGCTTACAATGAAATGGGTGCCGTGCAGGCCAACATGGGCATCGCCCTGGGAGACGCGGACGGCGACGGTCTTTTCGATATTCTAGTCACGCATCTCAGCACCGAAACGCACGCGCTCTGGAAACAAGGTCCGCGCGGGTACTTCCAGGATCGCACCGCGGCGTCCCGGGTAGCGGCGTCGGCGTGGCGGGGCACGGGTTTCGGCACCGTGTTCAGCGATCTCAACAACGACGGCGCCCCGGACTTGCTCGTCGTCACCGGCGGCATCAAACGGATGTCCATCGACCCTGCGCCGAACGGCAAGGCCAACCACGACCCATTTTGGAACGGCTACGAGCAGCGCAGTCACGTCTTCGCCAACGACGGCAGCGGAGCCTTCACCGATGTTTCCGCAGCCAACCTGGCCTTCAGCGGCACGGCGGCTGTCGCTCGCGGCTTGGCGGTCGGGGACCTCGACAATGACGGCCGGCCGGATTTGGTTGTCACTCGAATCGCCGCCGCCGCGCGAGTGTACCGCAACATCGCTCAAGGAAGTCACTGGCTCACCGTGCGCGTCGTCGAGCCGACGCTCGGAGGCCGCGACGCCTACGGCGCGGAAGTCACGATCAACGCGGGGGGGCGGCGCCGGACGATTTGGGTTAATCCATCTCAAAGTTATTTGTGCAGCAACGATCCTCGCGCCCACTTCGGTTTGGGCCCAGCGACCCGCGTGGAGAGCATCCACGTGGTCTGGCCCGATGGCAGCGAAGAGCAATTCGCCGGCGTGGAGGCCGATCGAATCCTCACGCTGCAGAAAGGTTCCGGGCAGCGGTTGGCCTCCGCGGTTTCGCACAGCGGCGGACAATGAGTGCTTACCACAATTGAAGTCCGAAATCCGAAATCCGAAATCCGAAATCCGAAAGAATGCCGAAGCCCGAAATCCGAAACACGTGGGCGAGTTCCGCTGGTTTGGAGGGGTTCTTTGCCGAGTGGCAGCACCCCACCTTCGGCCTTGGGAATTTGGACTTCTTTCGGCATTCGGGAATTCGGAATTCGGATTTCTCCCCTAGGCGCTCATGAAGCGGAAACCCGCCAAACAGGCCGCATCACCTCTCCGGCATTTCCGCCGCCATTGGCTGGGGTTGCTCGCGAGTGGTTTGTTGATCGCCGCCGGCTTCGGTGCGCGCCAAGTTTGGAGGGTGACCGCGCCGCCGCCGCCGGCCGTGAACACCGCCGGCTTCGATCCCGTCATCGCCGCCGCCATTGCGAAAGCGCGAGACGCCATTCGACGTTCGCCTCGTTCCGCCGAGGCCCGGGGCCGGATGGGAATGGTATTGCTGGCCCACGAGGTCCGAGCCGAAGCGAGGGTGTGCTTTGCGCAAGCGTCCGCGTTTGCCCCTGGCAAACCGCGCTGGACCTATTTCCTCGGTCTCACGCAGCTCGTGGATGACCCAATGGGTGCCGCAACAAACTTTGACCGGGCCGTGCGACTCTTTCCAGAAAGCGAGTTTGTCCCGCGCTTGAGACTGGCGGACACCCTGCTCAGTTTGGGCCGCTTGGAAGAGGCGGAGGCACACTACCGCCATGTCTGGCAACGCCAGCCCACCTCCGGTTGGGCCGCATTGGGCCTGGGAAAACTGGCGAACGCGCGCGACCGCTCTGGGGAGGCGACAAACTTCCTGTCCGCTGCCACGAACGATCCTTCCACCCGGAGAGCGGCCTATCGTCTCCTGTTGAACGTCCATCAACGGCTGGGCCGCGCCAACGAAGCCGGGCAATTGGCTCGGACGCTGGCCGAGTTGCCCAACGACAAACCTTTCCCAGACACCATGCTGGCCGAGGTCCAAGCGCTCAAAACCGGCGAAGCCGCGTGGATCGAACTCAGTGATGAGTGGATCAAGACCGGGCGCGCAGCCGAGGCCGCACAGCTCCTGGAAAAGACGTTGCAGACCTTTCCGATCTCGGATCGGGCGATGTTTTTTCTCGGCCGGGCACGCCTGCGACTTGGCGATGCCGAAGGTGCCGATGCCATTTTGATGCGCGCGATTGCGCTGGCGCCGGGCTCGGTCGAAGCCCAAATGCAACTGGGCGTTACACGGCTAAGCCGGGGTCGAGCCAAAGAAGCCCAACCTTGTTTCCGCGCGGCGATCCAGGCCAAGCCGAACTTGGCCGAAGGGTGGTTCAACCTTGCCTTGAGCCACGGAGGTGAAATCGGCAGTCGCTCGGAAGCGATGGCCGCCTTTCGCGAAGCGATCCGGCTTAAACCGAGTTTTGTCGAGGCTTACCTCGGCTTGGCCGTGGTCCTGCGTGCGGAAGGACAAAACAATGCGGCCGCCAATGAACTGCGCCGAGCCCTTTCGCTCCAGCCTGAAGCGCCGCTCCGCGGGAAACTGTTGGACCAATTGAAGCTCGCCGAGCGTCGGTAGGGCAGCGCGGTTGAGGGTTGAGGGTTGGCAGTTGAGAGATGACAGTTGGTTTGCGCCGTCATGGCGCGGCAAATTTTCTTCGCCAAGCAGCCCCAAATGACGATAAAGGAAGTTCATGTGCAGCCCCCAAGCGGTTCTCAGGCGCATCGGGACCATGAACCTGGTAGGGCTGACCTGCAGGTCAGCCCCACCGCGTTCAAGAAAAGGCACGAACATTCCAAACCGCGCATCGCGGTCTTGTCCGTGAAGCAAGATCGACAGTGAAGGAGACCCCCAAATGAACCGAAGAGTTTTTCTGGCAAGCATGAGCAGCCTCGCGGCGCTCGGGAGAACCGCCGTACTGGCGGCGGACGGCGAGGCGAGAACCAAAACCACTTCCGACAGTCCGCCCCGCAAGGTGATCGTCGGCACCGCGATGCAAGCGTTTTGGGGAAAACATCCCGGCATCGGAAACCGGCTCGATCAACTGGCCGGCCTGGTGGACCAGATGGCCACGCAGGCCAAAACGAAATATGGGCGCGGGCTCGATCTTGCAGTGCTGCCCGAAACGGCCATCACGGGCGAAGCGGAGGGAGATGCGCTGGGGCGCTCGGTTCCTTTCGACGGGCCGGTCCAAGAAGTGTTCTCTCGGAAGGCGCGCGAGCACGGCTGCTACATTGTGGTTCCAACTTATTTGCTGGATTCGAAAGAAAAGAAACTGTGCTCGAATGCAGCGATTTTGGTGGGGCGCAAAGGCGAGTGGGTTGGAACCTACCGCAAGGTGCACCTCGTCGTTTCCTTCGAACGCGGAAACATGGAAGGCGGCGCAACCGCCGGACAGGCGTTTCCAGTCTTCGACTGCGACTTCGGCAAACTCGGCATCCAGATTTGTTACGACGTGGAATTCGACGGTGGCTGGGCCGAGTTGGCGCGGCGGGGCGCGGAGTTGATTGCCTGGCCCACGCAATCGCCGCAGACCTCGCAGCCCGCATTCCGGGCGAAGCAGCATCGCTGTTACATAGTTTCCAGCACCTGGCGGCACAACGCTTCGATCTTCGAACCCACGGGCAAGATTGCGGCGCAGATCAAACCTCCGCAGGGCATCCTGGTACACGAACTTGACCTCAGTTACGCCATTCTTCCGTGGAGTTCGAAGCTGCGAAATGGAGAAGCGCTTCGGAAGGCCTACGGCGACAGGGTCGGTTTCCACTATTACGAAGACGAGGATCGCGGCATCTTCTGGTCCAAGGATCCCAAAGTCACGATCGGCGAAATGGTGCGGGCCGCCGGCTTGCTGGAACTCGATGAGGAAATGGCGCGGGTCCGGGAGTTCTATCGGAAGGCAGGGGTGCGAAGCCGCTGAACGCTTCGCCGTATCCATTCAGTCGGAAACCGCGAATAAACGCGAATAGACGCGAATGGAAGCCAGTGCGAGCGTGTTCTGGTGTCTGCTCCGCCATTCCCTTTTCGCGGAACATTGCTCGCCCCTCGAATACTTCTGCAAAGCCCTGTTCCCATTCGCGTTCATTGGCGTTCGTTCGCGGTTGAATTGAATAGATACGGCTAAGGGGAGCCGGTCTTGCCACGCTGGCGCACTCAAGCCGGGACTCCATTTCGGGATTCGGATTTCTGGCTTCTTTCGGCATCGGACAATCGGGCTTCGGTATTGGCTGTACGGGATTCCACTGAATTCAGCGAAGAGTAACTGCACCCAGCAATTCTCATTTGGGCCGCAGGGGCGAACGACGACCCGCGCATGTAGTCCCGGCTTTAGCCGGTTTTCTCGCGCTG
>JACQWK010000302.1 GCA_016209525.1 Verrucomicrobiota bacterium
AGCGCGAGCGTGAGCACGGCCACGGCGGTGAAGCCGGGATTCTTCAGCAGTTGGCGGAAGGCGAATTTGAGGTCGTTCATAAGGGTTGAGAGGGATTTGAGTTGAGAGTCGTCAGTGGTCAGTTATCAGTAATCAGTCACGCATCGCGTTTCACACTTGGACGCATTCACGGTCCGCCGCTCCACGTTTTCATTCACAACGCAGCGCCTCCATCGGATCGACTCGCGTCGCTCTTCTGGCCGGCAGCAAACACGCCAGCAGCGTCACGGCTGCAAGCAGAAGCGGAATGGAGATAAACGTGAGCGGGTCAGTCGGGCTGACTTCGACGAGCAGTGTGCGCATGACGCGGGTCAGCGCGAGCGCGCCGCCGAGGCCAAGAACAACACCAATGCCAGCGAGCAACATTCCGTGCCGCAGCACGAGGCGCAGGACGTCGGAACGTTGCGCGCCGAGCGCCATGCGGATGCCGATCTCACTCGTGCGCTGGCTGACGGTGTAGGAGATGACTCCGTAGATTCCACCGAGCGCCATCGTGAGCGCGACGGCCGCGAAGAATCCAAACAGCCACGAATACGACCGACGCAACCACAGCGAACTTTGCACGCGCTCGGACATTGTTCGCACCCCGAACATCGGGAGGTCTGAATCGCTTTTCTGGATCATCGTGCGGATGGTCGCGATGAGCGCGGTGGGATCGTTGAAGGTGCGAACGGCGATGGTCATCCGGCCGAAAGGACTGAAATGGTAGGGCAGGAAAACGCCCGGACGCATCGGCTGATCGAAGCCGTAATGCTTTTCGTCCTTCACCACGCCGACGATGGTCATCCATGATGAGTTCGTGCCTGGGTATCGAATGCGTTTGCCGATCGCGTCCTGCTTCGGCCAGTTTCGTTTGGCGAACATTTCATTAACGACGACGGCGATGTTGTTTGTCGCTCGCGCTTCCTGGTCGGAAATGAAATGCCCGGCGACCAGCGTGAGTCCCATCGTTTCCGCGTAATCGGGAAAGACATGGCGCCGGAGCACGACAGGATTCTGTTCGTCCTTGGCTTTGGGCGGAGCGTTTTCGATTTCAAAAAATGTCCCCGAGTGTCCGCCTAGCGGAACAATCGTGGTGGCACTCGCCGCTTTCACTCCAGGCAGAGCGCGGAGTTGTGCCAGGTGTTCTTCAAAGAAAGCAATCTGCTGGTTGTCGGTGTACTTCGCGCTCGGCAATGAGATGTCATAGGTGAGAACATTCTCGGCGCGGAAGCCGGGATCGAGCTTTTGCAGCGCACGAAAAGCCTGGATCAAAAGTCCAGCGTTGATCAGCAACACGAGCGCGAGCGCGATTTCAGCCACGACGAGTGAATTCAAGCTGCGTCGCTGGCGTGATGAACCGGTGGTTCGGCTCGCGGTCGCCTGTAGCGCGCCTTGCAGGTTGACTTCGGAAACCATCTGCACTGCGGGAATCAGTCCGAATAAAACGGCGGTAATCCAGTGGTCGCGAGGCAGAAGAGCAGAAAGCGCGCGTCCATTCCGAAATGAATCCACTTGGGAAATTGTTCCGGCAAAAAGCGAACCAGCGCGCTCAGGCACGATTGCCCCCCGAGAATTCCGATGAGCCCGCCGACTGCCGAGAGCAGCAGGCTCTCGACGAAAATTTGTTTCACGATGGCCGCACGCGTCGCGCCGAGCGCCATGCGAATGCTGATTTCTTTGCCACGCGCCAGTCCCCGCGCGAGCATCAGTCCGGCGACATTCCCGCATGCGATGAGCCACACTACCGCGACCGCCGCGAGGAGGATGTAAGTTCCCGATCTGTAATCGCCGAGCAATCGCTGGCGCAACGGCGTGATTCGCGGAGAGGTGATGTCATTCGCGGGGCGATTGGGAATCATCGCCTTGTGAATGCGGGTGAGATCCTGTCGCGCGGTTTCGGCTGTGACGCCGGGCTTGAGGCGGCCGACGCCTTCGAGATACCAGCCCCTGCTGTCGTTCACATTGAGGCGGAGTGGAATCAAAACCTCGGCTCGGCTGAGTGGACCAATGCTCGGTGGCAACACTCCGATGATGGTGGCGGGCACGCTGCCGAGCGACAGCGTCTGCCCAAGCACGTTTGACTCGCCGCCCCAGAGTCGTTTCCAAAGACCATGACTCACCAGCACTACGCGGTCCCCGCCCGGTTGATCCTCTTCTCGCGCGAAGCCGCGCCCGATCAGCGGCTGAATTCCCAGCGTGCCCAGCAAATCGTGCGAAGCGCTTGCGCCTTCCACACGTTCCGGGTTTCCTTTGAGCGAAGAATTGAAACTGGCGTTCTGCCACACGGCCATCGACTCGAAGGTCTGGTTCTGCGTACGCCACTCGTGGAAATCGGGGTAGGCGATACCGGTGTATTCCAGGTTCCACTTCGGCGCGACTTCATCGAGGTTCACGAGCCGTTCCGGTTCCTTGAACGGCAGCGGGCGAAGGAACAGCCCGTTGAAGATGCTGAAGATGACAATATTTCCCCCGATGCCGAGGGCGAGCGTGAGCACGGCCACGGCGGTGAAGCCGGGATTCTTCAGCAATTGGCGGAAGGCGAAACGCAAATCGTTCATGATCGTTGAGAGTGATTTGAGTTGAGAGTTGAGAGTCAGTAATCAGTGGTCCGTCACGCATCACGTTTTAACGCTTTAACCCTTTTCACGATTTAACGACTCATTCATGCCGCAGCGCCACCATTGGATCGACCCGTGTCGCGCGGCGCGCAGGGAACCAACAGGCGAGCAAGGCTACCAGGCCCAAAAGCAGCGTGATGGTTACGAACGTGAGCGGATCAGCCGGGCTGACGCCAAAGAGCAATGTCCGAATCACGCGCGCCAGACCGAAGGCGCCAACCAGACCGATGGCGATGCCGACTCCAGCCAATTTCATCCCTTCGCGCAGCACCAGTCTCAAGATATCGCCACGCTGGGCACCCAACGCCATCCGAATGCCAAACTCCTGCATTCGCTGTCCAACGGCTTGGGCGATGACGGCATAAATCCCCAGTGCTGCCAAGGCCACTGCCAACAGCGTGAATGCAGTGAGCAGGCCCGCTCGGAGGCGCGGCTCCACCGTGGTCTCCTCCAAAATCCTCTGCATGGAATTCACGTCCGCGAGCGGGAGGTTGCCATCTAACTTTTGAACCTCCCGCCGAACCGTGGAGACCAAGCTCAGAGGATTGGAGGCGGTCGAGCGAACCGTCACATATCCCGTGCGGAGAAGCCAGGCGTGCTGTGTGTGCGGCACGTAGAGGGCCGCCGGCGCTTCCTCCGTCAGCCCATGATACTTCACATCACCCACTACACCGACGATTTCCATGAATGGATTGTCCGGGCTGGGGGAGCCGGTCACGAGCCGCTTGCCGATGGGACTCTCGTTGCCGAAAAATCGGCGAGCCAAAGCTTGGTTGACGATCACAACCCGAGGCGTTTCACTCCGATCTGCCGCTGTAAAGGCGCGTCCTGCGAGCATCGGAATTCCCATGGTCTGGAAAAAGTCCGGTGTGATTGCGATGACTTCCGCGCCCTGCACGTTTCCATCCGTTGGCGCTGTTTGCCCCTCAATGGTAAAACCGTCGGACCAATTCTGCCGATTCGGAGGAAGGCCCGATGTGAACGCTACTGAGCGCACGCCTGGCGACCCCGTCACACCGGATAGAAGCTGCTCAACAAACGGCAGGATTTGTTCGAGCCTGTAATTCACATCCGGCAGACTGACTCGAGCCGTCAAAACCTGCTCTCGCCGGATACCCGGATCGACCTGCTGCAAACGCGAGAAACTCTTGATCAGAAGACCGGTGCCGGCCAGCAAGATCATGGCGAGCGCGACTTCCGTGATAACAAGCAACTGTCGGAGACCGCGGCGGCCGGCCTCCATGCCCGAACTGCGCCCGCCTTCCTTGAGCATCTCATTCAAGTTCGGTGTCGAACTTCGCAATGCCGGAATCAGCCCACACAGCAATCCCGCTGTCACCGTAATGAACGCCGCCCATCCGAAAACGCGAGCGTCGATTCCTGTCGGTTGGACCTGTGGCCCGATATTTGTGCTGAGCCCGCGCAGCACGTCCACGCCCCACCTCGCTAGCAGCAATCCGCCCAGCCCGCCGACCGCAGCCATCAAAATACTCTCAGTCAGCAATTGGCGAATGAGAGTGACACGGCTGGCCCCAAGGGCCGCACGAATCGAAAGCTCTTTCATCCGTGCCGACGTACGCGCAAGAGAGAGGTTCGCGACATTGACCGAGGCAATGAGCAGCACCAGCGTCACTGCGCCAAAGAGAAGGAACAGCGCCGGTCGAATTTCACCGACAACGAATTCTGAAATGCCGAGCACAGTTGCACCTTCCTCGGGCTCCAATTCCTTCCCTTTCCACTGGCGGGCCAACACTTGCATCCGCGCTCGTGCCATCTCCGGTGTTGTCGCTTTGTCCAGCCTCGCCAAGCCTCTCAAGAAAAACGGCCCACGGCGTTCTGGCGTTGGCCACTGTCCGGCGACCCAAAGTTGAGTGCGTCCCTGCAAGAAATCGAATCGATCCGAAAGCACGCCTATGACAGTGTGGGGCACACCATCGAGGGTGATGGCACGGCCAACGGACTGTGGATCAGCGCCGAGGCGACTGCGCCAGAACCGCTCGCTCACCACCGTCACACTCCCGCTGCCAGGAATGTCTTCCTCCGGCAAAAACGTCCTTCCCAAAGTCGGTGTCACGCCGAGGATATCGAAGAAATTCGCGGTGACCGATAAACCGGAGACTTCCTCTGGCAACTCACCGCCCGTGTAATTGAAAGTGATCAGCCGGGTGTAGGCTCCGACGGCGGAGAATCCCTGGCTGTTGGCCCGCCAGTGAATCAAATCAGCGACAGAGATCGGGATTCGGTCTCCGCCCCATTCCTTCCGGCCTTTCGACCAAACCATCATCACTCGGTCGGGATCACGGTAAGGCAACGGGCGCGGCAGCACACTGTTCACATAGCTGAAGATGGCCGTATTCGCTCCGATGCCGAGCGCCAGCGTGAGCACGGCCACGGCGGTGAAGCCGGGATTCTTCAGCAATTGGCGGAAGGCGAAACGCAAATCGTGCATAAAAACAGTTAACTGAGTTACATGGTTAAATGAATTAAATGAGGTTCCAATCTTCGCGTCAGACAGCGTTTGTAACTTATGTAACGATGTAACCCAGTTAACTCATTTAACCTCTTTGACATGTCATTCGTGTCTGAGCGCGCTCAATGGGTTTACGTGCGCCGCCCGGCGCGCGGGTAGATAACCGGCGAGCGCCGCAATCACGACCATCACCGCCACGGCCAGCGCCAGTGTCAACGGGTCATTCGGCGTCAGCCCGAATAACAGCCCTTCGGTCAGCCGCGTCGCGGCCAACGCCACCGGCAACCCCACGGCAACCCCGGCGCAGACCAGCAGCAACGTTTCGCGCAGCACCAGCCACAGGACGTTGCTCGTCTGCGCGCCCAAAGCCATGCGGATGCCGATCTCGCGCGTGCGCCGCGCCACGCCGTAGGCCATCACGCCATACAGCCCCAACGCGGCCAGCAACAGCGCGAAGAAGCCGAAGAAGCTGGAGAGCAGCGCCACCAGGCGTTCGCGGCTGACCGATTCGCTGATCTGCTCGGCAAAAGTCTTGACGTTGAAGACGGGCAGTTGCGGGTCTAGGCCGCGCACCTCGCGGCGCAGCGCGGCGACAAGCGCGCTGGCCTGGTCGGCCACGCGCACGCACAGCGTCCGCTCTCGCAGCGTGTTGTACTGCGAGAAAGGCAGGTAAGCCGTCTGCGGCAGGGCTTCTTTGAGCGTGCGATATTTGGCGTCCGCGACCACGCCGACGATCTCCAAGTCTTTGTAGTTTTCCAGCGTGATGCGCCGACCGAGCGGGCTTTCGGCGCCGAAGAAGCGGCGCGCCAGGCTCTCATTGACGATCACGACTTTGGGCGATTCCGGCGTGTCCTGCGCACTGAATTCGCGCCCTGCGAGCAGCGCGATGCCGAAGGTGGCGAAGAACTGCGACGCGATCTGGTTTTGCAGCACGGCCATCTCTTCGCCGGGACGCAACTGGTAGCCGGGCACCTCGATGCCGTAACGCGAGTAGCCGCCGCTCATCGGCACATAGTAGGTGTAGGTCGCCGTCTTCACACCGGGGAGCGCCGCCACGCGCTCGCTCAGTAGGTCGTCGAAAGTTCGCAACTGTTCGGCCTTATAGCCGCTCTGCGCCGGATCGAGCGCCAGCGTCACGACCTGATCGGTGTGATAACCGTCATCCACCGCCTGCAAATTGCGCAGGCTGCGCGCGAACAGCCCCGCGCCTACGAGCAGCACGAGCGACAACGCCACTTGCAGGACGACCAGCAACCGGCGCAACTCCCAGCGGCGGTTGCCGACTGAGAAGACCGCGGTCTCGTGTTTGAGCGCGGGGATGAGGTCGGGGCGCGTCGCTTGAAGGGCCGGCGCCAAGCTGAAGAGCAAGCCCGTGAGCAGCGTGACACCGAGCGTGAAGCTGAGCACCCGCAGGTCAGGCTTGATTTCGAGCACCAGCGGGATGCGCCCCTGCGGCAGAAGGCCGAGCAGCAGGTCAGTCCCCCAGCGCGCAAAAATCAATCCCAACACTCCGCCCAGCGCCGAGAGCAAAAAGCCTTCGGTCAACAATTGCCGCACCAGGCGGAAGCGCCCCGCGCCCAGCGCCAGTCGCACGGCAATCTCTTTCTGCCGCGTCGCGGCGCGCGCCAGCAACAGGTTGGCGACGTTGAAGCAGGCGATCAACAGCACCACTCCGACCAAATACATCAAGACGCGGAGCGGCTGCCCGAACTGGCGTGTCAGATTCGAGGCGACGCCGTTTTTGGCCGGATCGAGTTGGATACGGATTGACCTGCCAAATCGGTCGTCGGCTGTGTCGCCCTTGCTGCTGCGCATGTCCGGCTCGCGGATGTTTTGATAGACCGTGTCCGCGCCAGCTTGTGCCTGTTCGAGGCTGAGGCCGGGTTTGAGCCTCGCCACCACTGCGAGCCACATATTCTCGCGATTCTCAAAGACGCCCGGCGGGGCACCGGGTCGCACTTGGTAATTCATCATGATCGGCACGCGCACGTCGGGCGCAACGCCCACATGCAAGCCGTGGAAGCCCTGCTCCGCCACGCCGACCACGGTGAAGGGATAGCCGTTGAGGCTGATCGTCTGGCCGACTACCCCAGGATTTGCGCCGAAGCGCCGCTGCCAAAAGTTGAAACTGATGACGGCGACGGGGTGCGCGCCGGGCGCCTGATCATCGGCCTCGGTGAAGAGACGGCCCAGATGCGGCTGCACGCCCAGCACGGCAAAGAAGTTGCCCGACACCAATTCGCCCAGGACGCGCTCCGTTTGCCCGCCACCGCTCATACTCATCGGCAGCCCGCTGTAGGCAAACATGCCGGAGAAGACGGCACTCTTGTCACGCAACTCGCGAAAGACCGGATACGAGAAAGGGATTCCCCTGCCCGGCTGTCCGGGCGCAGAGGGGGACACAACCACCAACTGCTCAGGCTGTTTGACCGGCAAGGTCTTCAGCAGCACAGCGTCGAGCAGACTGAAGATGGCCGTGTTCGCGCCGATACCGAGCGCGAGCGTGAGCACGGCCACGGCGGTAAAACCCGGGTTCTTCAGCAGTTGGCGGAAGGCGAATTTGAGATCATTCATGGTTCGTTGTCCGTGGTCAGATGTTGATTGTCCGTGACGCGGTAATGGGTTGGCGGAGGAGGGCGGCGAGGCGATTCGCAGGCGGCAATCGGTTTCTTCTCTTGCCGCAATTGGGGATCGAGTTAAGGTTGCCCACATGAAAGCCGATGAAATCCGGAAGCTGCTCCGCGAACGGCCATTTCGTCCGTTCCTTGTCCATGTGGCGGACGGAGGGCGCCTGCTGGTGAAACACGAGGATTACGTCGCCCTGGCTCCCAGCGGCCGGGAAATGCTCCTCTACCGTCACGACCGGCCGGACGATTATCAGGTCGTGGACGTCATGTTGGTCACCCGCCTTGAAATTGCCACCCGCAATGGGGCGAAGAAGCCGGGCAAGTAGGCGCGCCTCGGCCCGGTGAGAGACGGCCACGATGGTGAAGCCTGGGTTCTTCAGCAGTTGGCGGATGGCGAATTTGAGATCGTTCATGACTGTTGAGAGAAATTTGAGTTGAGAGTTGAGAGTCAGTAATCAGTGGTCAGTTGCCAGTGGTCAGTAGTCAGTGGTCAGTCACGCATCCCGTATTACGTTTTACGTTCCACGCGCTTCGCTCCACGCTTCGGCGCGCCACGTTTCCTTCACACGCCTCGTTCATGCTGCGCGCTGGACGGATTTCAGAAACGTACATGTGCATCCGTCCAATCTGCTTTCGCATCCCCTGTGCCAGCGGCCAAAAGGAGGGGACCGCGTTCAAAGCCCTTGGGATATCAAGGGTTGATCGGTAGAACACCTCCCCGGCCAGCGGCCAGAGTGTTCGCCTGTGGGATTGAGCCGTCCCACGGACGGGACGCACTGGAGTCGAACGA
>JACQWK010000303.1 GCA_016209525.1 Verrucomicrobiota bacterium
GCCCAGAGATGACGCGAATCTAACGTGTGCCTTGTGGACAGGGACTATCTCGGCGGCTTTCGGGACACCGATGGGCAAACGGTGTCTTGGAGTAATTAGACGCTTAAGCGTCTAAGATGAGAATTTATCTCTCACAATTCATGCAGCGAGCAGTTGGATAACTTGCTCGATGGACCTGTCCGCTTTTCGATAAGCAGTCTCGATTCGGGTTGCAGGTTTGAGGTCCGGCCGTGGGGGTTTGTTGAAAAGACTGTTGGCCAGAGGGCCGCAGACTCGCTTGTGGAAGAGAACGAACATCAGGGCGGCCTTGTTGCCCATTTCGGTCAGGCGGTAGGCGTAGCGTTTTCCGTCGCGTTGCACCAAGGCATGGTGTTTCAACTTTCGAATGTCGTAACGGAGTTGGGTCAGGGTGTAATCGTCCGCCTTGAGATGGAACGCCTCCAAGATGGCTTGGTGAATGTCCGCGGTGCGCCAACCGGTAATCTTGGTTCCAGAGTGAAGCAACACCTCCATGAGACGGATTATTCGGGTGTCCTGGATCTTGATGCCGGGAACGCGGGTTTTACCCGAGGTGACGGGCAATGCGAGTTGCTGGAACAACGGGTAATCGACATGAACATTGAGAGCCTCGCCCTCAAAGGCGGCGAAGCGGTCCGTGACGGCGGATAACTTCTGACGCACTGCGTCGAGATGGTCGAGGGATTTTTTCAAGCCGAAGTCTTTGAGATTGTTGCTGAGCGCTTCAATGCGGAGAAACGTGGAGAACTTCTCGTACATTCGCAATACGGCGTTCTTGGCGCAGGCGCGCAGCACGTGGTGTCCATGGTCGATTTTCTCCAGGACGGTGTGGAGCTTTCCCCGAAGCCTTTTGTGGAGACGGAAACCGAAGACGTTGGAGACTTTGTCGGCGGTCAGCCGCATCAGTCCGATATCGCAAGAGCGCTCATATAACTGATGGATCGGAAAGTGGCGCTTGAAGATGAAGTTCCGGCAATACTCGACCTGCTGAATCGAATGCAGGCGGTTGAGATTCATAACGGCGCGTTCCTTTTGGGAAAACTTGGGTCCCAGGGCCAGACCCCAATGGTTGAGCCGCTTGCGGATGATGTCGGGACTCAAACGATCGGCAGCGGCTTGCAAGGCTCGCGGATCGGAAACTGATAGGAACGCGTTATCATCCTTGCGAAAGGTGATGCCTTCGCGCAGTAGTTCGCGCTCAATGAAGTGATGTCCATTGATCCAGAAGGTGATGGAAAACGGGAAGAACGAGCCGACGCACATGGACATCGGTCCCAGAACTTCGTCCCAGATGTAGAAGTAGTAATGCGTATAGCGGGAGCGCTGGGAACCGACGATGCGATAGTTCGGATCCTTTGTTGGAAACTTCGGCGCCGTAATACGGAAACTCGGTCCGATCTCCATACTCTTGAGGATGAAGTAGACTCCGAAGCGGTTTTGCCGCTTCATCTGCTGTAGTTCCGGTTGGAGGTCGTCCTTCTTACGGACATCTTTTCCAGCCCATTCCATCGCAATGTTGTTTTTCTTGGCGAATGCCCCCACCCAGGCGTGGTATTCGTCGGTCCGCTTCCGCAACGCTTCTTTCGTGATCGGGCTGACCTTGTGAACATTCTGGAAGAAATGGACAATGTTTTCAGGCCGGATCAGCAGTGGCAGATATCCCAGGATGACGATGCGGTCGAAACAGTGATATACGAAGGCCAGCAGGCTACCAAACAGGTTGGTGAATAGCTCCATCGCGACACCTCCGCGGTATCCACTGTATCGAATCTTCAGGAGCAACGAGAATGGGCCGCCTCCGGATCAAGCGTGGACCAGGAAAACGAGAAGTACGAGGCAAGGACTTCCGCTTGGCCGATGAAGTCCGTTATATTCAGCGCCGGGCTGCGCAAAACGATAGCCGGATCGTCAGCATCGGATCGTTACTCTTATTCTCCACCGAAACAGGGGACGCCTGGATGTTGGACCCCGCCGACCATCTGGCTATACCGATTGCCCGTCAAGGGGCCGCATTGGCGGTTCATATCGAAGACACCGATATGAATTTCGCCGTTGCGTGGACGGGAAACTACCAGATTGACGGCGACCTGTTTATCTACCGAGATAGGGATTCCGGCAACACCCGCTCGATCTTCGGCTACCCGACCCAGCGGATCGCTCAGCAAATATCGGAAACGTTGGGTAAAGCGTGACACAGGATTATCACCAACTGGAAATCTGGAATCGTGCGATGGATCATACGGTGAAGGTTTATGAGTTCACCGCAAGTCTGCCCGCGGAGGAGAAATACAACCTCGCTTCACAACTCCGGCGCTCAGCAGCGTCAGTGCCGCTGAATATCGCCGAAGGCAGCGGTGCAGCCACAAACGTGGAGTTCGGCCGCTTCCTTGGTTACGCCTATCGCTCGCTGAAGGAAGGCATCACGGCTCTTGAACTTTGTCTTCGGCTCTATCCGTCGTTGCGCCGGGATTCGATAGCCAGCCTCATTGACGAGGGCAATCAAATCTCACGGATGATTCACAGCTTCATTCAAAAGATCGCACCGACGGAGTCGCGGTGGCCCGATCCCAACTCATAACTCATGACTCACAACTCAAAACTCCAAGGGCTCCGCCCAGCACAATCTACAAGATTCGCACGGGATTTCAAGGGCGGAGCCCTTGGCTAGGCATAGATAGCTGGCCGGTAAGTTGGCTTGGGGATCCGCTGTTTGTGCGATCGAGCGCTGGCGAGCCACGCCTTCTTTGCGATCTGAACTTCGCGAAGCGCCTCATCGGGCGTCTCACCATGCGCTGAGCAGAATTTCAAGTCCGGAATGTCGGCGACCCAGCATTTGTCCTCGTCGCTCCAAAACACATTGATGTGGTATTCGCTCATATCAGTCGTTCAAAGTTAGTCCGTTTTCTTCCACCAGCATCAAGAGCTGTCTCACTTGGTATAACTTCGCCCGGTGGTTGCGGTCCGGCTGCAAGTTTAGCATCAATCCCAAGGGGTGCCGGTAGATGTGATGGCTGCCGCTGACCCTATCGCGGCCAAAACCGAATCCTTCTGCCAAACGGCACACGTCCTCGAAGCGGATGTCGCGGGCACCAGCCATAATCTTCTCGTAAATTTTGCGGGCTTTCACGAGGATAACCACCCCAGCAACGTCAAGTGACGTAGCGACGAAAAATGGTCCGCGCCGAAACTGGCATGCGCCGGACAGCGCCCGTGAAGCTCGAACCTAAAGCGGCCAGGCGCTACGAGCCATGGCGCTGGGCATATAAATCCACGATTCGCTTGATCATCGCCTGATACGGCACGTTGTTTTCTCTGGCCTTTGCTTTGAAGAATTCGATGCTGCGTTGGCTCAGGGCGAGAGTCACTTTCACAGTCTGTTCCTTAAATACCAGCTTGTCCGGCGCCGGCAAAAAGTCTTCAACGATTTCGGCATGCACTATCGCATTCGCTACTCCTTTGGGCGCTTTACGATACCTTGTTTTCTCTCTCATACACCTGCTTGCCTTCCTTCCACAGTCCTGCACCAAAGATGCGTCTATTCTCGGCCCGGATCGTGAAACGGAGATTGGTTGATGCGATCCTTGTCACTGTCCCATTCGAATGTCACTCCGCAATTTGACCATACATTCATCCATATAGATAGCCACATTGCCTACGCGTGAGGCATGGCTCAGCCGCCGGCTCATTGCGTTTCCTCGGTTTTGGCGCTTTCTCGATGAGATCAGGGTCTCTGGAGTTTGATATAGTTCGGCTAGAGGATTCCCGAAGAAGGAACAACGGCGTGGGCTTAACTGTACTGAGATTAAAGGTGGGCAATCCCGCCAAACCGAACGTCACAAAAGAACTGGAGTTCCTGGTGGACTCCGGCGCGGTCTATTCAGTGGTGCCGTCGGCGGTGCTCCGTAAACTGGGGATCAAGCCCCTCGCCACCGAAGAATTTCGGCTCGCCGACGGCTCCACAATCCGGCGGAAAAAAGGAATCGCTCTTTTTAAGTACGAGGATAAAGTTGGGGGAGCCGACGTGATTTTCGGTGAAGAAGGCGACAGCCTGCTGCTGGGCGCGTTCACGCTGGAAGCGCTCGGCCTGGCGCTGGATCCGCTCCGGCGCGAGCTAAAGCCCCTCCCGATGATTCTCTCGGGAAAAATCTAAGATCTACTGGCCTGCCTGCCCTCCGCCCCCGGTCAGGACCTTGCCGTCGGGGGTCTTGGCGTTCACAAACATTCCGCCATTGGAACCATCCCGGAGCGGCCGGAAAACGACGGTTATTTTGTCGCCGGGTTTCAGCGTGGATTTCGTCCAGTTTCGGCGCGCCAGAAAATTTGGGCTCATTCCCTCGAAACCGAAGGTATCGGCGCCTCCTTTGTCATTCGGCACATCGATCCAGATCCAGATGTGCGGGTTGGTCCAGTCGACCTGTCTCACCGTTCCCGTGACGGTCTTGTCCGACGACATATTGAATGCGGCGAAAGAGTGATGCGCCGCGGCCGGGGTTGCGGCGGTTGCGATGAGACCCGCCGCAACGAGTCCTAAAAAGAGCGCCTTCTCGAAACCAGTCTTCATATCCTTTAGTCCTTCTTCGGCGGGTTCCCGCCGGGAATGGTGATGTTGATTCCCGCCTTGCCGCTTGCGTCGACGAAATTGCGGTTGTTCTCCTCGCAGATGTATTCCGCGATCGTCCAGTCGCGATGACGCCTCAAGGTGCTATATGTGGAGTATGTAGCGGACAGGACGACGGGATCCGTTACGGTCGTCTCGATGCTCATGGTGTCGGGATCGGTGAGCCTTAATCGCTCGACGATTCGCATCTTGTCGCTATGCGGAACACCTCGCTCAAGCATCGTCAGTGGCGAGAATCCGATGGTTTCCACCACCAGAGTATCGCCCTCCCACCGGCCAATGGACGTGCCGTGAAATTCCGGATCGGGGTCGTCCGGCAACGGGCGGCCGTCCGTATAGATGTGCCGCACCTGGGTGTACGCCTCAATGACGACCGTCACCTTACCCGGTGTGAGCAGGAATTCCATCGGATACGGC
>JACQWK010000292.1 GCA_016209525.1 Verrucomicrobiota bacterium
ATCAAGGTCGGCGCCGCGGCCGAAGAAACAACCGCCAACGCTCGCGCCAATCGGGAGTTCTTGGAGAAAACGCTGGCTTCCGTTTGAGAGTTTGTCTGCTCTCCTGGAACACGGTGGGACAAACTTGAAGGTTTGCCCTGCCGTCTTCATGGCTTCGATTCCTGTCAATTCTGGGGACGTTTTCTCTCCTTATCAACCTCGGAGCGCCGGTCTCCGATCCGGCGCGCGTTTCACTCAATCGGGTTCGCGCCGGGTCGGAGACCGGCGCTCCGATTCAGGGGAGGCATCCGCGCTAAGATGTCGGCGCAGGCTTCAAGCCTTTGGGACAAGAGGATTCGTTCGGACTTGAGCTCGGCCGATTCGAGCGCCTTTCGCAGGTGATGGGCGGCGGCCTCGAAATTGTTGAGTTTGGATTCGAACTCCGCCAGCACGGCGTGGAGCAGATGGTAGGATTGCAGCGAGTTTTGTTGCCGGATGCCTTCAATCGCCTGGATTCCCGCTCTCGGCCCATGAACTTGCGCCACGGCAACGGCTCGGTTCAACATGACGACCGGTGATTCGTCGATTTGAACCAGCCGATCGTAAAGCGACAGAATCTGGCGCCAGTCCGTGGATGCATAATCCGTCGCCGCGCAATGCACCGCCGCAATGCCGGCCTGAAGGTGATACGCGCTGATCTCGTTTCCCGACGCCGATTTGGCCAGATGAAACATCCCGCGCCGAATCATCCCTCTGTCCCAGCGGGCTCGGTTCTGTTCTTCCAGGCGAAGGATGTTGCCGTCGGCGTCCGCTCGCGCGGGGAGCCGCGCGGCGTTCAACACCATCAGCGAGGCCAGAGCATGGACGTGGGGCCGATCGCCCACCGGGTGCGCGGCCAGCAAGGTCGCGAGCCGGATTGCTTCGCGGCAAAGTTCCTCGCGAACCAGGCTGTCGCCGCTTGAGGCCTTGTAACCTTCGTTAAACAGCAGGTAAAGTGTTTGCAGTACGGCATCGAGTCGGGCCGGAATTTCGTGGCCAGAGGGAATCTCAAAGGGAATCCGGAGATCGCGAATCCGCTGCCGGGCTCGAGTCAGCCGTTTCGCAATGGCCGCCTCGGTGGTGAGGTAGGCCTTGGCGATTTCCGCCGGACTGAATCCGCAAAGCGTTTTCAGCGCCAGGGCCGTTTGCGATTCCGGAGGAACCAGCGGGTGACAACAAGCGAACATTAATCGGAGGCGGCCATCTTTGATCTCGTTGTCGAAGGCGGGCGAATCATCAGCGCTGGAATTGCCGGACCACTGCTCCATGAAGGCGAGGATCTGTGGTTGTTTCTCTTGGAAAAGCTTCTCACGACGGATCAAATCGAGAGCGAGGTTCTTCGCGGTTTGTGTCAGCCAAGCGGCGGGGTTTTGGGGAATCCCGTAGTACGGCCAGGTCTGCAAGGCGCGGACCAACGATTCTTGGACTACATCCTCGGCAAGTTGCAGCCGGTCAATGCCGAAAATTCCCGTCATCACGGAAATCAGTTTCCCCGATTCATGGCGGAAAAGGTGTTCCGTTATACGGGAAATTTCCCCACCCTGCAGTGATTGCCCCTGCGGTTCAAGCTCTCCCATAATCGATAGCACGGGGAGCGCACGCGCCTCGCGTGCAGTGTTCCACGCCCTCGCAGAACACTCTCCGGTGATTGCGCTCTAACCGTCCCTTCGTCATCAAGCGGTTACCCGAAAGACATTTGAAGCGAGCGACGAGCCCGTTGTTCGGCGTCAACTTGCTGCCAAAAAGCCCGGCGGGCTGGTAGCCCGCCACAACAGGCCGGTGGCCTGTTCTACCCTGAAAGGCGATGCCCAAACAAGCCCTCGGCGAAAGTCGCGACCGGCGATGGCGCCGGCCGCGACAAGAGGGGCGCGCGTGCTCCCCTTCAAACCGCGGTGGGAGCGAGCTCTCCACGATGTGACGAATGCTCCAAGGCGCGCGCTTTGACCGCACACATCTCGGCCACCGGACGGACTTCGACGGCAGTGCCGTATTCAAGGCCGGGGCATTGTCTCGCGATTTCCAGGGCTTCGTCCAAGTCTGCGACCCGGAGATAGAAGTATCCTGCGATCGCTTCTTTGGATTCAGCAAATGGGCCGTCCGCAACGATGCGTCCCTTCTTGCCTGAAACGATCTTTCCTTCGCTCATCAGCGGGTGGCCTGAAAGCGCCCTGCCATCATTGGTCAAGCCGTCGAACCAGTTGTACCAGTCGGACACGACTTTCTGGAGTTGTTCCGGCGAGAGGTCCTTGTCCCAGGTGGTCCCGCGGAAGAGCAGCATGTAATCGGATTTCTGAATTTCTTGGCTCATAGTTTTGGATTAGTAGTTTTTGTCTGAGTTCAATCCTACGACGAACGAGAGAATCCGAACAGGACAACTTTCCCTTTCCACGTGCCAACCAGTGTTTTCATTCGCTCAAATTCCGGCGAACAACCTTTGGGTTTGGCCGGTTCCTCCGCGTTCAACCACGTGGCGGTGGCCAGCAGTAACGTTGTGCAAATTGAAGTGAGTCTTGCATTCATTGTGTTCCTTTCGTTTTTGGTGATTTGGTTCATCGTCCGAGTTTCATCCATACAACGAACGAACCGGCGCGCTCAGGACAGCGATCTTGCGGAGGTTTTAAGCGAACAAGCTGCGGTCGGAGCGGCGGCGGGCGTTATCGCACGACATGGAAAGTTCGAACCACCGGTTCAGCGCTCCGATAAAGCGGCTCTACGACCCGGCCAAACTGGCATGCCACCACGGTCACACGGACTGGGAAACGGCTCCTTGGAGGGATTCGCGTTAAACGCAGATTGGTGCCAACCACCTCTGCCGGACCACTCGCGACGAAGTATTCGACGGGCAGCCCGGAATCAGTCGTGGCATTGAGTAGGATTTCCTGAGTCAGCGGCGTTTGGTCGGGAAGTGCGGGAAAGCTGATAATCACCTCACCATTCAAGCTGAATTGCCCAACGCGGTTACCGAAACCGTAGCGAAAAAAGGTCCGCGTCCTTCATCACGAAGCGCAGCTTCACCGGCTGGCCGGCGAGGCGGCTCACATCACGGCCGTTCTTCCATGTCACGACACGTTCAATCTCATCGCCCACCTGTTCAACGGCATCGTTGACCCTGAAACCGGGCAGCGGCTCGCCGATTGCGTTCTGGAGTTCGACGCGCAGGCTGCCCGCGGCGCCGGTGCTGAAGTTTATGATGAGTTCGCCGCCGGCAAATGTCAGCGGTTTGGTGATGAACTCGCCGCCGTTGAACGGCGCGTTCACCGACACGAAGCCGTCAGTACGCAGCGCGTAGCGGACAAGATGGCAGGTCGGTTGAGCGTAGTGCGCTTGCTTGTAGAGCGACATCTCAACCGGCCCGGTCGGAACTACGCCGAGGGCCGTGAGTCCTGCACGCGAGGCCCAATTGCCGGGGTCGAGACCGGGCCGGATGAAAGCTTCCAAGAAAGTCCGCACGTAGCGATTGCCGCCGCGAGATGTCATGAAGACCGCTTCCGCTGCGTCGCTCGCATAGGCAGGATTCACGCCCAGGGCGCGGGTCTGTTCCTCGGTGAGGACGCGGCGGCCCGGAACAAAACGCATCGGCGTGGCGATGTAGAGATGCGGGGCGCGGAAATAGGGATGCGTCTGGCTCGTGTAAAGGTGTTCGCGCGGCGTGTCGCCGAAGCTCATCTCCTCCGGCTCGGACCAATCGAGGAAGTTGGTCGAAGTCGCGCGGCTGATGGTGCGGAAGTCGCGGAAACCACCGCCGGTCCACGTGCGTAGATAGAGCACGTAGCACTGCTCGCTGGCGGACCAGAACGCGACGTTCTGCGAGTCGAACGCGCCTTTGGTGATCAACGCTTGTTCTCGCCAGCGCCGCCAGCGGATGCCGTCGGCAGAAACGAAACCAAGGAGTCCGCTCGCGGAAGTGCCAGCCAAGGCCTTGAATCGCTCCCCGATCGGCAGGCCGGGTCGCGTGTCCAGAAACGGCGCGAAATTGTGCGAGAACGGCGCCTGGCCGGCGAGCACGACGTTGTTGCTGCGTGTGCCTTGAATCTCGAAGAGCCCAAGCGCCGGCTTGGTGAACTTGATGCCGTCCCGGCTCTCGGCGTAACAGGTGACCTCGGTGTTCGCACCGTCGCGTCCGGCGGTCGGATTGCCGCGGTAGTAGCAGCGGAAGAGATCGCCGTCTTGCAGCACGGTGACGTAACCGCAGAAGGCGCCTTCCCACGGCGCATCGAAGCGGAGCGCGACATTAGCTGAACGCGGCTCGTGCAGCTTGAGCAAGCAGCCCTTGAGCTGGCCGATGAGCAAGTCGTCGGTAAACAGCTCCAAACGCGAGCCGATGGCGGCGGGCGTGACGCCGGACGGCTCGGTTTGCGCTCCAACGACCGAGGCGAGAGCCCCGGCCTTGAAGGCAACGAGCACCGGCCATAGCGCTGAAGCGCAGAAAAATCTTAAAATCATCGAACTATTCATGGCACGGAGTTCCGTTTTGCGACAGATCATTTGACGATGAATTCGGCGTTGGCCCAGTGGGTGAAATCCATGATCTCGACGGGCGTTGGATCGCCGGAAAAGCGTTTGAGCGGGAAACGAGGCAGGAAAGCCTCGAAACTGCCGACAGGAAGGTCGGCGTTATGCGCTTGCCAACATTTGGAGACGCAACTGTGGGGCTGGCTGGCGCGAATCGGCGCTTGACCTACAACGGGGTGCCGGTTACTTTTCGCCCATGTTATTCAATGCTGGACAAGTTAGCCTGACGGTGGTCGTCGTCGTTATTAGCGACGCCGTGGGCTCTTGTCGCATTTGAAGAGAAAGGCGAATTTCAACAATAACCCACGGCTGGAAACGGTCGTGGGTTTTTCATTGGCCCACGGCACCGGCCAACACTCAATAGTTATGAGCAAGACCGCGAAACGGACATCTGGAACATTACCAACCGCATCCACCGAACGAGCCGAAGTCGGCCGCCCCATGCAAGGGAGCGAGATTTTGGTCCACGGCTTGGAGCGAGAAGGAGTCGATACTATTTTCGCCTATCCGGGCGGAGCCAGCATGGAGTTGCACCAGGCACTCACGCGATCCAAGCAGATTCGGACCATTCTGCCGCGGCACGAGCAAGGCGGGGCTTTCGCGGCGGAAGGCTACGCCCGCGCGACGGGCCATGCCGGCGTTTGCATGGCCACCAGCGGACCGGGAGCAACCAATCTGGTCACAGCGATTGCGGATGCTTATATGGATTCAGTGCCGATGGTGGCGCTGACCGGCCAAGTGCCTCAGCACATGATTGGCAAGGGCGCGTTCCAAGAAACAGACTTCTTTGGCGTTACTCTTCCAATCTCCAAGCACAGTTATCTGATCACGAGCATCAACGACATTCCCCGGATCGTGAAGGAAGCATTCCATATCGCGCAGACCGGGAGGCCGGGGCCTGTGGTGATTGATTTTCCGAAAAACATACAACAACAAACCGCGCAGCCAATTTGGCCAAAAGAACTTCAACTTCGCGGATATCCGGCGCCAAAACACGCCGACGACATCGTCCTGAATGAAATCATCGGATTGATTGAAAAGGCGGAACGCCCGGTGCTCTACGTCGGCGGCGGCATCATCTCGAGCAACGCCGCGGATGAGTTGCTGAAG
>JACQWK010000293.1 GCA_016209525.1 Verrucomicrobiota bacterium
ACCCCTCACCCGTCCTTCCGCCTTCGCCAAGCCTACGGCGGACAAGTCGGACACCCTCTCCCCATCAGATGGGGAGAGGGGCGGGGTGAGGGGCATTCGTCCCATTTTGAAAGCGAATTGGAATTAAATCCCCCACCGTGCCCGCGGCTCAGCAACTGCTCTTTCCTGATCCACAGCCGCTCGTCGAGCGGCTGGGGCGCGATTTCTTCCGCCAATTCCCGGAAGGTCCAGGCGTTTATCTGATGCGCGATGCGCACGAGGCGATCCTATACATTGGCAAGGCAAAGAACCTTCGCAAACGGCTCGGCTTCTCCGGGTTGCCAGTCGGTTGGTTTCGCGGGAGACTGGATGCCGAGACCGTTATTCACTGCGGCCCGATGATCGAGACCGTTGCCTCCAACTTGTCCCATCTCCTGGCCGGCCACACGACGGAGTTCTGCGGCTGGATTCGGACGCGATTGCCAAACGACCTTTACCCGTTCGAGAAAACGGCGGTGGAAGCGGACTTGGAGTTCCTGAGTAATGAAGGTCGGGGGGGGGAGGCTAGCACTCATGCCAGAATAACTTCCGAGTTTGAGTAATCGTTCGGCGGAGGATGCCTGGCCTTGCCCAAAATCCGAAAACTGAAACTCGAAATCCGAAACAAACCCGAAATCCGAATCTCAAAGCCGTGTGCCGACGTGCCGTTTTAGTCCTGGGACCTTCCGGATTTTGAATTCAGTGATTCGCGCTGCCATTCAGCCCCAATTCGGCGACACAGAGTCGCGCGTCAGAGCCGCAACCAAATCCGGTGGGGCGAGACCCTGTCGAGCCCTGGAATCCTTCCCGGCCAGAACGGCAGGGCTCGACGGGAGTCTCGCCCCACCGATGACCTCGCTCACTCCGCAACGATAGCAGGCGATGCAGCTCAGCGCAGCGGAGCCGCAACCAAATCGGAGCGCGGCTGTGGTCGAAGACCCAGCCGCAGCGTGCCGGAATTTTCGGGCCGCTGCAGTTGGTGCTGTGCACATAGCCGCGCTCCGGGAAATTCGCACGGCCAGTGGCGATTTCGAGAAATACTGACAGACGGAACCGCCGTTTTTAGGATGCAAATCTGGGCTACGCCAGCATCGCTTCGATGGTCGCCAGGGCATTGCCTTCCAGCCGATTGTTCACGTAGATGAAGGTCTTGCGCATCGGAGCGCTGACGCCCTCCTGGATCAGCGTCGCGCCGGCTTTGCGGGCTTCCGCGTTGATTTCTTTTATGTTGTCGTAGGGTTGGAAGGCCTTGACTGCGTCCTCGTATTTCCGGCCAGGTTTCAGGAGAAACCGGGCCGCCACCAATTGCGGATTGGTTCGGCTGCCGGGGAGTGCCATTTGTTCGCCCACCGGAGGCATGGCATCCCAGGAATTGAAGACGTGCGCGACGCCGTGTCCCGCCAAGCAGCCGAAATACTCCTCGCGCAGCCAATGTTTGTTGCGCATCTCGACGGCGTAGGACCAGCCTTGGGGCAGTTCGCCGAGAAACTTGTCCAAATCGCCGACGAAATCGCGACCGTGTTCGTAGTCGCTCGGCCAAAAGCGCGAGAATTCGAACATGAGCACGCCGATCTTTTCGCGAATCGCTTCGCAGGGATTGAGAAAGGCGGTGGCAAACAAATCCGCATTCAGGAAATCAGGATTGGGCTGACCCGCCCTCGGACCGAACCGGTCGAGCTTCGGAAATTTCTTGATCGTGAGCGCGTCCGTCACTTTGAAGCCAAATCGGAAGTCCGCCGGGACTTGATCCGCCTGCTTTTGGAGATATTCGCGGCGCGGGAAATCATAATAGGCGGCGTCCACGCAGACGGTCTTGAACACTTCGGAGTATTCGCTCAGACAGTCGCGCTCGAAACGTGTCCGGGCGACCTGGCCTCGATACTCGTAGCGGGCGGGCGTGTAGAGTTGGCGGAGCCAACCCTCGTATTTCCACGACGAGGTGCCGATGAACACGCCTTGGCCGGCCAGTTGTGCCGCCCGCTGTTTGACGGTTTCGCGATCGAAGGCCATGCCGGGAACAGCCTACTCATTTGTTTCATCTTCACTCGAAACGAAAAAGCCGTTCCGCATCGCACGGAACGGCATTTTCAGTCTAGGCGTTCGTTGAGATTTGCCTAGGCTTCGAAAGACTTTCCACACCCGCAAGACTGCTGGGCGTTGGGATTTGAGATTTTGAAACCGCCGCCGTTGAGGCTGTCCACAAAGTCAACGACGGACCCGCGCAGATAGTCGGCGCTGAAACGATCGACGGCGACGGAGACGCCATGGAGCTCCGCGACGAAATCGTCCGTTCGGATTTCGTCGAAGACCAAGCCGTATTGGAGTCCGGAACAGCCGCCTTTTTCGATATAAACACGCAGGCTCTTCCCGGCGTTTTCCGTCTCGCTCGTCAGAAGTTCTTTCACGTGGCCGGCGGCGTTCTCGGTGAGCGTCACGACGGTTTGAGGTTCTGGAGCGCTACTCATCACGACGACGGAAAATTAGCCTGTGTTCCTTGATGTGTCAACCGGTCTGGCCGTTCATTTTGTTTCTCCGTCCCGGAGTTCGTCCAGCCGCTTTCGGAGGTTTGGCTGCAAGCTTAGCAATTGCGGAAACTCGCGCAACAGGCGTTCGTAGAGTTTGGCCGCCTGCGCCGTCATTTCCAACTCCTCGGCCAGCTTGGCGGCCTCGAGCGCGGCCTGGCTCGCCCAAAAAGGATCTTGGCAGCCGTGAGCAACGTTCAAACAATGCTCGAGCGCTTGCCTGCGAAGTTGCTTTTGTTCGGAGGCCGGTTTCGGTTCGGCTTGGGCCTTCAGCACCTTGGCCAGCCCGACTTCCGCTTGACTGCGGGTATTGACATCGGCGGCCGGGGAATTCATCGCGATGACGTAGTTGGTACGCGCCAGATCCAGCCACTTCGGATCCTGAGCCGACAATTGAAGGGAACAGTCCGCGATTTTGCCTCGAGCCATCGGCGCCAGGCGGTTGGTGGGATGGAAATCAACGATCTTCTGAAAGGGCACCAACGCTCTCTCGAACCTCACCAGGCTGTTGGTGAGTCCGGGAGCCGGGACCTCTTTCAACTCGATTTCGCCCAAGAGATAGTAGGCCTGGGCTTCGATCTCGGAAGGACGATTCGTATCCGGGTTCAAATAATTGTTGAAGAGATTCGTGACATAGCCGCGAGCTTCGGAAGGTTTGTCCCTCAACAAGGCCGCCTGCCCCGCCCGCAATCCGGCCTCGCAGCGCAATTCCAAAGGGATCGTGTTGGTGTTGCGAAAGATCAGTTGGTAATTCCGCTCCGCATTGGTATAGGCTTGGTTGTTGTAGTAAAAATCACCGACCCAAAGTTGGGCCCAAGGCGCCAAGGCATTCGTGGGAAAGAGGGAGATGAAATTCGTGAACGAAGCGAGCGCATTGGTTTCGTAGCCAGCGCGGTAGTACGTCAGGGCCTTGTCGAAGAAGGCTTGCGGGCGGGCGCTGTGGTTGGTGTGTTGCGCCAGCCACTGGTCGAATTCGCGAAGGGCAGCCGGCCAGTTGGTTTCCGCGATGAACGAACGGGCCACGGCGAGTTGTGCGTCCGGCAACCAAGCCGAGCTCACGGCCCGCTTTTGGAACTTCAGGAGAGCCTCCCGTGCTTGACGGGCTTCCGAGGCACGGGCCCGGTTGAGCAGTTCCGCAGCATAGTTCAGCACGGAGCGCGCCGTGAACTCGCTGAGCGGGAATTGTTCCAACAACCTCTCCAGGGCGTCGCCGGCGCCGGCTAAATCGCCGCTTTCCAGACTCGTTCGGACGATTTGGGAGAAGGCTTGATCCAGCCACTTGTTCCTGATTTCAGGCGACTGGCTGTAACGATCGATGACGAAGCGATAATTTTGAACCGCGTTCGTGTAATCCCGCTGCCGGAACTGGCAATCGGCCAGCTTCAAGCGGGCGATGGCTTGGTCATCCTCCGCGAGGGGGTGTTCGGTAGCCGCCTTAAACGCGGCCTGGCTTTCAGCGAACTTCGAGGGGGCGTCGGTCAATTGCGCCTCCTCCCAAAGGCACCATCCCTGGTTCAAGTAGGCCTTGCCCAGCAGCGGGCTGTTCGTCCAAGCCGCGATCAACTGAACGAAGTTGGTCCTGGCCTGATGCAGCAAATTGGTCTGGATCGGGATCGTCCGCGGCAGCCCGCTTGGGGCTGTAGTGGCCAGGGCATAGAATTGTTTGAGGTAGAGCTCGCCCATCGTCAGCCGGATCAGAGCGACCGGCGTTTCCTGGTTGGTCTGGGACAGAAGCGCGTCCAGGCGATGAATCGCGTTGGTGAACCGCTGGTGACTGACGAGCAGCTCGATGATTCGAAGCAACGCTTGTTCGTTTTGGCTCGGAGGAATCCCCTTGATCTTGGTGATTTGGTCGTAGGCCGCGATGGCGGGGTCCGGATCTCGCGGGTCTTTGTCTCTGAGAATATCCCCCAACAGAATTAAGGAACTGGCTTGCAGATTGGGCTTGTTCAATAGGTTTGTATTTGAAGCGAGGGCAACCAGTTCCGTGGCGGCCTTGAGCGCATCGTCCGGCTTTTGGCGCGCCTTGGCGCTGAGCGCACGCAAGTGCCGGCGTTCCCAATCCAGTTCCGGCGGGAGTTTGCGGCCGCCCAACTGGATCATGACTTGTTCGGCCGAAGAATAATCCTTCTTGTTGAAATGCGCCTCTCCGAGCAACAAGTAGCCTCGAGCGACGATCGTCTCGTTCGTGCTTCCGGCCGCCGCCTTTTGAAACGCCCCGGCCGGATCACTCAAGAGCCTGATCGTGCGGTCATAATCCGGGACTTTGAAGCAAGACCACGCTTGTCCGTAGCTTGCCTCCAGTCGCAGGGCCGAATTCGTGAAGGTGGTCAGCAGCGCTTCGTACGCTTTGATGGCCGCGTCGAAGTTTTGCCGGGCGGCCGGGAGTGAAGCTTGCCGGTAGAATTCGGCTTCAGCCCGCCAGAAAGCATATTGGTCCTGCAACGGCCCCGCCCCCGTCGCACGCCGGCTCAACAGCGCAATTACCGCATCATAGTCCTTCAGTTTGAAGAGGCTCTGGGCCTGCAGAAGGACGGCCTCCGGCACTTTCGAAGAGGTTGGAAACTGTTCGGCGAAGTTCGCGAATTCCTGGGTCGCGCGTTCGTAAAACTGGGTTTGAAATGATTTCAGCGCCGCGCCATAGGCCGCCTCCCCCTCCGGCGGCTCCGCGCCCAGGCCAACCCACTCGCAGAAAAGGCAGAGCAGCAGGCCGGCGAGCCAGCCAATGCTCGCGAGAAACCGCGAGCGAAGGCAGGGGAAATGGGTGGAACGGGCTGCCAGCCCGTTTTCGGCGGCAACTGGTCGCCGAAAATGGCGGCAGGCTGGTCGCCTGCCGTAACAGGCCAGTGGCCTGTTCCACTCAAAAGGCATTTTCAAGACACGTTCTAAGAGCTTGCCTCCCGCTGGACCGGCGGTGTGTCCGCCGCAGGAAGGCAGGCTGGAAGCCTGCCCTGCCTTTGCGATCCGGCTTTTCGAACACTCTCTCATTCGGTGCGAAATTTGAGGTTATGCGCGAGCACGCGCGCCAGGTATTGCCCCGTGTAGCTCTGAGAGCACTGGGCGATTTGATCGGGCGTTCCCTCGGCCACGATGCGGCCGCCCGCCAGTCCGCCTTCCGGGCCTAAGTCAATAATCCAATCCGCCGTTTTGATCACGTCAAGATTATGTTCGATCACCAGCAATGTGTTTCCCGAAGCCCGCAGCTTAAACAGCACTTCCAAAAGCTTCGCCACGTCGTGAAAGTGAAGGCCGGTCGTGGGTTCATCCAGGATGTAGAGAGTCCGGCCGGTCGATTTTCGGCTGAGTTCGGCGGCCAGCTTGACTCGTTGAGCTTCTCCTCCGCTCAAGGTGGTGGCGGATTGGCCGAGGCCGATGTAACCAAGACCTACCTCCGCCAGGGTCATGCAGAGGTCATGAATCTGCGGCACGGCTCGGAAGAAACCGACAGCCTCGTCCACCGTCATGGCCAGAACATCCGAGATGTTCATGCCTTTGTACGTGATCTCGAGCGTCTCGCGATTGTAGCGGAGGCCATTGCAGGCCTCGCAAGTGACATAGACCGGCGGCAGAAAGTGCATTTCGATCTTGATCAAGCCGTCACCCTGGCATTTCTCACAACGGCCGCCTTTGACATTAAAACTAAACCGCCCGGCGCCATATCCGCGGATCCGCGCCGCAGGCAGGTTGGCGAACAGATCTCGAATGTGGTTGAACATGCCGGTGTACGTCGCGGGATTGCTCCGAGGCGTGCGTCCGATGGGCGTTTGATCGATCACAACCACCTTGTCCAGATGCTCGATTCCATGGATGGCCCGGTGAGCTCCGGGGCGTTCTTTCGAGCCGTACCATTGCCGAAAGAGGGCGCGGCGCAAGATATCGTCCACCAGCGTGCTCTTGCCCGAGCCGCTGACACCCGTGACGCACGTCAGGGTGCCCAGCGGAATCCGGACATCGATGTGTTTCAGATTATTTTCGCTCGCGTCGAAGACCTCCAGCCAGCCTTTCTCTCGCGAAGGCGAGTTGCGTTTTCGCGGAACTGGAATCGAGATCTCCCCACGAAGATATTTGCTCGTCAGCGAGTGCGGGTGCCGGAGGACCTCCTCGAACGGCCCCGCGACGACCACTTCTCCGCCGCGGACGCCGGCGCCCGGTCCCAGATCGATCACATAATCCGCGCGACGGATTGTGTCTTCATCGTGTTCGACGACGAGCACCGAATTGCCGAGGTTGCGCATGCTCTCGAGTGTTGTCAGCAACCGCTCATTATCACGCTGGTGCAGGCCGATGCTCGGCTCGTCCAGGATATAGAGCACGCCCACCAGTCCCGCTCCGATTTGTGTCGCCAAGCGAATCCGCTGCGCCTCGCCGCCGCTGAGGGTCCCGCTTTCGCGATGCAGCGTGAGATAACCAAGCCCGACGTTTTTCAAGAAGCTCAGGCGAGCCCGGATCTCGCGGATGAGCTCCAGAGCGATTCGCTGCTGGAATTCCGTCAAATCGAGACCGGCGAAAAACTCATCCGCTTCTTCGATCGAGAGCGCGCAAACGTCCATGATCGAAAGGCCGGGAATGTGCTTGGATCCTAAATTCGAAACTTGAAATTTCAAATTGGCCTCTGGGCCTCCCAGTGTGACGGCCAGGATTTCCGGCTTGAGCCGCCTTCCGCCGCAGCCGTCGCAGTCTTGCGGGCTCATGAAGGCCTTCAACCGGTTCTTGGTGAATTCGCTCTCGCTCTCCCGGTAGAGCCGTTCAAGATTTGGGATGACGCCTTCGAATGGGCGCACGATCTGGCTCATTTTGCCGGCTCGCCAGAAGTTGAATTTGATCTCCGTCTTTTCGGAGCCGTGGAGCAGCACTTTCTTGAAATCATCGGGCAACTTCTGGTAGGGCATTTCCAAGCTTTGCTGATAATGCTGAGTCAGCCCTCGGAGCAGGCTCTTGTAATAGGCTACCATGCGCTTTCCGCCCCGCCGCCAGGGCAGGATCGCTCCCTGGTCCAGCGATTTCTCGGGATCCGGTACGACCAGGATTTCGTCGAAAACAAGTTTCTGTCCCAGGCCGTGACACACGGGGCACGCCCCGAAGGGCGAATTAAAAGAGAAATGCTTGGGAGTTAGTACGTCGAAGCTGGCTCCGGTTGCCGGGCTGTACATTCGGTTTGAGTGCAGCGTTTCCAGCCATGCTTCCGTCTCGCCGACCCCCGCCTCAGAGGTGCGAGAACCTCCCGCCGAGTTCGCATCGGGCGGCCGCTGGAGCAGCAATAACGTGCCTTCGCCCCACTTCAAAGCCGTCTCAACCGAATCACTCAGCCGAATTCTGATCTTCTCATCGACCACCAAACGGTCCACCACCACCTCGATGGTGTGCTTTTGTTTCGGGTCCAATTTGATCCTGACATTGCTGGCCAATTCGACCAACCGGCCATCCACCCGCGCGCGAACGAAGCCCTCGCGGGACAGCCGCTCAATCACATCGCGAAATTCCCCTTTTTGCCCGCGAATGACCGGAGCCAGAAGCATGAGGCGCGTTCGGCCGGGCAGGCTCAGAATCTTGTCCGCGATGTCGCTCGTGGTCTGATGAGTAATCGCCTGGCCGCTGACCGGGCAATGGGGCTGGCCGACGTTCGCGTAGAGCAACCGCAAATAGTCGTAGATCTCGGTCGTGGTTGCGATGATCGAACGCGGATTGGTGCCGGCGCTGCGCTGTTCGATGGCGATGGCGGGCGAAAGCCCTTCGATGAAATCAACCTCGGGCTTCTGCATCTGATCGAGAAACTGGCGCGCATAGGCAGAGAGCGATTCGACGTATTTGCGCTGGCCTTCGGCATAGATCGTGTCGAAAGCCAGCGAGGACTTCCCCGAACCGCTCAGCCCCGTGATCACGATCAGTTGATCGCGCGGAATGCTCAGCGAAATGTTCTTGAGATTATGCTGCCGCGCTCCGCCAATTCTGATGATACCGCTCGCCATACCGATTGAATGACTGAGTGGCTAGCGTACTCGAGGCCCGCATGGATGCAAATGCCGTTCTTGGCCTTCCTGGATTTGAGGGTGCTTGACACTGCCACGGTGGTAGGCAGGGAAGCGCGCTGCGCTATCCGCGCTGCGTTCAGCGGCGCATTCGGAAACCCCACGCTGGCCTCGGGAGTCAAGTTCCGCCCGCTGAACGCGGGCGGGGACGCCGGAAGCCCGGCATCCCTGCCTTGGGTGGCAGATTTTCAATCTGCCGTATCGCAGAATTGCATTCTGCGTCGGCGGCGAACGGATCGCGCGTGCCGGAACTTTCGACGCCCTGCCTGCCGACTTCAAGTCTGCCCTACGAGACACCGCACGCTAAACGCGTACACGACGTAAGCCGTGGGCAAAGCGCTGGAGTCTTGTCCAGCCCCGCAGGGGAGATAGAACACGATCTGATCTCAGATCGTGAACGGTCGTTGCGCCTCGAAGGCCGGGTTTGGTTTGCCGACCACGTAGTAGTTTGGCGACTGCGTGTCTGGCATTCGCGCGGCGATCTTATTGCGGAACGAGCGATAATCGCCTTTATACTTGCCGTTCGCCCAGACCTTGCGGAGCGTTTCGGTAAACAAGCCGTTGCGCTCGCCGTCGAGCGAGTACTGATTGTCCTGGCACCCGGAGATCAACAGAATGGCCGCTTTCACTGCGGCTTTCTCCGCAGCCGGATGCGCTTTCTGAATCGAATCGTAAGTCGCCCGATTCGCCCGGTAAACCTTCGCGGCTTGGGCAGGTGGAAGAAGCCGAATGCGGCGCTTCTTGCCGGCTCCCGGGCTGGCGCCGCCCATCGTCGGCATGGCTCTGACCACGGTGCCGCTGTGGCAACTGTCGGACAGCACGAAGATGCGCACGCCCGCTTTGAACCGCGTCCAGAGCGCCCACAGTTCGTCGTCCACGAGCTGACGGTCGTAGAGCACCCAGGTTTCGTCCTGCCGCTCCGAATCGGTCTCGTCGTTGTTGCCATCCGGGACCTGTCCGCCGTGGCCCGAGTACGTGAGCAGGAAAAGGTCGCCGCTCGCGAGGGTCATGGCTGCATCCTTGATCGCGCCGATCACGGCTGAAGCTGTGGCAGCGGCGGTGAGCAGCTTTCGTGAGGTGAAGCCCCGTTTCACAGCGACGGCGTTCATGTCATTAGCGTCGAATTCGCAGGCTGCGAGTGCTCCGTCCCAGCCGTCGTAGTGAGATGGATCGACGAAATTCAAACCGATATGGAGTGAGAGTCCTTTTGCGGGCATAGCATACCTCTTGGTTGAGTTGGTTCTTGGTTCGGAGGAAGAGCGCGACACCGCTGCGCCATCTTCTCGCTTCGGGAAAAAGCCATTCCTGGCCCATCGAACGGCGCGAGCCAATCAATCAACAACTTCAGTTTGGCAACCCCAGCCATAACTTCGGCCACTTCCTTTCAATGCAGGAACTGGCAGACTTCAGCGGTTTCTTACTTTCCTCTAGTTGACTGATGACTACCGCTGTGTCGCCGCGGTGTCAACTGGTAACACAGCAATTCTCATTATGACCAGGGCACATTCATGAAGCGTAAGTCGGGGCCAGCATCTGGGCAGAAGTCGGCGCGGTGAGTTTTGTCTGCGAATCAAAACGTAACGGATGTTCGTGCAGAATTGGACTCACAGCCATGTAACGCGCTCAA
>JACQWK010000295.1 GCA_016209525.1 Verrucomicrobiota bacterium
ACCCACCCCTGCACCCCTCCGAGGAGGAGAACGGACAATGGCGGCGCGGAAGGTGGCTCCCCTCCTGGGAAGGGTGGGGGGTGGGTGAATTCATAGGCAGGGGAAACACGCACAGCCGGCACCCGTGGACGACTCCATTTCGCCATCAGGCTCAGATCACTTGCGCCTACTCCATATTCTCATCGCCCTTCTTCCCCTGACCTTCGGCTTGTGGCGGGCATCGGCAGAGATTCAGCCGCCATCCGTCACCGACCCGCGTCTGCAACTCGGACTCTTCGCTTCCGAGCCCGACATCGTCACTCCCATCGGCCTCGCCGTCGATCAACGAAACCGAATCTTCGTCCTCGAATCCCACACGCACACTCCGCCCAAAGGATATCCAGGTCCCACGGCCGACCGGATTAAAATCTTCATCGACGACGACCAGGACGGCAAACCCGACAAGACCTCCGTCTTTGCCGACGACATTCGCGAAGGCATGAACTTGGCCTTTTCCCCGGAAGGCAAACTCTACGTCGTCTGTTCCCGCGAAGTTCTAACCCTTGAAGATCAAGATGACAATGGAGTCAGCGAATCTCGGACCCAAATTTTGAGATTGGCCACCGCCGAACGCTATGCCCACAACAGCTTCCTTTCGATCGCATTTTCCCAGGATGGCTGGACCTATGTCGGCCGGGGTAACACCGCCGGCCATGAATATGCGATCCAAGGATCGGACGCTTCGGCCGTCCGCGGCTATGGCGATGGCGGAAATATCATTCGCTGCCGCCCGGACGGAAGCCGCGTTGAACTCTTGGCCACCGGTTTCTGGAATCCGTTCGGACTCGAATTCGATTTCGCCGGGCGCTTGCTGTGCGTGGACAACGACCCGGATTCGCGTGGGCCGAATCGGCTGCTGCACATCGTTCAAGGCGGTGATTATGGCTACAAATCTCTCTACGGCGGCAGCGGACTGCACCCGTACCAAGGTTGGGATGGAGAATTGCCCGGAACCCTCCCCATGATCGGTGGGGTCGGCGAAGCGCCTTCGGGGCTTTTGGATTGCTCCCGCGGCGCGTTGCCTGAGGATTATCAAGGCAACCTCCTCGTTACCGTGTGGGGAGAACACACGATAACGCGATTTCGCACGATGCCGTCAGGAATCTCGCTCCGCGCGACGAATGAAATCCTGGTCCGAGGATCACGAACCTTCCGCCCGGTGGCCATCGATGCCGACCAGCGAGGCAACATCTATGTCACCGACTGGGTCGAACGGGAGTATCCAAATCACGGAAAAGGACGCATCTGGCGCCTCGCGGCGAAATCCGAAACAAACCGAACGCCTCCGCGACCGCGCTTCCGAGTCCCCGTTCCGACGGTTGGCCTGCAGACATTCAACGCGCTGCTTCAAAAGAATTCCGCGCAGGATTACGCTTCCCTCCGAAGTGGGTTGACCAACGGCGACCCGTTCATCCGGACGGCTGTGATGACCGCGCTGACCCGGCCGGCCTTCCGGGCCGCGCTCTTGCACGACCTCGAAGCGAGCGACCCGAGAGTTCGTTTGGGCGCGCTGCTGGCCTTGCGCCGGGCGAAACAGGAGAATCCAGCGCCACTCCTCAAGAGGCTGCTTCGCGACCCAGACGCGCAAGTCCGCCGGATGGCTCTGATTTGGACGGGCGAGGAGACGTTGACGTCCCTGAGGGGAGATCTCGATCAGGCAATCTCCACGGCGGAGATCACACCGAACCTTTTCGAGACTTACCTCTCCACCGTCCAAAACCTTTCCCCGGAAGTGATCAAGGCCTATGAGAGAAAAGTCCGCGGCAACGATATTCGCAGGAGAGCCGACCCCAAGCTCGTCGCCGCAATCGCCCAGGATGCCTCGCGTCCAACGGTGGTTCGCGCGCTGGCGCTGGCCAAACTCGAACCTGAATCGTCCGACGAGCACTTCGAACTCCTGACCAGCCTCGTTCGGGAGAATGACTCGCGCCTCCGCCTCGAAGCGGTTCGGAGCCTCGCGGGAAGCGGGCGCGCTGAAGCATCCGTGCTGCTGCTGCAGTTGTCTCGCGACGGCAAGCAACCGAGCGAGCTTCGAGCTGAGTCGGTCTTGGCGCTTACCAGGAACGCACCCGAGCGGCTCAAAGACTTAGTCCCTCTCTTAAACGATTCGGATACTGCCGTTCAAATCGAAGCAATCCGGGCGCTTCGACCTTTGGCTCGGAATGAAATGGTTCGTGAAGCGTTGTCGTCCCGCTACCGCAGAATCCAGGCGGAATCCAGTGGCTCCGATGCGCGCCGGTTGATCGAACAATTGGAATTCGCCCTGTTCCCTGACGGGTCCGAGGGACACTCCGAAGACACGCGCATCCACCATCGGCCGTCTTCTCCGGTCGATTGGCGAGCCGTGCTGGCCGGCGGCGGCGACCCAGCGTCCGGCCGCCGGGTGTTCTTCTCGGCGTTTGCCTCCTGTGCGCAGTGTCACCAGGTCCAAGGCCACGGCGGACTGATCGGCCCGGACCTGTCCGTCATCGGAAGTTTTCAGTCGCGGGAACGGATGATGTTATCAATCCTCCGCCCTTCGGATGAAATCTCGCCTCTGTACCAAGGTTGGTTTATCGAGACGAAGGAGGGCGAAAGCCATTCCGGACTTCAACTCCACCACAAGCCGGCCGGGGCGATCGACCTGATCGTCTTAAATGGAACGACGATCCGATTTCCTGGCGATCAGATCGCCGACTATGGGATGTTGAACAGCTCTTTGATGCCCGACGGTCTGGAAAACACGATGACCGTCCACGATTTCCTTGACCTGTTGGCATTCCTGGAATCGCTCAAGTAGGGAAGGCATCTTGCCTGCCTCCGCGTCCGCTGTGAAATCCGCAAAAGGAGGCAGGCTTTGAAGTCCTGGCCCCATTCGAGAAATTCTGGTCTTGATGGAAATCGCATGAGCCCGGATGGAGTGTTGGAGGAATGGAGTAATGGGATTCTCAACCCTCCAGCACTCCATTATTGCGGTTCAGTCATTTTCCACGGCTTCAGGATGTCTCAGGCTGGCAGCGCGCCCCTCGACCGGTACAGCGATTCTTGCGGGAACCGCTAAAGTCGCTTCTTGATCTTGTCCAACACCTGTCGTGAAATCGATTCGTCTCCCAAAATGCCAACCCGGATGCGAACCTCCGTGTCGCGGTCGGACAGCCGCTTCAGATCGACTTGGATTTTTTTGTCATTCGCCCCGCGAGCGACCGCCCGCGCGGAAAGCGCATCTTTCTCTTTCTTGGTCACCGAAAACTCCAGGTCGCTCATCGCCGCCAGAGTCGCGGTCCAAACTTTCTCCAAGGCTGCGGCTTCGGTGGACTTGAGTTCACCTCTGACGTAGGCGACCGCGCCCGCTCCGGCCGCAGCGCCGCCGGTGAGCAGCGCGGCGGCGCAACCGCTCAGCAAGACGAGGCCACAGCACAGAGTCACTGACGCCAGAAGGAGCTTTCTTCTTGCAGTAAGGCCTTTCCCAGTAAAATCGGCCTGAGCTGAGATTGTCAGAGGGGCGGGATTCATGTTTTCTGGAGACATTGCGGCTTGATTTGTTTTGAATCGGCGTCTTGGAGGATGCGCCCGCCGAATGCATCCCGCACGTCGAACCGCGCTTTCCGATGTTCATGACCTGCGGCGTGCAGGGATCGCGGCGAGCAGAGATTGAACGGAACATGGAGCCAGTTCTCGGATTCGAACCGAGGACCGACGGTTTACAAAACCGTTGCTCTACCACTGAGCTAAACTGGCTTTCTTCAATCCGGCACGCGCTAACGGGGAGTTACTATGCGTTCCTCAAAAGAGGAGGCAAGCAGTTTCGGCTCAGTTTGAAAGCGGCTGACCGTGAATGGCGCTGGCCACTACGGACGACTTGCGGATGAACGTGGTTTCGGGCCGCTTTCGCGCTGTTCGGAAATCCAATTCAACGCGGCCAGGAGCGGTTCATCGCGTCCCGCCAGCAAATCCTCACGCGTGATCCGCACCGGTTGGTCAGGAATGACGCCGCGCCCCTCCAGACGCGTCCCCGAACCGGTCAGATAATCTGCGAACGCGTGATATAGAACATCACCATTGGGCAATCGATCCCATAAGGCCGGGAGCGCCTGGCCGGGCGAAGTCTCTCCAAATACGCGGGCCCGGCCAATATCTTGCATCCCCCCGGCAAAAATCTCGGCCGCGCTGAGCGACACGCCGTCGATGAGAATTGCGACCGGTCCCGCGAACGGTTCGACCCTTAGGCCACGCGGGTTTACCCACCGCGGATTGGCGTTAAACTTGATTTCGTTTCCGCGCATCTTCATGGTTCCGAGCGACACCCGCTCCCTCAGAAAATGCCCGGCGAATCCCATGACCATGCCCCCGATCCCTCCCGGATTTCCCCGCAAGTCGATCACGATGCCATCCGCGCCTCGAAACTCATCGATCGCTTGGTCGAAACGACTCGCGATCGGAATCATGAAAAGGTTGAAACGAATGAGGCCGATGCGGGCACCCGAAGGTGATTTCAAGAGCTCACTCTCGAGGTGAGCCCGAAGCGGCGGCAACAAGCCGAGCTTCGCAGGGATTCCTTTGGCGCGTTGCCGTTCCAGCGTCAGTTCCACCGGCTTGTTCGCCTCGTTTGAGCATTCAATTTGAACCTTGGTCCCCGGTCTTCCTTGCAGCAGGCTCCTGACCATCCGCCACGCCAGGAACCGAGCCTTCCCGGATTCGAGGCTGGGAGGAAGTTTCTTGAGTCGGTCGGACAATCGTTCGTGGTCGATGCTTTCGATGATCCAGCCGGGTCTCACGCCTGCGACCTGCGCAGATCCATCCGCATCGACTCGTGTCACCAGAATCCTGCTATCAATCAGGCGAACGTCCAGTCCGACCTCGCCTTCTTGGCTGCCGCCTGCATCCCAATCATCGGGCTCCTCTGTTCGGAGCGCACTTTGCTGGTTCGTCCTGCTGGGATTGGAAAATGCGCGGACCGCCGAGGCGAGGGCTTCGCGGACTTTTTCCGGATCGAATGCATCCGCCACCGACCCGGGAATCAACCCCATGTGGGACTGTCCCAATCGTCCAAGCATCTGTTCGATGATTTTTCGCAATTCGCCGACGGTCGTTGCCTCCTTGGCCTTTGGCCGAAGTTCGTCTCGGACAGCAACCCAATCGACCCCGTTGAAATTGGTGTCGAAGTGGCTGTCGTAAATGATCCTCCAGGCGGCATCAAACGTCTCAATACCATTCCTGAGGCGCTGGGCCTGAGCGACGGGCTTCTTTTTTGAGCTTTTGGCGGGAGCCTTCTGAGCCGCGCAACCGAGGAACAGGGCCAGCAAGGCGAAGCAAGTCACTAGCGCCCTTTGGCCGAGCTTTCGGCCGGAAGCTACTCTGAATTTGGATCTTTCGACCAGGGCCTCCGGAGGTTGGCGACTTGATTGAGATTGCATTCGGAACAGAGTCATTTCTGAGACCAAAGCTTGAAGTGGGGGTCGCGGCTGTCCCCGCCGCGGCCGAAACCAAATCTCGATGGACCGTAACGGAGGCTTGTTGCGAGATCAAGCACTTCACATTCGCACTTTGGTTTGGGCAATTCTCCGAGATTGCTATCCCGAGGCGGATTCACCAAACTCACTCCAGGTCGCACTTGACAGCCGGCGTCGCGCGGACACATCAGCGTTCACCTATGAGAATACGACTCAAATCTTCGACTCTCGCCGCTCTGGTGGTCCTGGCGCTTTCCGTTGCAACGGGAAAGGGTCAGCCGGTTTCCGACTCTAGCACGGGGAAGGACAGTAAAACGCTGTCGCCCCAGCTCGGTCCACGGCTTCAAATCCTCAAACCGGTTCACGATTTCGGAACCGTCAAGCAAGGGCAAATCGTTCGCCACGATTTCAAGCTGATGAATATCGGCGACCAACCACTCGAAATCACTGAGGTCAAACCATCCTGCGGCTGCACAACGGCGGCCGACTGGACTCGCACCATTCAGCCCGGTGGATCGGGGACAATCCCTCTCCAACTGGAAACCGCTCGCTTCGCCGGCTCGGTCGCCAAAACCATCACGGTCACGAGCAACGACCGCACCGAGCCCCAAAGGGTGCTCGAAATCAAGGCCGACATCTGGACGCCAGTCCAGCTTTCCAGTCCGGTCGTGGTCTTCCCGGCGCTCACGAACTCCGCACAGATTGTCAGCCGGCCGGTCACGATCCGAAATCAAGTGGATGCGCCGGTTGAAATCACCGAGCTCAAGAGTGATTCTCTCGCCTTTAAGCCGGAGCTGAAGGAGATCGTCGCCGGCAAGGAGTTTGAATTAATGATTTCGACGGTCCCGCCATTGACAAACGGCACGCACAGCGCGCGGATCTCAATGAAAACATCGAATCCACAAATGCCCGCTCTTTCGGTGACCGCTGTGGCGACGGTTTTGCCAGCGGTGCAGATTGCACCAACCCAGATCATGCTCCCGGCGGCCAAGCTGACCGCCGCTGAAAAAAGATACGTCGTGATTTTGAATCATCGTGCCGCCGACCTGAAGGTTTCGGATTTGAAACTGAACGTTGACGGGGTCGATATTTCGACGAACACGAATCCCGGTAGCCGGCAGTTCACAGTCATCCTGACATTTCCGGCTGGCTTCCAGGCGCGCGAATCTGAAAAAATGGTCTTCCGTGGTTCGAAATCTATTGTGGCGTGGCGTTGCTCGCCGGGATTGGACTGAGAGGGACAGCGCTATTGATGTTGGTGATGCTTTTGGGCTTCACCTCGGTTGTCGCGTTCAGGGCATTTGAGATTTATCGAGCGGGGACTCATCCCTTTTGCGCGATTCGATTCGACTGCGGTTGCGGCGCGGGCGACGTTTTGGTCTGCGCGAAGTTGGTTGAGAATACGGCCCTGACTTTGCTCGCCTTCGCGGTTATGGCGACGCGCGGACAAAGGTTTTGCCTTTGGAGGCATGGTCCAGACAGGCCGAGCACAGTCACGGTTTAACTCGGTTCTGTTCCTCTTCCGAGGCGACGATCCGGAGGCCGGCAGCATGCAAGTCTGGATCGAAAACACTTTTCAACCAGGCTTCCGCCGCGGACGGTTGCGAGGCTTTCAAGGCGCTGGTGACACTCTCAAAAATTTCCGCTCGCGCTGGCAACTGCGGCAGCGAGTCGATCCATCGAGCGGCATCGGCCGGATTGCCCTCGGCCCACTTCCTGACTGTGGTCATCAAGGCCGAAGTGCGCGCCGGACCTTCCGCAAGCTGCGCCGCCCAAGCGGTCGCGCGCTCCGGGTCGCTGTTCGACCAGGACCGCGCCACCGCCACCAGGCCGCCCTCGCGCAACTGAGGTTCCTGAATTTGCACGGCCCAAGCCGCCGCCGCCTGCAGATCCTTGCTCGCCCATTGAAATACCGCATAATCCAGGGCCTCGCTGCGTCCCGGGCCTTCCGGAAACCGAAGCGCCCATTCCGATCCGTGTTGCGGATCGCGCGCGGTGACCAGCTTGGACATTTTCACGAAGATTTTGCCCCGCATCTCTGACTCCGGGAGTTGTGCGGCCCAATCATACGCCGCAGTTGGATCTTTCAGCGTCCAAGCCCAGGTTAATCCCTCCAAGGCGCTCAAACGGACCGTTGGATCGGAAAGACTTTCCGCCCAAGTTCGGCAAGCTTCGCGGTCCATCTGACCCCACTTCATCCCAATGGCGCTGCAGGCGCTCTGGAGCAATTGCGAATCTTGCAGACGCAAGGCCCAACCTGCGGCTCGGTCGGGGGCGAGTTCCACGACCGACTCGACGATGGCTTTGACAAATCCGTGCCGGTCCCGGAAGTCGGCCAGCTTTTCCACAAGCTCAAAGCCTAGATCGAGATCCCGGTCCGCAATCAAAGCGGCGATCTTGTTCAAGACCTCCGTGCGTTCTGCGCCGCTCAACTCGCTCGCCGCCGCTTCGAGAATCGCGCCAAGCTGCTCGGCATCGAGTCGAGCAGTCGCGTCCATTGCCTTGAGCGACTCCAACAACTCCTCGCATCGTGATTTCAGCGGAATCGTTTTGGAAAGAGCCTCCGGTGCCTGGACTGAACGATCCAATGGCCACGGCGTTCCACTGCGCCGAGGGAAGCGACCTCCGGTGACCGGCTCCCTCGCCGGCGGATTTCCGGAATCGGGCGCGAGATTCGCAATCGAATTTCCGGTAGGTTGATAAACGTCGCGCAGACTCATCACGCCCAACAGGAGTAACGTCAGGCCGACAACCAACCAGAGAGTTAGTTTAAGCTTGCGCATCGATGGCGTTCTGATTTTAGCCTGACCCTTCCACCGAGTGCCAACTCAAAAGCAGCGATTCACAATTCGGCAACGAGCGCGGTTCCAAACCCCGGCGCGGAATCCGATTCTCCCTCTCCCTGCGGGAGAGGGCCCGGGGGGCACTGCTGTTGAATTAAGAATGAATTCGATTCCATCCCGATCACGTCTTGCTCTTACTCTTACTCGTAATCTTAATCTCTCCAGGGAGTTCCGGAGTAAGAGTAAGAGCACGATTACAGAGGAGACCGTGGGATGGACTACACGCGGAAGGTTTGTAGTCCCGCCTTTAGGCGGCCCGAACCGGCTAAAGCCGGGACTACAAACGCCGACCTGTCGTTCATCCAACGGTCTCGTAAATAAGAGCAAGAAACGGCCGGTTGTCCTTAATTCAAGAAC
>JACQWK010000305.1 GCA_016209525.1 Verrucomicrobiota bacterium
AACCAAAACGGCGCGCGGCTTTCCTGGCTGCAGCGGTACCAAAAGCCCGTGGCGCCCGAACATCGCCGAGCCACGCCTTCCGTGGGCGGCCTCTGCGGCCTGGAAGGCCGCGCGCCGGAAAACTCATCGCGGCTTGCGACGATTCCGGCCGATACTGATGGATTACAATGTTGCGCCACGAGTGTGTGAAAACTCCTGGCCCGGACTTCCCTACCGTCGTGACCGGAAGAATTTTTTCGGCGCTGCCGGGCCTAGGGTGATGGTTTGCGGACTCCCGCCGGCAACATCCGTCCACGGGCCGGTAATGTCCTCGGCCGATTGAAGTGTTCCTTCGAATTCTATCTGGATTGCTCCCGCAGTTCCGAGTTTAAGACTGATCTTTGGAGATCCGCCGCCCGGTCCCGGCACGGCGGTGATTCCGGCTTGGTAGTGCGCCTTGATCCGCGCCTCGGACAATGCCGTGTTGTAAAGCGCCACCTCGTCGATCCAGCCGTCGAAGAAAAACATCTCGTTCGCGGCGCTGATCAGCGGGGAAGACGTCGCGGCGTTGTTGACGATGTGATCGTGGAAGGCGACTTCTTCGTTCCGCGCCGCAATGCCGACATCGTCTGTATGGTCGTACAAGAGATGGACCCCTGTCGTTTCGCCAAACTTCTCGCCATTGATATAGCCGATGAGCTTGCCCTGGAAGCTGTCCACGGCCGAATTGTCCCCGCTCATCACGAGCACGATATGATAAGTTTTGTTGGCTTCAATAGTCGTCTTTACGGCCAGTGGATCGCCGTTCGGAGTCAGGCCCTGGTCAACGGGCAAGGTACCGCCCCAGGCCTGTTCGGCGCGGTTCAAGAGGTTGAACCAGAGCTCGGCCTTGGTGGGATTCTGCGCTTCCGTCCCGCTCAGATAGATGTTCATGCCGCGTGTCGCCCCGCCTTGCTCATAGAGCACCTGACGGTCTGGGATAGTCACGCCGGCGACCGGCGATTTCGAGGTGGGGAGGTTGCGGGCCTTGAACCACATTTCGATCGACTTCTCTTTCCATCCCGGATTCGAAGGGCTGTCATTGATCTCGGCGTGGTCGGGAATATCGAGCCACTGCGTTTTGGATTTATCGAACAGGACCGCAGTCGAGACGTCGCCAGCCACTAAACGTTCGGCACCCAGGGTTGGTCCGCCAAAATAGGTGGCCGTCAATCCCGTGCCCACCTCGCTCAACGCTTGATTGCCGCTCGACTCGCCGAAGCGCCAATACGCGACTGGACTGTCCAGCAACACAGCCGACTGGCCGAACGGGACCTTGAACGTGTGCGTGATGGTTCGGTTGACCACGGGTGCGCTGCTCTCGTCGTAGCTCAAGACGGCCGTCCGGACTCCACCCGCGAAGTAATCTCCGTTGTCAAAGCTCACCTTCGTAACGGCTCCGGTCTTGGAGGCTTTGGCCGCGGCGGTCTTGTCCTGGCCGTCGATGCTCAGTTTGATTGAGCTCGCGACGACCTGAACATCGCCGTCGGTCACTTCGAATTCCACGGTCTTAGAAACGGTGCCCGATGCAGGACCGAACATGCTGATGTACGGTCTCGTCTTGGCCGCTCGATAAGCTTTGATCGCATTCGGATTGCTCCGGTCATTGATGAGGATCTTCTGTCCTTGATGGACGGAGAAAAACTCGACGCTGGCTCCGCCGGTGCCCTCGAACCAGAGCAGCCGGAAGGGGTAAATACCATCTTGTTTTACGAGCACATCGAACAGGGTGTCGCCAGCGGCCCGACCTGCGTTATACAAGCCGGGAGTCGCCGCCAGTTGGTCCTTCGGCGAAGGGCCGCTGGTCACTTTGAAACCATCGTCGCTATTCACGCCAAGTGTTTGGAAGCCCGCTTTCAATTCGAGGAAGGTCAGGATCTCGACCACCATCCCGTCCGCAATGCCGGCGGAGCCGGGAATGTTTGGAATCGCGCTATCCTGAAATCCGTTAGCCGCCGTGAAATTCCCCGCGCTTCCGGCGTCCTGTTCCCAATTGATGACCGTCGGGACTTCCACCGAGGGAATTGACCAGCGCTTGCCCGGCCCGGCGGTCGGGTCCGCTTCGTTGTAGTATGGCTGGCCTGTGGCCGCATCAATGTAACCTCCGGCCAATTGCTTCTCCGCGTTCACAATCGTGTTGCCGTGCAGACTGCCGGCTCCGGACTGAGCGGTCGAGACTTGGGTGATGTTGGCGAGGAACCCCGGCTTCGTGGTGTCCACGCCCGTGGCCAGGAAGGCAGGCGGAATCACCGTGTATTGGGCGGTAATCAAGTAGCCGAATTCGGCCTGGTGCGTGCCGGCCGGCGTGGCCGTGTCGCCGAACGAGACCGCGATCGTTTGCGTGCTGCCCGAGGCAGGAAATTCCGCGAAGGAATGTTTGACCGTCGTGACCCCGCCGGCTTTGCTCGTTTGCACGGGGATGGACTGACCATTGTGCAATATTTTGACCGAGGCTGTGCTGACCTCCAAACCGAAGTCCTGAATGCGCATTTCAAAACCGAATAAGTCTCCGGAGAAATAGACAATCCGGGGCGGCGTCCGGTCGCCCGGCGGCAGAACTAGTGTCTCTTTGCGGATCAATCCCAGAATGGCCGCCTCGGTGGAGGTTTCCTCCATGACCACGTCACCGGTATTGCCTTCCGCCTGGGTGCTCACCGTGACGACATCGTTGGCGGCCAATCCTTCGAGCAGAAACACCAGCGCTGCCGATGAAGTATTGTGGCCGTCGGTGTTGCGAATATAATGGGTCTTGGTCTCGGCGCCCGGCACGACCGCGCGGTTGACTTCGACTGTGATGCGAGGGCTCGACCGCGTGGCGCTGCTTTGCAGAGTGTCGTTGTACACTAACAAGTAGTTTCCGGCTTGCCGGATTTGAATCTGGCTCTTCGACCCCCCTCGGTTAAAAGCATTGTTGTCGCCGACGAAATCCGGAGTTTCCCAGACGATGGCGGTCTTGGCCGGCGGATTCCAATTGGTCGGCGAGGTTGGGTCGTCCACCGATACCGCTTTGGTGAAAAGCACGCCGCTGGAGCCGTCCAGCTTCTCGATGTACACAGAAGCCTCTTTTCCTGGCTGAATCGTGACGGCGCCGGCAGCTCCGGTTCGCGTGGTTCGAAGCGTCAGCATCTGGTTGCCCGTGACTTGGACCAACCCCGCCCAATGCAGCGAGGTCAAAGTGTGAGACTGCGAATTGCGGATGTAACCTTGCCGGGCGCGGCCGCCAGGAACGATTTGGCCGTTCAACGCTACTTCCAAACCCGGAGCCGCGCGCGCCACCGTCGCTCGCACCGGCACATTGACGAAGACCAAGTACGTTCCAACGCTCAAGCTGATGTTGGCGGAACCGTTGGAATGCGTGAACCCGGCATCCTTGCGTGTCGAGGTCCAGGCGAGGTCTGCTGGGTTTTCGCCCGCTGCCGTATCCGCGTTCAGGCTGGTGCCCTGGGTTGGGCCGGAAGAGAGACCGGCGAACACCGTCCGTGAGGGCGCGACCATTTCCACGTAGAGGCTGGCGGTTTGGATAGCAGTGATCACGGCCGGCACCGTCGTCTTGTGGACCTTCAGTTCAATGACATCCTTCGCTTTCAGCCCCTTGAGCAGGCAGTGGATGTGATCCGAAGATTCTTGGTGCATGTTCGCGCCCGTTGGCATGTTTCGGATGTAGGAAGACTGGCTGACGGCTCCCGGGGCCGGCTGGCCATTGACATACACCTCGATCGCCTGAGTTGGGCGATTATCCGAAGTATCGAGGCTGATGACGGGGAGCGTTGCCGCCACCAGAAAATCCCCGTCCTGCTTCACGATCAGCTTGGTTGGATCGTTGAGCGAATGATCGAATAGGCGCGGGTCGATCGAAGACTTCTGCATCCATTGAATGGCTTTCGGGGTCGCCGAATTGAGTTCGCGGGAACCGTCTTCGAGCAGACTGCCCTGCAGCCAGGCGGCATTGGCCACAGCGGCGCGGGCTTGAGTTGCGGTCGCGACGTTGAACACCAGCAGCGCGGAAGCCAAAATAGGGGAGGAGGCCATGAACGTTTTCATAGAAACAGCTCTGGGTTGAGGTTGGGCTGGGTTGGTCAGCCGGTGTAAGCCCCCATTCTGAGCCTCAACGGAAGCGAAAGCAAGCGCAAAGCCCGGCTCGCAAAGGGCGCATCTTGCTACTGCCACCGTTGTTTTCTCCCTCTCCCACGACGTAGGAGTGGGAGGGGGTTGGGGAGAGGGCAGCCTCGTGTGGTGACCGTGGCCAGACCTGCTTGGATGAAACGGTCCTCCTCTCCCCGGCCCTCTCCTCCACTTCGTGGAGGAGTGGGTGTTTCGCCGTTGGAGACTCGGTGGCAGTGTCATGATGCGCCCGCTCGCGACTCCGCCACGTGCGTCTCCGACTTGTTGGCGGGTTATCGCGGCGCTTGCCAGTTCGCAGCCTTCGCGGCACTCTCAATCTGTGCGACCGAAGACCAAACGCAGAAAGCTTGACGACCGCGCCGCTCGAATTTACCGCCGGTTGGCTGGGGCGCGCGGATTGGATGAGGATGAACGCTGGCAACACGCGCTGTTCTTCGCCATGTCGCCTCAAAAACGATGCCACTTCAGTCTCAAGACAGCCCGCTCGGCGCTTTCCTTAAGGCGTTCCACGAAGAAGGCATAGACTTCATTCTCATTGGTGCGATGGCGGCCATCGAGCAAGGTGCGCCGTTGATGACCGTGGATTACGATTTTTGGGTTTGGATTCACCACTGACGCGGGCGACGCGCCGCGGCGCGCCGGCAGCGAAGAAAATCCCGGATGTGCAGGATGTGGAGCTTGTCCTTGTCCCGGCCGACGGCTGCTTTGTTCTTGAGAATGCGCTCCAGACGGAGGACGGGAACGCTGTGCCCGTGGATTCGCGCGCGGGTCACAGTCCGCCTCTCTCGAGTGAAAGTGCCAAGTCCTGTGACTTCATACACGAAGTTCACCGGAGTGCCATCCTGCAGGTAAACCACGGTGTTGGCGGCGACTGTGGCACCGAGTTGATGAGCGATGTTCAGGACTCGCATGTATTGCCGCGACGGAAGATCGATCCACAAATCCACGTCAAGCGTATTGCCCATCACGCCTTGCGCGATGGCGGCGGCCATGCCGATGACTACATACCGGACTTTTTCCGTTTCGAGGGCTTCCAAAAGCCGAATGAGCGGACGCTGTTCTCGAACAAGTCCCAGCGCTCCTGTGGCGTGGCCGCCAGTCCCAGCGCGTGGACCGACTTTTCGGCGTCGTCGAGGCCGCGCACGCGCTTGAGTTGAGCGAGGACGCGCGCCGCGCGGACGGGCAACGGCGGAAGTCTTTTTCTTGCGTCTTTCATGCGGCACACACCAAGGCTATATCAAACGGCCAACCAAGTCACGTTGCGAGTGACCGATCGCCACGCTGGACCCATCGAGCTTATTCGCGCGGCTTCGCGGATGAACAGAATGGCTAACCCGGATATTCCACACGTTTTCCGAGCCAATACGCCTCCGAGACCCTGTCGCGCAGACTTGAAGTCTGCTGTATCGCCGACTTGCAGTCGGCAGGGCGTCGAACGCTCCGGCGTGTTCGTAAAGGTCGAGCCGGCGCAGGCTGCAAGCCTGCGATACGGCAGATTGAAAATCTGCGCTACGAGTTTGTGAACTTTCCGGCCTAAGCGTCGCCCGGTTCAAGCCAGCAAGCTCTTCGCCTTGGCCAGAGCTTCGTCCAACTTGCTCGCGTCCTTGCCGCCGCCGCGGGCGTTGTCAGGCTTGCCGCCGCCTCTGCCCCCGACGATGGGTGCGATCTGCTGAATGATCTTGCCGGCTTGCACCTTGGCCGTGAATTCAGGAGTGACCGCAGCGACCAAAGCGACCGCGTTGCTGGCGACGCCACCGAGCACGATCACACCTTTGAACTGGCCCTTCAATTCGTTGGCCATCCCTTGCAACGTGTCGCCGTCGAGCGCGCCCATGTTCTCGATGATCGCCGGGATGCCGTTGATCGTCGCGGCTTTTGCAATCAGGTTCTTGGCGGCATTCGCCGCTTCTTTTTGCTGCATCGCTCTGAGCTGTTTCTCCAGCGCTTTTTGTTGTTCGAGGAGGTTCTCGATTTTCTTTTCCAATTCGTGCAGCGGCGAATTCACCTTTCCGGCGACCGATTTGATCAGCTCGCGGTCGAGCTTCATCACGTCGTAAGCCGTGATGCCCGCCACGGCTTCGATCCGGCGCACGCCCGCCGCAATCGCGCTTTCGGCGACGATGCGGAACAGGCCGATCTCGCCGGTCGCGCGCGTGTGCGTCCCGCCGCAGAGTTCCATCGAATAACCGTCCAGCGCGGAGGGTTTGCCGCCGATCTGAACGACGCGCACGATGTCGCCGTATTTGTCGCCGAAAAACTGGAGCACGTCTTTGCGGCCTTTGACGTCGGCGTAGGGCACTTCGGTCCAACTGACGCCGGCGTTCTCGACGACGCGTTCGTTGGCGAGCTTCTCGATGTCGGCGATCTGCCGCGGCGTGAGCGGGGCGCTGTTGAAGTCGAACGTGAGTTTCTCCGGACCGACATAAGAGCCTTTTTGCGTCGCGTCTTTGCTCACGACTTCGTGCAGCGCCCAGTGGAAGAGATGCGTGACGGTGTGGTGGCGCTGGATGGCGTGGCGGCGCGGGCGGTCAACGGAGAGGATGACGGTGGAACCGATGAAGGGTAGCACAGGCGACTCGCCTGTGCTGGTCGGCGACCCGCCGACCGGAACGGGAGGGGCGCTCGACCGCGGAACCGGGCCCAACTCCCCAGTCAATGCTCCCTCCCGTTCCGTCCGGCCAGTGGCCAGACGGGACAGGCCGGTGGCCTGTTCTACCCGTTCCTCGACAAAGTGCAGCCAAGTGTTGCCGGTCTTCTGCGTGTTGACGATGTGCCAAATCTGGCCGCCGCCGCTCAACTCACCAGTGTCACCGACCTGGCCGCCCATCTCGGCGTAGCAAGCGCTCGTGTCGAGGATGACGGCGGTCTTGTCCTTGACGCTGACGACTTCGAGGACTTTGGCGGGCGTTTCCAGTTTGTCGTAGCCGATGAAGCGTGTCGGAGTCGCCGTTTCGACTTGGGAAATCTCGATGACTTGTTTCTTTTGCGCGGCGCGGGCGCGGGCGCGCTGCTCTTCCATGAGTTTGTTGAAGCCTCCAACGTCAACGGACAATCCGCGTTCGCGGGCCATCAATTCGGTGAGGTCGAGCGGGAAGCCGTAAGTGTCGTAGAGCTTAAAAGCGAATTCGCCGCAGATTTGCTGTGCCTGGCCACTCGTCGCTTCCGGTAAGGGAGCCGCTGCTGCGGCCTGGGTGGAACGGGCTACCAGCCCGTCCTGCCGGGCAACTTGCCCGGCAGCCTTCCGGTAAGGCAGCGAGGCAGGCGGAACGTAGGGCTGATGCGCTTCAATGTCCTCTGTCCAGAGCCATCGATACGGTTGCGCCTGATCGACCACTCCGCTGGTCCACGGATTCGCACACACGTAACGAAACTTTTCCTGCAAATCCGCATCAGACCGAACGTACCGATCAAACCGCTCTTCTTGCCACACCGGGCCGCTGGCTTTCTCGACCTTGTTAATTTCGTTGGCTGAAAATGATTTCATCGAGTGCAGGATTTCCGAGAGCGGCCAGAACACAGATGTCCCATCCTGCGCCGTTTCTTTGATGCCCGGCTGGACGATCAGGTGCACGTGATCGGGCATGACACACGCCGCGGTCAGTCGATATCGTTTTTCTCGCCAGTGGAGAATGCAGTCGAACGCTATGTCGCGGGCGGCTTCGGACAAGACACGGTTATTGAAGGTCTTGAAATGGACCGCATAGATGGCCCATGGCTTTTCGAAGTGTGGGAGGATGCGTTTGGAGTATGTCGCGCCGGGAGCGGTGGGCAGGTTGCCCACCGCAACGGGCTGGTAGCCCGTTCCACCCAGGATTTTCGTCGCTGCTTCATTGAAGAGCTCGATCCCCCGATCCAGCGTCTTGTTAAATGCCTCTTCCTCCACGTGGATAACTTCCTGCACCTGCCTCCGTTTCTCGCGGATCTCGGGAAACACATGCCCCATCGTGTCCGCCAACACATCAACGAGTTTGTAGAAAAACGGTTCGTGGAACCCGAGCGTGCGGCCATACCGCACCGCGCGGCGCAGAATGCGGCGCAAGACGTAGTTGCGGTCAGTGTTCCCCGGCTGAATCCCATCGGCAATCGCAAAACTCAGCGTGCGGATGTGGTCGGCGATGACGCGGAAGGCGATGTCGATTTGAACTTGAGTGTCATCAGGATGGGTGGCACGGGCAACTTGCCCGTCCTGCCGGGCAACCTGCCCGGCTGAATGGGAGGTGGCTCCGGCTTGCAGGTTGGCGCCCGTTGATGAGGTTTGCGTCGCACCCGTTCCAGTCGGCGAGTCGCCGACCGGGACAGGCGAGTCGCCTGTGCCACCCTTTCGTTGCGTTAACGGCACGTACGGTTTCCATGCCTCGATCTCGGGTGTCCAAAGCCACGGCCACGGCTCGTTTTCCTGCACCAACCCAGCCGCCCACGGATTGCGGCAGACGTAATGGAACTTCTCCTGGAGGTCGCGGTCGCTGCGCGTGTACCGATCATAACGCTCCTGCTGCCAGAGCGTGCCCTTCACGTTGTCCAGCCTGTTGATCTCTTTAGCGGAGTAGGATTTGATCGAGTGCAGAATCTCCGACAACGGCCAGAAAACCGGGCTGCCGTCCTTCTCCTCCGCTTTCACGCCGGGCTGAATGATGAAGTGTGCGTGCTCGGGTAACACACATGCCGCCACGAGCCGGTAACGCGACTCACGCCAATGCAAAATGCAGTCAAAGACTATGTCGCGCGCGGAGGGCGAGAGCTTGCGCGGGTCAATCGTACTGATGACCACATGGTAAATCGCCCAAGGTTTCTCGAAGTGCGGGAGGTTACGCCGGGAATAAGTGGCGCCCAGCGCCGATTGGCTGGCACCGGCCACTTGCCCGGAGGGACGGCTGGAGGCGCCGGTTCGCAAACTGGCGCACGTTGGAGCAGGCGGCGT
>JACQWK010000304.1 GCA_016209525.1 Verrucomicrobiota bacterium
GGGCCAGCTCCTCCTTAACGTCTGCCTGTAAATACCGAGCTCCCGCCCCGAATTTACGTTTCGGGGCTTTTTGTTGCAGCGAGGACGTTTATGGCGAATACAATTCTAGTCGGCGCCCAGTGGGGCGACGAAGGCAAAGGCAAGATCATCGATGTTTTGACCGAAGGCGCGGACATCGTCGTCCGGACTCAAGGCGGCAACAACGCAGGCCACACGGTCTTCATCGGGAGTCAAAAATTCGTCTTGCATCTAGTGCCTTCGGGAATCCTGCGGCAGGGCAAGCTCTGCATCATCGGCAACGGTGTGGTGGTGGATCCGGTCAGTTTGGTCGAAGAAATTGACGGACTGCAAAAGCTCGGCATCAAGGTGGACGGGAATTTGTTGATCAGCGAAACCGCGCACGTGGTATTTCCGTATCACCGCGAACTCGACGAGCAGAGGGAGATTTTGAAAGGGAAGAACAAGATCGGCACCACCAAACGGGGCATCGGACCCGCCTACGGCGAAAAGGCCGCGCGCACGGGCCTGCGCGTGATCGACCTGATCAATCCCCCGCGGTTTGAGTTGTTGCTTCGGCAAAAGGTCAAAGAGAATAACGACATCCTGAAAGCCTTTGGCGCGGCGCCACTCTCCTTTAGGAAGGTCCACGAAACCTATCGCGCCGCCGGCGATCGTCTTCGGCCGTTCGTCACGAACACGGTGATCAAGCTGCACGAAGCCACGCGCCGGAAAGCCAACATTCTGTTCGAGGGCGCCCAAGGCACGTTTTTGGACATCGATCACGGGACGTATCCGTTCGTCACGTCTTCGAACACCACCGCGGGCGGTGCCTGCACGGGGTCCGGAGTCCCACCCAACCGGATGGACCGCGTCGTCGGCGTCATGAAAGCTTACACCACGCGTGTCGGAGAAGGGCCGCTGCCGACGGAGAATGCGGAAATTGCTGACCTCCTGCACAAGATGGGACGCGAGTTCGGAGCGACCACGGGCCGCGCCCGGCGGTGCGGTTGGTTCGACGCCGTGGCCACCCGTCACGCCGCGATGGTCAACGGCATCGACGAACTGGCTGTGACCAACCTGGATGGGCTCGACTCTCTGGACTCGATCAAGGTGTGTGTGGCCTATCGCTGCGGATCTACTCGGCTTGAATACGTGCCAAACGACATCGAAGTGTTTTCCAAATGTGTGCCGATCTACAAGGAATTTCCTGGCTGGAAGACGCCGACCAACCGGGTGACCAATTGGGCGCGGCTCGCACCCAAAGCCCGCAGCTATCTCAAGGCCATCGCAGACCTCACAGGAGCCCGGCTCTCCATTGCTTCGGTGGGCCCCGCGCGTGATCAAACGATCTTCGTTTAGGGAAGACTCTTGGCAACGGCTCGCGTGAAACGGTCCGAGCTCCCAAGCGCTCGTCTGAAAAATGGGTGGCACGGGCTACCAGCCCGTTTTGGCGGCAACCTCCCGCCAGAAGGCAGGGCGGCCAGCGATCCCATCGCGACAGGCCGCTTCGCCTGTTCCACGTGTAAGGTGAACCCCAGACTGGCTCTGAGTTCCATGCCGCTTCACGAGGATGGGTCGAATCTCAATCGCGGAACGGAATGAGCACACAGGTCCTGCAACTGAGCGACCAAGCCAAGGCCACTTTGCCGGCCCACGTCGCGATCATCATGGATGGCAACGGGCGTTGGGCCAAAGAAAGGCACCTACCGCGCGTTGAGGGGCATCGGAACGGCGTCGAGTCGGTGCGCGCCGTGGTGCGGGCCGCTGGCGAAGTGGGAATCAAATATCTGACGCTGTACGCGTTTTCGGTGGAAAACTGGAACCGGCCCAAGGACGAGGTGGATACCCTGATGCGGTATCTCGCGCGGTATCTGAAAAACGAAATCACGGAACTGAACCGCAGCAGCGTCCGGCTGGAAGTCATCGGGCAGGTTTATCGCTTGCCCGAATTTGTGCAGGAGCAATTGCAGAAGACAAAGGCCACCTTGGCGCACAACAACGGCCTGACGCTGATTCTCGCATTGAGCTATGGAAGCCGCACAGAGATCGTCGAAGCGGTGCGCAATATCGCGGCGCGGGTCCGCGAAGGGACAATTGAACCTGCGGAAATTGATGAACGGACCGTGGCCGAGCACCTTTACACACGGCACTGGCCGGATCCGGACTTGTTGATACGAACCAGCGGCGAGATGCGGCTGAGCAATTTCCTGCTGTGGCAAACCTCCTACGCCGAATTCGTGGTCACACCGACCTTGTGGCCGGATTTTCGGCGGAACCAGTTCTTTGAGGCCTTGGAGGAGTACACCCGGCGACACCGCCGCTACGGAAAGCTGTGACTGATCGCTCTATTGATCCGCAGTTTCAGAGCCCCCGACACCGTGGAATTTCTCGGACGCTGTCCGGGCTGTCCGATGCTCCTTTCCCCTTCACCCCGGCCCCATCGCTGTTGAATTAAGCAATGCAGCGACCTCCGATCTTCTTCCTCTCCCCGCGAGGAACGAGTGGGGAGAGGATCGAGGAGAGGGGAAAGCCAATGAAAACGGCCC
>JACQWK010000306.1 GCA_016209525.1 Verrucomicrobiota bacterium
ATACAGCCCAGCGCGGTCGAGCCGCAACCAAATCCGGTGGGGCGTGTCTCCGTAGAGCCCTTGAATACTTCCTGGGAAAGAAGTCAGGGCTCGACGGGAGTCTCGCCCCACCCACGAATCCGCGCGGCTTGCGACGATTTCGGCAGATACTGATAGACTGCAACTCTGCGCTACGGTCGGAGGGACGTCGTTAAACCATGCGGACAAAGCGGTCCGCACTCTGGAATTTCCGGTATTCGTGATTGGGAATTTCTTCTTCATTTTGATTTGGACAATCGCCATTCGCCGGGCAAGCATCAACGGCTTTGAGCCTATTTCCTCCCTCCCCGACCGGCCGGTACCAGCCTCACCTGGCGCAAATCCATCACGGCGGCGCCGGGCTTGCGTTGGGGCTTCACGGAGAGTGTGTGCCGCCCTGTCGTGTCGAGTGTCAGCTCGCCGATGGTGCGGTTCGTGAAAATCTGAAATCCGCCGGTCTCAAGGATTGTGGTCGTGAGCCGCTGGTCTCCAATCTCGAGAGCCACTTCGCTCCCGCCGCTTCCCTTGCCGCAGCCTTGCAGGATCTCCACCGCGAACCGGCCAGGCCGTTGCACCTGGAATTGCCAACTCACTGAGTCCTCCGCTCGGGTCCAGTAACCGAGGGTGTTCTTAAACGGCTGAGGTTCATATCGGACGGTCGTCCCATGGATCACGGCATCGCGCGCATGGAGAAGGATCGAGCCATCCGGCGATTGATCCAGTGGGGCCGGCTCGTGGTTCGAATTATAGACCGGCCATTGCGCACCAACGGCGCGCTGCCACTCGAACAACTTGCGTCCCAGGGCCTGGACTCTCTCTTCGTGGGTCTCGGCCAAATTCGTTGTCTCGTTCGGATCGTCGCGCAGATTGAACAGCTCGTGCCGGCCATCCTCGAAATACTGAATCAACTTCCAGTCGGCGGCGCGGATCGCCGCGTAAGGCGTCGCGCCTCCGGGATGATAATGCGGGTAATGCCAGTAGAGCGCATCACGAGGGAGATGTTGGAGTGGATTTCGAAGAAGGCCTTCGAGACTCACGCCGTCCCGCGCGAAACTCGCATCCTTCACTCCGGCCATTCCAGCAATCGTCGCGGGAATATCCATCGTTATGACCGGCTCGCTGCTGGTGGATCCGGAGGGAGTCACGCCCGGCCAACTGATGATGAGCGGCACGCGCACTCCGCCTTCGTAAGGCGAGCCCTTGCCAGATCGAAGCGGAGCATTCGAAGTGACGGGAGGTTTTCCCAGGACGAGTCCGCCGTTATCCGAGGTGAAAATGACCACCGTCGAGTCAGTCACTCCAGCCTCTGCCAAAGCCTGGCGAACACGGCCAACCGCCTGGTCCAAGCTCTCGATCATCGCAGCGTAAACCGCGTTCGACTGCGAACCTCCGGTTTCGGCGGCCTTGCGTCGATATTTCTCGACGAGGTCGGGCTTGGCCTGCAACGGCGTGTGCACCCCGTAGAAACAGAGGTTGAGGAAGAATCGCTGGCCTTTGTGCGATTCGATGAACCTCGCAGCGTCCTCGGCCTGGCGGTCGGTGAGATATTCGCCTGGAGCGCCAGCGGGCAATGACGGAATGCGGTAAGGCGAAAAGTAACTCGGCGGCTGGCCGCGGTGGTCTCCACCCAGGTTTACGTCAAATCCCTGCCGCTGCGGTTCGAAGCCTTCACCGCCCAGATGCCACTTCCCCAAATGGGCCGTTGCGCCACCAACACCTTTGCAGAGCTCGGCGATTGTCATTTCTTCGAGCGGCAGTTGCATGGTCCAGTCGGGCGGACGCAGTTTGGCTTTGGGGGCGTTGTGGCCTTTGATCCAGTCCGTGATGTGGAGCCGCGCCGGATACTTGCCCGTCATCATTGCGGCGCGCGTCGGGGAACAAACCGTGCATGCCGAATAGGATTGAGTGAAACGCATCCCCTCGCCGGCCAACCGGTCGATGTTGGGCGTCTCGTAAAGCTTCGAGCCCGCGTAACCGAGGTCCGCCCAGCCGAGGTCGTCCACCAGCATCAAGACGATGTTGGGCGGGCGCGGCGCCGCGGCGAATGACGAATGACGAATGACGAATGACGAAAGAATGACGAAGCTCCAAACCAGACGTGACATGGCAGAGACCTTACGCATTCCTTGGCTAGCTTCCATACCATTCTGCCAGCAATTCTCATTATGACCCGTATGTAGTCCCGGTTTTAGCCGGCCAGCGCGAGAAAACCGGCTAAAGCCGGGACTACAAGCGGGTCGCAGGTCTGGCCTGTTGTCAAAATGAGAATTGCTGCCATTCTGCCATGCACGGGCGAATCTGTCGCCTAACGGTCGGGCTGCGGTCCGTCCCGGTCCGCGGCAGCTTCAAAGCTCAAGGAGCGCCGGTCTCCGACCCGGCGCGCGGCCAAGGATTCGGGTTGTTTCGAATCGCGCCGGATCGGAGATCGGCGCTCCGGCGCGGGAGCGCTCCACTCGCTCGTCCTGCAAAATTTCTCCTTCCGCAGTGCCGGAGAGCAAGCTAGTCGGCCCCATTCGCTCCCACTTGGATCCCATAAAGCCGGGACATCGTCGCGACGTAAAGCACTCCGTTGGCGGCCGTGGCCGTGGCGCTAATGGGACTGCCGAGCTCCACCGTGCTCAGGATTTGCTTCACCTTGGCCGCGGCAAACGCCCAGAAGTCGCCCCGCCGTGTCCCGATATAAACCTTGCCGTCTGCCACGAGCGGCGAGGCCCAAATGTCGCCTTTCAATTCGTGCGTCCAATTCGCCTTGCCTGTCTCGGCATCGACACAATGCACCGTGCGCCCGACATCGGCGATGAAGACGAGGCCGTTATGAATGGCCGGAGTCGAGACCGTGTGTTTCACGAGGGGATAGGTCCAAACCTGGCCAGATCGCGTGATGTCGCCGGTTTGAGTGGCATCGATGCATTTGAGCCAGGCTTCGTTCTTGCCCCAGAAAAGGTCGCCGCCGCCCGCCGCGTAAATGCGTCCCTTGTGAAAGACCGGCATGCCGTAGAAATTGCTCGGACCTTCCTGCCGGTTGCTGTTGTAGCGGTGAACGTTTTCTTTGGGGGCGGCCGGGTCGAAATCGAACCACCAAGCCTTGCTAAGGCTCGACACTCCGCCGTCGGTGGTTCGGGCAGCGGACGTGCGGACGATCGGTTCAATTTCTGATTTCTGACTTCTGATTTCTGATTTGGAATCGTGAGCTTCCTCACGTCGGCTGCTACCCGAAATCGTTTCGTAGGCATAAACAATCCCGTCGCCGCATGCGAAGAAAACCAGCGGGCGTCCGTTCACGATGCCCAGGGATGGCGCGGCCCAAGTGCAGTGAAAGATGCGGGACGCATTGCGCTCATTCTCGCGGGCCAGGAGACGGCCTGTGTATTTGTCCAGAACCACCAAGCTGGGCGCATCGGGCGTGCGGATCCGGCGGTGCGTGTTGTCCACGCCGGTGCCGGTGTTCAGGTAAAGATGGTCGCCGTAAATCAGAATGGAGCTATGGGCGGCGTCATGCGACCAGATGCCGGCACCCGTGGTCAGATTGAAAAGCCAGATGATGTCGGCGTCGAGCGGCCCCGGTTCCATCGGCGGCGTTCCGGGCCGAGCCATGTGCGCGCCTTCTTCGCGGAACGGGCCATCATTCCCATTGCCCAGGCCGTGGACATCCAGACACACCACTTCGCCTCGATTGCTCACAATATAGACGCGGTCACCTTCGACAGTGGCCGGCGACGACATACCGCTGTTGGGCCAATCATGGTAAGGATCCTCTTCGCGCTTGGGAGCCACGAGCTGCCAAAGCAGGCGTCCATCCCTTTCATCGAAACACATCAAGACACCGCGGTCGCCCTTGTGCTTGGGGTCGCGCGGTTCGCCGTTGTTGGTGCCGATGAACACGCGGCCTCCGGCTACCACTGGCGTGGAGTGGGCTTCGGTGCCAAGTTGGGCGGTCCACTTGATATTGCGGCCCGCCTTGGGATCGAAGGAATCCGGGAGGCCTCGTTCATCCGAAATCATGTTGCGCGTCCAGGCGTGGCCCCATTGCGGCTGGTCCGCGGCCTCTGCCATGGAGCCGCTCACCACGAGCATCAAGACCACCCACGGTAGGAGGCGGTATTGCGCCAGCAACTGAAGGCAGGTGCATCCGCCGAATGTTCCGAGCCCGGAGGTTTCACGCGTTTTTCGAGCCAATGCAGTTCCGAGGCCGTGTAGCGCAGACTTGAAGTCTATCAGTATCGCCCGGAATCGTCGCAAGCCGCGACGATTTTTCCGGCGCGCGGCCTTCCAGGCCGCAGAGGCCGCACAAGGAAGGCGAGGCTCGGAGATTTTCGGGCGCCCGCGTCTTTTGGAGCCGCTGCGGCCTGGAAGGCCGCGCACCGTTTTGGTTGCGACTTTGCCGCGCTGCGCTGTATCGCCGACTTGCAGGCGGCAGGGCGTCGAACGCTCCGGCGTGCTCGTAGAGGTCGAGCCTGCGCAGGCTGCAAGCCTGCGATACGGCAGATTGAAAATCTGCGCCACGAGCTTGTGAAATTTCCAGGCTAGCGGCGGGCGTCCCGCCTGCCGTGGAGCCATGGCGTCTCGCCCGGCCGGATCGGGGGCAGGAAACCGGTTGCGCTTTAAATCTTCCCGCCGAAGCGGGGCGCCAAGATGGCGCCCTCTACCGCAGGCGGGAGGCCCGCCTCCACAGTCACCGACGCCCCACAGATGCCTCCAGTTGAAACGGTGCCTTGGATGGGAGCAGGCTTGCTTCTCCAAAGGTGAGATCCCAATACGCTTGCACATCGAAGGCTAATTAGGGCGCAGTTCCAGAAAACTCGCAACCTTCCGTTTTGAAGGCATCATAATCCTTGAGTTTCATCCAGTTTCCACTGATCAGGACTTCTGCGCTTTCGCGGCCCGGTGCGGTCGGTGCCGACGCTCCTTTTCTAGACTCAGTGCAGATGACTCCGGTCTCGGGTGGGACTTCGGGCTTCGGAATTCTTTCGTCCTTCAGATTTCGTCCTTCAGATTTTGCCCAACCCTCAGGCCACCGAGACCCGCGAGGAACGCCGGCACGCCTATCGAGCGTGTCGCAGGGGCCGCGGGGAAGGGTTGCCCTTGGCTTTTGTGTCTTTGCGCGCGGCCTGATCTCCAACGGCCTCCAGTTTCTTTTTCAGCTCGTCAAGTTCCTTGCGCACATCGCGGTGGGCCTTTTGCAGGCTGAGCACTTCCTCGCGCAGAGTTCCCAATTCCTCCGCGGACTTTTTGGCGGCGCGAATTGAGGAAATTGCTCTTTCGGCGGCGCCTCGCTCGCGGGTTTCCTTCCCTGCGCCTGCAAACGCTTCAAGCAAGGCCATCGCTTTTGCATCGCCCAGAGTGCCCAGCGCCGCAATCGCGGAGAGCTGCACGCTCTGCTTTTTGCTCTGAGTGAATCCCGCAATGAACTCGCGGACTTCGTCCTTTTCCTTCTCATTCCTGGCAAGGAAAGCCAGCGCGTCGATGGCGCGGCCCAAACCGAAACTCGTAAACGCGGCCTGCCGTTGCTTGAGCGTGTCGAGCAGCACAGGAACGCCGCTCGGATCATCGTGCCTCCGCATGGCTGCAACGGCGGCATCAGCAAGCTCGTTACGGTACGATTGCGAATTCAAGAAGCCGAGCAGCGTCTTGTGAACCTCAGGTTTGCCATACGCGGCGATGGCCCGCATGGCCTGTGCAAGGATGTCCGGATTCTTCTCCTGGCCCAGAACACACTGGGCGACGGCGTACGCCTCCTCTCGGTAAAAGCCGGCCAAGGCGATCACAACCTGCTGCCGGACCCGTGCGTCGGATTGACTGAGTGAATCCGTTAATGCGGCAAAGGCTTCGTCGGTATGGATCGATCGCAGCGCCCGAGCGGCCTCCACGCGCACTCCGTAAAAAGGATCATTCTGAAGCGCCGTCTTCAATTGCGCCGCGGTCGCATGATCTTTCTTTGCGCTCAGTTGCTCGATCGCAAGCAAGCGACCCATCACGTCGTCCTTATCCGCCAGTTGCGCGTGCAACAGGGCATCGGGCACGCTGAATTTGATCTTGGCGAGCAGGGTATAGTTGGGATCAAGCCGGACGATTTGCGGCGCTTCCGGAAGCGGGAAATAGAAATCCTCGGACTTCTCCTTGACCGTGATTTGCCGCTCGGTGGTGGAAGATTGGGATTTGAAGCGGACGGTCAGCGGAAAGTTGAAGAGGAGCACTTCCGGACTGAGCTTCTGGGTCTGCGCGATGGAAACCTTGGCGAGCTTCGCTTTCGCGTCCCAACTGTAGTTCGCCTCGAGCTCCGGATAATGCCCATGATAGACCCACTGGTCAAAAAACTGATCGAACGACCGGCCGGACAGTTCTTCGAGGACGGCGTTGAGGTCCTCGGTGTCCACGTTGGCGTATTGATGGCGTTCCAAGTAAGTTTTGATACAGCGCCGATACAACTCTTCACCGAGTTGGGAGCGCAGCATGTGCAAGACCCAGCCTCCTTTCGGGTATGCCAAGTAATTGAACTGATCGTTCGGCGAATCGTACTGTCGATAGACAATCGACCGGGTGTCGTTCGTCTGCTCCAGAATGCCTTTCGCGCTCTGAAAAAGACCATAAAGCATGGAATCCCGCCCGTTCAGGTGCCCGTCATAAAGATGCGCATAGTAGGTGGCGAACCCTTCGTTCAGCCAGATCTGGCTCCAGTCTTTGCAGGTGACGAGGTCCCCGAACCATTGGTGCGCCAGTTCGTGCGCCACCAGACCGTCGCTGTCGCGGATGTTTTCCGTCGCCGTCGTGAATAGGGTGCGGTCCGTGAGTGTCGTGATGCTTGTGTTTTCCATGCCGCCCATGACAAAATCCCGCACGCAGACTTGATCGTATTTCGCCCAGGGGTAAGGCACGCCGATCTCCTGTTCGAAAAAGGCCATCATGTCCTTCGTGTTGCGAAACGAATTCACGGCTTGATCGATGTCCGATGGCGGCACATGAAAGGCCATCGCGATATCTTTGTATTTGTCTTCGACCTTCTTGAAGTAACCCGCGACGAGCGAAATCAAATAATTGACGTGCGGTTTGTCTTGCAGCCAGCGGACGGCTTTCAGGCCCGTGGCCGCATCCTTTTCATCGGAGACCAGCTTTCCATTCGAGAGGACAACCATTCCTTCGGGCACGCGGCAAATAATTTCCGAGGTGAATTTTTCATTTGGCGAATCGTAACAAGGGAACCAGTGCCGTGCTTCAATCGCCTCCCCCTGGGTCCACAGGTGAGTCTCGCCTTCCTGGTAACCCATTTCCGGTGTGCGGAAATAGAGTCCTTGGCTCGGCTGCGCCGAATGAACAATCGTCACGCTCGCCTCTTGTTCGGACGGAATGGCATTTTCGAACGTGATGATGATCCGCTTGCCGGTGACTTGGTAGCTGCGGATGCTGGCGGTCGCAGTCACGGATTGGACGTTGAGATCAACGGCGTCCAGACCAAGCTCGTCGAGCGGTTTGGCGATGGGTTTGAAGCGGAGGGTGGTTTTTCCGGACACGGTGCGTTGCCTGAAATCCGGCGTCACATCCAGGGTGAGGTGCAGGACGTCGATTTCCCGGCTCGGCGCGTATTTGCGGTGTTCCGAGGAATCAATCGGAGCCCAAAAGGAGCGCGATTTCAGGCAGTGCAACTCGGAGAATTCGAAGGCTAAGAGGCTCGAGGCGGAAAGCAGGCACGCGGCCGCGACGGACAAACGAAAGATAATTTTGGCTGTCATGCGCGGTTATCTACACGAACCGGCTGGCAGACGCACGGAGAATTGCGGCAGCCAAGCAGCCAATCGGGACAAAGATTTCGGCGGCATCGGGCTGCTGAAACGCACCCGACCGAAGCAGCCGTCTTCGGGACAGGACGAATAAGCTCGAGTCGTCGGTTCCATTCGGAGCGCGGGCTTCAGCTCCAATCTACGAGGAACGATTCCCTCTCCCTCGAGGGAGAGGGTCAGGGTGAGGGTGAAAGCGCCGAGAAACGCAGATGTCTAGAGGCTAGTCCGAAGATGCACAAACAAAA
>JACQWK010000307.1 GCA_016209525.1 Verrucomicrobiota bacterium
GAGGAGAGGGGAACCAATAACAACGTGCCTCCTCTCCCCAACCCTCTGCTCCATCGGGTGGAGGAGAGGGAGGATTCGAGGAGATTGATGCACCCCTGCATCAAATCTGCGCTGCGCAGTTTGGCCTTGACATCGGTTACCGGGATGGCACCAACCAATGCTTATGACTAGTCCTCCCCCAAAGCATCCGCGCTCTTTTCCTGGTTTCACCCTCATCGAGTTGCTCGTCGTCATTGCGATCATCGGAATTCTGGCCAGCCTGCTCATGCCGGCTCTGCGCAGCGCCAAAGATCGCACTTACCTCATCAACGACTTGAATAATATTCGCCAGATTCTTTTGGCGGCCCACAACTTCGCCGGCGATAACAACGATTACATGCCGTTCTGCGGCTGGGGCGGTCTGCCCGACCGTGATAACTGGGCTTACTCGAAAGACCTGGCCCGATATCCGGGCGCCGGCAAAAACGATCCGATCACCTATTCCAACCAGGTGCAGGCTTTCAAAAAGGGGCAGTTGGGAAACTATCTCCAGACGGAAAAGGTTATGACCTGCCCTCGGGATTTCGCCGAGCGGCAGAGTGGCGTGAAACTCAAGCAGTATGTCCGCCGCGACATTAAAATCATCAGCTACCTCTGGAACGGCGCCATCAACGCTTACGAAACTGGCGACGTAACCCGCTACACCATGTCTCGCTGGCCGTTGAGCAGTCTCAGGCCTACGGGCATGCTCATTTGGGAGGCGGACGAGATGCAGAGCGATTACGTGTTCAACGATGCCAGCAGCACACCGCACGAAGGCATTTCCCGGCGCCACGGCTCCACTCGCACGCCCAAGGACCAAAGCGAAAAGGTGAAAGGCATCGCCACATTCGGCAACCTCTCGGGCGCCGCCTTCACAGTGCCGCTGGCCAAATGGCTCTCACGCGACATGGCTGGACCCAACATCTGGCCGCAGGAACCGGCTTTCGACGGCCCCAACGACGCTTGGTACGTCCCCGGCACGCGCAATGGCCGGAACTAATACGAACTTGCCATCGAGTTGAGACTAATCGATGTGAAAGCGTTGTTTGAACTCTCCTCACCCGTCCTGCGGACACCCCTCCCCATCCGATGGGGCGAGGGGCATTCGGCCCGTTCTGAAAGCGAATTGGCATAAGCTCTTGCATGCGCCTGCCACCATGCTCAAGACTCGCGAACCGATCTCCGGACCAATCCGATCAATGGAAGATTTCATGAATGCAAGTACTGCCAGTTCCCCTCCTGGGAGGGGCGCAGGGGTGGGTAGATTCTTAACGCGGGTTTATCCAACTCTCTTAAGCGCGGCGCTCTCGCTGCTGATGTTCACTGGTTGCAGTTCTAAGGATGAATCTCCCGCTCCCGTCGCGGCGGCGGCACCTGCTCCCGCCCAGGAACCGGCTGCTCCCGCCGCGCCCGCCACGACGCATGCCATTTCGGCCGCCCGAAATTCCTTGAAAGCCGGCAACGTGGACGAAGCCGCCGCCAAGCTCGCACAACTCCAGCTCCAACGCGCTCAGTTCAACGCACAACAGGCCAAGGATTATCGTCAGGCGCTTTCCGAAGCTTACGACCGCGCCATCGAAGCCGCGCAGCGCGGCGATCCCAGAGCCCAAGCCGCGCTTCAACTGCTCCGTGCCGCCGCGCCAAAGTGAAGCCCGCACAGCATTTGGTGGTTGGGGTCAGCCTTCAAATATTGAATTGCCGCTCGACAACTCAATATTTAAGGGCTGAACCTATTTTGCAGGCTTGTGACCCGCTCGTTCCCCCTGCACCCACTTCGCAGCAAAGCCCCAACGCTTGAAATCGACTTGGTCGTGAAGGGCCTTAGGCTTCGGCCAACTCCTCAAGCTGGATGAAACTCCCTGATTGGTCTCGCTGCCGCATCGCTTGGAGTAATTCGGCAACGGCTCTGTGGGCGCCTTGGGTGTCTAACTCGATTTCGCAAGGGCAGGGGAAGCCGACAGCTTTGAACGAAAAGCTTCCCTCCTTCTTCAGTGGAATGTCGTAAATGTAACAGTGCCCCAATTCATCTTCGGGATGCTGCGAGCAGGACTTCCAGAACAGGAGCGGAGCAAGACGCATAGCCACACGCTTCCCAACGCTCACCAGAAACAATTCCTGCTCACTGAAGGATTCTTCACCCTTGTAGCGCAAAGTTCGCAGAAACGGCGGCGAGCCGTGGACTTGACGCAGCAGCCCTCGATAAGACCCAGAAAAAGGCACTTTCTTGATTTGCTCAAAACTACCAAGCACGTTGGCCTCGAAGACACGCTGGCACACGTTGGCCAAAACCTGCACGGGCCTGAGGAGTTCAAACTCGGATGCGCTCGCCTTGTCGTGCTTCTCCGCGGCAACGAAATTCACCGCTTCGTCCACGAGCCTATGAAACTCAGGTCTCAAGAGCTCTCGAAACCCACCCGAAATCTCGGCATCGTGCGGCAACTTCGCAAGCGCGTCTTGGAGGAATCGCCACAGCGGGCCGGCAGACCGCTGCGTAAAACCCTTGAAGACGTAAGTCTCCCCGCGTCCTTTGTGGACACAGGATTCCAAGTAGGCAACATAGGCGGCGAGCGCCAACGCGGCCTCGATGAATTCCCTTCCAGCCTTCTGAAGCCGATTGGCGTCCGCCTGGGAAAGGAATGAAGCCAGCGGCGCCGCCAGGGGGTAGGGCAACATCTGGGCGAGGTCGCTTAGCTCGTTCCACGATTTTTCTGACGCTCGTCTTTCCTGAATTCCAATTGTCTCGCGGCTGACGAACGAAACCGAAATGTTGCTGGTTCCGAAATCGAGCCCGATGTAAGCGCCGGAGACTGCCGCCGTCTGGCCATAGGTCATGTCCAGGTAGAACGGCTTGCCATCGGTTGCCAACGTCTCTCGTTCAGTCTGGCCAGTTTTGAAAATGAACTTGGGCCGAGCGGTTCCATCCTCCGAAACCAGCAGCTCGAGTTTCATTTCGGCGTCATGAATGCAGTCGGCCGGTGCAAAGACTGTGCGCTCTTCGACATTCTGCCGGTTCTCGGTGTCCTGATGATCGAAGCTAGAACGCAAAAAGTAGTAATCCAACCGTTTCGGCTGCGCCCCCAAGTGGTGCACTTTCCAGCGCATCGGCTTTTCGATCATGCCTTTCAACAGGCTCGCCGACGGCAACAGAACTCCCTTCATGTCGCACCTTGGAATCTCCGTTCCGACGGGACCGAACAAGCACAACTGAGGCCCCTTCCCGTTTGGGTCAAGAACGAGGCACAGGCGATTGTAGGTCACGGATGCGAAGTCACCGTCCTCGCTGTAAAAGCGTCTCGCGCATTCGACCGCCAGACCTTTGGCGACCACCTCTTGAAAATCTGGAAGTTGAAGAATCTCGGCGTTGGAAAGCTCACTCGCAAAATCACGTTGGAGAAGTTCCCGGAGCCAGCCGATGTTTGCCGATCCGCCTGAGAGCAGCACGACAGTTATGGGCGCTCCGTTGAGCTCTGCCAGACCTCGTTCAAGCGTCCGCTCGACAACCCCTTTGAGGCGCTTGTCCCAAACTTCGTGGCGAAACAAATCTCGCAGTTCCGGAGCCGTGAAGGTGGCAGAGAAAGACTCGCACTTCTCGGCGAACGGATTTTGTGGGAGCTGTGCGGAAGCCTTTGTGCTTAACGGAGCGGCCAGATGCCAATCTCCAACACTCTTGCAGAGACTCAGCTTCATGTTTTCGACCGCGAAGATGGCCTCGTGAAAATGCTGGACGAAATGCCGATATTCCTCCTTGCAGGTGTTAAGGTCCACTTGATTGGCACGCCAATCCGAGAAGATTCTAAGTCCCTTCGCGAACATTCCGCCGTACTGTGGGCTGGCGGACTTCTGGATGACATGCTTGCGAAACAGGTGCTCGGCGATGACGCGGTTAACGAAGAAGCCACCGACTGGCTCAGACTGGGCGGCTATAGGCTTGGAATTGGGGCCGCCTTGCTTGATGTCTCCTTCCTTTTTCGTTTCGATGATGCAGATGTCGAAGGTTCCTCCACCAAAGTCCACCACGAGCGCCTGATTCTTCTTTCGCTCCAGCAACAGCGGGTGTCTGTAGCCATACCGGTAGTACTGGAACACGGCGAACGGTTCCGGTAAAAAGTCGAGATCCGCGAATTCAATATTGTGGATGCCTGCAAACTGCCGCTTCTCCAAAAGCTGCTTTAGACATTTGCGATAGTTGGCCAGCCATTCAGGTTGATCCTGCATTGCAAGCGGTTCCGCAAGCAACATCCGGGTGCCTCTCTCGACGCCGTGTCGCGCCAGCCATTCACTCGTGTGGCGCAGCACTTTCGTCAGGAAATCATCGGTTAGCAGTTGAGCAGACTTGCGCTCGCCGCATGCAGTGCGGAAAGTCTGCTTCGGTTTTCCAGTGGGATCATGATTCCCCAAGTCCAGCTTGAAGTCACAGTTGACGTCTTGTGGCCTCGGAGCGCTTGCGAATGCGGCGGAACCAATCAGATAGCTATCCTTTGAGTCGTAGTAAAGTGCGGTTGGGATGTTGGTGCTCCCGTCCACTTCTATTTGAGGAATTTGGTTGATTAGAAGCTCTTTGTTTTTCATAGGCCGCTGTAACCGCCAGAATCCTGCCGGATTGTGTGAAAACCTTGCGCGCTTTCCAAGACGATTCGTGCTCAACTATCACCTAGCCTGGTGGCAGCAGGAGAGTCCTGGTCGGCGACTGCAGTAGGGAACTGCCATCGCATACGCGGTCCCTATGACAAGAAGGCCACCGAGATCCTCGTTGTCGGTGATTTAATAAAATGGTTCATGTCGCGGGCCACGACGTTTATTACTGACCAAGATTGCGCCGGTGTGACGTGGCCTAGACCTTGGCCAAACTCCGAAAGCTTGACCCGGAGCTGGATCTTCGGCTGAAAATAGACTTTAAAATTTCAGCGAAAATTTAAGGTGCGGTGTGGATTTTTTGGCACTATCCTGCCACCATGTTTGACCGATGGATGGCCGGCACGCTGCGCGAAAGGCTAGCCCGGGCTTTCGTTCACCTCTTCTTCGGGGCTCGACAGACGGGCAAGTCCACGTTGATCAGGTCTCTCTTGCCGGACGATTCACTCGTCATCAATCTCGCCGATCCCACGGAACGCAGCCTCCATCTGGCCGATCCGGCACGCTTCCTCGCCGATTGCCGCGCGCTCAAGCCCAAGGCGGGCGGCCGATTAGTCTTCGTGGATGAGGCGCAGACGGCGCCGGCCATCTTCGACGCAGTCCAGACGCTCTACGACAGTGACAAACAGCGCTGGCGGTTCGTCCTTTGCGGCAGTTCCGCGCGAAAACTCCGGCGCACGGGCGCCAACCTCTTGCCGGGCCGCAGCTTTTTGCACCGGCTGATGCCGCTGGTCTTGGCGGAACAACCCCCGCCGGAAGGCTCAACTCCCGACGCCGATTCGCCGTTGCCGCTGCCGTGGCCAAAGGCGGGAGAACCGAAGAATCTGTTTCCAGCATGGACGCTTGAAGAACGTCTGGCCTGGGGCGCGTTGCCAGGAGTCGTCGCAGCAGACGAGGCGGATCGGGCTGACGTCTTGCGTGCCTTCGCCGCCGTTCACCTGGAAGAGGAGATGCGCCGTGAAGCGATGGTGAAGGATTGGGGCGCGTTCCTCCGTTTCCTGAGGCTGGCCGCAGTGGAATCCGGGCAGATCATCAATTACTCCGCCATCGCGCAACAGACCGGCCTTTCAGTGCCCACAGTGAAGAATTATTATCAGTTGCTGGAAGACATGTTCATCGGCGTGCCGGTGCCGGCGTGGTCTGGCAGCCAGCGCAAGAATCTGATGAGCGCGGGAAAGTTTCTGCTGTTCGATCTGGGTGTCCGGCACGCGGCGGCGGGCGTGCGGCCCTCGCCGGAAACAGTGCAGGCCAATCCGGGGCCGCTCTTCGAGCAGTGGGTGGGGCTCGAATTCTGGCGGCGGCTCCAGTATCTCGGAACCGGCGGACTGCATTACTTGCGCAGCTACGCCGGCGCGGAGGTGGACTACATCGTGGAACACGGCGGCCAATTGACCCCAGTGGAAGTGAAATGGACAGAAAGGCCCACCGCCAGCGACGCGCGTCATGTCGTGGCCTTTCTCGATGAAAACCGCAAGAAAGCGCGGCGGGGCTTCATCATTTGCCGATGTCGCCGACCGATGCAGATTCATGATCGCGTGACGGCGATCCCCTGGCAGTGTCTTTGATCGGATTCTATTCGACGGAGGAGCGGTTGAATTGAGGTGGTGCGGCTAAGGGCGGACCCTGGGGAAATCCTGTTCGTAGCGCTCCAGGAGCAGCTTCGGATCGTTCTTCAGAAAATACAGTTTCCCTCGGAGGGTTTTGGTTTCGCCCGCCTGGAGTCCACCGACGCGCGGATCATTGTGAATACAGATGATCACGCCCTGAAAAAGCTCTTGGGTGTGGTCCCACGCGGTCGCGAGCAGATATTTGCCGTCGGAAGAAAAGCAGCCAATCAGCCCGTTGACCGGCTTTTCCGGGCTGATGGGGCGCGGATTGACATCCTCCAGGTTGATGCCAGCCGGCACATAAACTTGTCCGCCGCGATAGATCGCTTCTTCGGTGCGCTTCGTTTGGTCGAGCGTGGTCAACCCGCGCTCGGTGAAAATGAAAGAGCGCGGAACGTACGTTTTCTGATCGCGCCCCGTGAACCGGCCCACGCGGATGCAGGGTTGGAACCAATCCACATCGGCGAATTGGCTGCCGTGGTTCTTCAAGGACAACCGGAATTCAACATCGTCCTCGCCCGCTTGGAGCGTGTGCTGAACCTCAACATCCGGCTCGACTCTGGTTCGGAGCTGGAGGCGTTTCCCATCCTTTTGGGCGGAAATCAGCTCCGTCTTGTGCGGGATCGTCGTTTGGCTCCAGTTGCGTTTGGTCGATCCTGTGCGGCAAAAGGCTTCCAAATACCAAACTTCAACCCGCTCTCCGGGCATGTCAGGCCCGGTGATCGTGAGGATGTTATTTGTCCAGGCCATGGTGAGGCCGGTTGCGGCGCTTGCGGGAGCGTTGGAGAAGCCGACGAGAAGGCAGTAGAGAACGAGCAACAATCGATGCGGCGGAAAGATCTTAGGGACTTTCGTCCACGCTAAGCCGAAACGATTCTGATTGCGGAGCGGTGCTGGGGTAGAGGGGTTCATACTTAGCTTCGTTTAACTCATCGCGGGTTACCGACTGAGTCATACCGGGCGAAAGCAAAGATTCCAAGCCCCTTTCCAGGCCAGTTTTCTTCGATTGCGTCTTCCCTTCCGTGCTGATCATTATCCGCTTTGCATGAGAATCCTTCTCTACTTCTTCCTGACATGCCTCGCCTTGCGGTCCTCCAAGATTCGCGCGCTGGAATGCGATCTTTCGCAATATCGTCCTCAGCCCGGCCTCGAAGCTGCGATCAGCAAGGACGAACTTGAAATCAATTGGTCGGGCACGGACCGCTTGCCGTTGCGCCTGCGGCTGTCGATTGACCAAGGCACGCCGGTCATCCGCGCGATTGAGATGCGCAAGCGGACGGGCTGGGTCCGGCTCGCCGGCCATTTGGTTCCTGAATTCGGAGTGACGACTGGACTCCGGCGTTCAGGGCATGGGCTGCCGGAAGAGAACCGATGGGACGTATATTGGGACGCGCCGCTGAGTATTCCCGGGGCGCCGACCGGCAATCCCAACCTTCCGCGCAAACCGGAAGAGGTCCGCCGCTTCAAGGCGTCCTACCGAGCCGATCGCTGCAAATTGCGGACCAATGGCGCGCGGCTGGAGATCTCATTTCCGGGAGTTGAGATGGGCATTTTTTCCGGTGAACTCCAATTCACAGTTTACCGGGGAACGAGTCTGCTCCGGCTGGAATTGATCGCGAAGACAGACGAACCGTCGGTTGCTTTCAAATATTACGGCGGGCTGACGGGCTTCTCCCGGACGCAATTCGAAAAAGTGGTTTGGCGTGACGTGGGCGGCAATCCACAAGACTGCGCGTTCGGAGGCGCGCCCAACCAAGACCCCGTGGCGCTGCGGGCTCGAAACCGTTTGGCCATCATCGGTGGCAAGGCTGGCTCCATCGCGTTCTTTCCTCCGCCGCATCAATTCTTCTTCGCCCGTCAGTTGGAGGTTAATTTGGGCTTCGTCTGGTATCGCAAGGACGATGACTCCCATTTCTCCATCGGCATTCGTCAAGGCGACAGTCACGAAGGCTACAATCCCACTTGGATTCAACAAGTATTCGCGCTTTACAACGCGCCGCCCGGGACCTGGCAGCGCATGCCGGTCTATTTTTTCTTCAGTCCGAAGGACGAGCCGGATTGCCGAGAATCGGTCCTCGCCTTCACACATGGAGATCGCTACAAACCGCTGCCAGGCTACCAAACCATGGTCACACATTTCCACACGGCCTTTACGCAAGAGTTGATGAATTCCGGCAGCCTCGATACGCAGGCGCCGTGGATTCCAGCCATGCGGGCGCTCGGCATCAACATCGCCCACATCTTCGATTTTCACGGGGACGGGCATCCGAAAGATCCAGGGCCGGTGCGCTTCCAGGAATTGGAAAACTATTTTGAGGCCTGCCGCCGCCATTCGGATCGGGACTTCCTCATTCTGCCGGGCGAGGAGGCGAACGCGTATCTCGGCGGCCACTACAACATCGTTTTTCCCAAGCCTGTCTATTGGACCCATGTCCGGCCGGAAGGAACGCCGTGGGCCGCGCGCCATGAGAAATACGGAAAGGTCTATCACACGGGCAGCGCGGCGGACGTTTTCGAACTCATGAAGGCGGAGAACGCCCTGGTCTGGCAAACCCATCCCCGCACCAAAGGCTCGACCTTCTATCCGGATAAAATCCGCGAAACGGATTATTTTCGCAGTGACCAATGGCTGGGCGCGGCCTTCAAGTCACTCCCGGTCGATCTCTCGCACAAACGCTTGGGGGAGATACGCTGCCTGGGCACGCTGGACGACATGAACAATTGGGGGCGCCCCCAATACATGGTCGGCGAGGTCGATACCTACAAAAAATTTCCCGAGTACGACCTCTACGGAGATTTCAACGTGAATTACGTGAAGCTCGACCGCACGCCGGCATTCGACGACTGGAGCGCGGTGAGCCGAGCGTTGCGCGCGGGAGAATTCTTTGTCAGCACCGGCGAAGTTTTGATTCGAAACTACTCGGTGAAGAAGTCAGGCCAGCGGATTGACATCGACGCCGAAGTGGAGTGGACCTTTCCGCTCGAGTTTGTGGAAGTCGTTTGGGGCGACGGGCGAACGGTCGGGAGCCAGTTCGTTTCAGCTACCGAACAGCCGCCGTTTGGATCGCATCGCTACCGGATTCGTTTGGACGCGGGCAACAAGAAGTGGGTGCGTCTCGCCGCGTGGGATTCGGCGGTCAACGGCGCCTTCACTCAGCCGGTGCACCTTGAATAGGGGTTGGAGCCTCGACAGACATGCGTCGAAGCGTTGAACACCACAGCGAGGGCCGAATTTCCCAAGGCGTCGAGAGGCGCGAAGCGTCTGGAGTGCGTGCGATTTATCGCCTCTCTTTATGAGAATACGGAGTCAAGTCTGGCCGAAGACCAGGCTCGGTCGGTCGTGAGAAAGCGGCGATAAATCGCACGTAGTCCAAACGCTGGCGCGCTTTGGCTAGTCTCTCTCGCCGAATTGCCAGGTACGGATTCAAGTGTCTCCGTAGTGTGAAACACTCGTCGAGAACCGCCACACCTTATTGCAGCGGCGGCTGAGATGACGTTGCGCTCACTTCTTCAAGTGGCTGTCCGCGAAATTCAGATACTGTTCCCAATCGTAGTCGGTCACGTCGTGTTTGCCGGTGCGGATGTGGTAGCCGATCGTTTTTCCGACCGGCTGGTTGAGTCCCGGCATTTCCGCAACGCCCAATCCTTCCTTGCTGAAGAGGCGATAGACCGGCTCGGCGTTCTTGGCCGAAAGGAATTCCCCTCGCGGGTCGGCCCATAAGTCTTCCTGCGCGCTCGCGACGTACACCGGCCTCGGCGCCATCAACGCGATCAACAAGTGCTGGTCCACGGGCAGGTCGTCCTCCCGGTTGTTGTATTTCTTGTAGTTCGCGCAAAACCAGTGCGGGAACGACGTGTTGATCCGTTCGGTGGTCTCGCCAAACCGTCGCCGGCTCAGCGCCGCGCCGCCCTCGCCGGAATTGTTGGAAATCACGAAGGCAAAGCGTTCGTCTTGTGCTCCGGCCCACAACGACGTTTTGCCCAGGCGTGAATGTCCGATCACCGCCACGCGCTTCGCGTCGATGTCTTTATCGCTTTCAAAGTAATCCAGCGCTCGGCTCAATCCCCATGCCCAGGCTCCAATTGCGCCCCAGTCATCCGGCGCCGCGTCGTCGGGCCGGCCCTTTGCTTCGCGTCCAGAGGCTGATTCGGCCGACGCCTCTGCGGCCTCAGCTTTCCGGCGTGTTCCATCCGGGCGAAACGCTGCGCGCACCCCCATTTTCCAGCCGTCCGCAAAGTCAGGCTCAAGGTCGCCGTAGTAGATCGTGGCCAAGGCGTAGCCGCGCGCGAGAATCTTTTCCACAGCCCAGCGGCTTGCTTCGCTGCCGCGCGAGGCCTCGGTGGCGCGATTGCTCGCGATGCCCTTGTCCTTCTCAGGACGCATCCACCGTTTCGACAGCGTAATCCGAGGGTCTGGATGAACGGCATGGTTCCCGTAGAAATTCAGGCCCAGAAATGCGGGCCGCGGTTTTTGGGCGTCATTGGGCAAATAAATCAAGACGCTCATCTGCGGCCCATCGCGCTGTCCGGTGAAATAAACCGAGACTTCCTTGCGCGTGGCTTTTCCGCCCAGCGCGTTCTTTTCCACCGAACGAACTTCGAATGACATCTCGCGCGGGCGTCCGGGGCTATGGCCGTACACATGGGTCCGGAACAATTCCAGGACCTCGGCCCGCCGTTTTTGCTGCCATGCCGCCGCGTCCGACACGCGCACGCCGTTCGAGGACAACAGCGGGTCTGGCAGCGTGTAGTTCGGGACTTTGGCTTCATCATAATTGGCGCCTTTAGGCTGAGCCGAGGCGATGTTCGCCGCGGAAACGAGCAGCACGCTTGCGACGGCGGAAATAGAGAGCTTAGACGTGGAGTTCATGAACAGAAGAGTAAGCGCGAACCGAAAACTCTGCGCAAGAGTTTTGACGGAACCAATGAAATGCCGTGGGCTCAAGGATCAAGTTCGCTTACCAAACTTTGGTGCATATGCATCAAAGTTTGGTAAGGCAACACGGCCCTTGAGTCTCAGTCAGAGTCCGCGGATCAGGAGTTCTCAGCCTTGGCAGTCGAATTCCGTCCGCTGAACGCGGGCGGGGACGCGGGAGGCCCGGCGTCCCTACCTCTGCAAACTTGAAGTCTGCTTCGGAGCTTGGATCGGTCTCAACTTCAAGCTGAGGAGCGAGTAGAATTCAAACGGCGGCAACTCACAGCGCACTTTTCCCGCGTTGATCTGCGTTTCAAGCAAAGCCGCCGGCTCGCCGGGACTGAGCACTCTGGCCCGCTCAAGCGTCCATCCGCGCGGGAGTGGGATCTCCAAGCTGACCGGCAATGGTTTGACTTCCGCATCGTCGCCGCCCCAAGTGGGAACGGAGTAGCGCACGGCATGGACGGTCATCCTTGCGTCCGCTTCACCCAGGCGCTGATAAGCCACCGTGCAAACTGCGGGTGCCGACTTCGCCAGGCTGAGATGTCCGCCGCCAAGCGACTCCAGCCATTGGCCGAAACGACTATAGTCCGCCGCATCGGCGCCGGACGCTGTCAATTCCCGGAGCCGCGCGACGAAGGTATCCGGCTTTCGGATCTCGAGCGTATCGACTGCGGTGAATTCGCGTTTCGGTACAACGTCCTGAAGCGTCGCCAGGCGGACAGCGGCTCCTTGGTCTGGCCGGAGGCTCGGAGGCGGTTGGATGCCCTCGTACAGGTCCAGTCCTGCCCAAGGCGCTCCTTTTCGTGGCAACGCGAGCTCATCATATTCCCCGCACGCGCCGGTGGCTAAGAGCCGCCCTCCATTTCTGAGGAAATCCTTCAGGACCCCGATCTGCGCATTCGACAGGTGCTTCAATTCAGAAGCGAGGATGAGTCTGTGCCGCGACAGACTCTTGCTCGTGAGATTTTCCAACGGCAGAGCAGCGAACGGCACGTGCAGTTTGCAGAGTGTTCGCGCCGACGCGAAAACGTCTCGAAGATGCCGGTCGTTCCCGTAGCGCGGTTCGTCAAAGGAAACCACAAGCGCGACGGGCGCCACCAAAGTGAAACCCTCAAACAGGTTTCGGTTTGCTTTGAAAAACTCCCGCCATTTTCGCCGCACGTCCGGAAACGCAGCCGTGGGCTCCACGTAGGATCCTCCGCCGCCGGCCGCTGCTTCGGCGTAACCCAACTCCACGTGCCGGCGCGTCGTGCCGTAGCTCAGAATGGCCGGGCGGATACCCAGTTCCAGCCCGTAATTAAACTGCAAGAGGTATCCGACCACGTCGTTCGTTCCGAAATATCCGGGCGGGTGATCCTCTTCGAACATCTGGTCCGCCGCGGCCCGACGCCAGACCGCCGAGCTCTTGCCCGTCCGGGCGCGCGAGGCGGCGCCGACCACTCGCGCGGTCGCACCCCAGTTGGGGAGCGTGAAGAAATTTGAATTCACGGTGCGCCCGGCTCGGTTGAGTTCCTCCAGGAGGTTCGCGATGGATTCCTGCCAGAACAGGTGCGTCTCAGCGCTGCGCAGTTGGTCGGCCGGTTCCGCCGGGCTCCCGCTCCGAGTTGCAGCCAAGCTCAAGTCGCCTCCCAGCGTTCTCTGGAGTGCTTCGAAGCTGTATCGCTTCTTAAGGAATTCGGGGAATCGTTCCGCGCAGAGGTCATGGCGGCATTCCATAATGCAGTCATCGACGAACACGCCATCATACCCGCACTCGGCGATGAGACGCACCACGGCGCTTTGGTACTTCCTCCAAGCGGGCTCATTGGCGCAGGGCTGGTACCGCCAAAGCGGGTAGTTTGGTTCGGGCTCCCACGGCGCGAAAGACCGGCGCGGTCGCTGCATCCAAGCTTCGGGAGGTCGTGTTGATTTGGGCCCGATGCCGAGCGTCTCGTAATTTTTCCATTGATCGTAGAAGGCCCAAAAGCCCAGGCGCTTTTCATGGTCGCCTCCGAGAATGGACGGATTGATGTAGCAAATCACTTTGGCGATGCCGGCCTGATGGAGTTTGTTGACGAATTCCCGCAACTCGCCTTGTCGCTTCAATATGTCCGGTGCGCCGACCAATTTCGGATTCCAGCCGGAATAGTCGGCGGTCGGGCCGAATATGCTGTTGAGCGGCACGGCGTGGCCCAAGTGAAGGATGTCCGGAGGAGCCTCGCGCAACTTCGCGACAAAGCGCGGGTCTCGTGGCGCGTCGGGCGCGTAATGAATCAGGTAGATTTGGGGAACGGCGCTGACTCCTGGCTGGGGTCGCGTTTGGCCGACCACCGAAGCCGCCACAGCCGCTGCCGTGGCCACCGCGAATATCCGGACCAAAATGCAGAATCCGTGCATCAGCTCCGCAGTGTGCGATCTCAAGATTTCTGACACCATGAAATTAGGCTGGCCTTGCTCGAGGCCTCTGACGGTTCCTCCCCCACTCCTTGGGGCGTGCGAGGTAGGGACGCTGCGCTGCGGCGTCCCCGCGCCGTGCAGGCGTGGAACCCTTCTGAATCGGAGGGCGACTCATGCAGCCTCAGCTCACTCTGTTCCACTGCTGAACGCGGCGGGGACGGCGCGGGCGCGCCGACCCTACCTTCAAAACGTGCTCTGTTCGCATTTCGGAGTTTGTTCGCAGCTCCGCAGCCTTCGCCGAATCCGCGATCTGCCATCGGCAGAGCCTATTTCAACCCGCCCTTTGCTGCTCTCGCCCACGTAATCGTCCACGTGCTGACGTGCGTTTTCATGTCGGGGAATTTTTGCGTCTGCGTTTCGTCGGCGGCGAAAAGAATCCAGCGGCCATCATCGCGCGGCGGCACGAGTCCCATCTCGTGAACGCCCCAACCCTCGGCCAACACACGCCTTTCGAACGGTTTTTCGCCTCGGTTTAGGTAGGCAATGATCCGCGGGCGCGGGTTCAAGGGAAAGGACCATCCTCCAGCCGTCATTTCCCCGGTGATGATGTCCTTGCTCCCATCCCGGTTCAAGTCCGCCACGACCAGGCTGTGCGGGCAGTAAAGGCCCTGATCGACCTCACGATATTTCCACGCGTCTTCTGGATGCTGGGGATCGCGCGAAAAAATGCCCAGCCGCGCGTCGGGGATTTCCGCCTGTGTGGCGACGAGGTCCAGCCGTCCATCGCCATCCATGTCCGCAGCCTCGAGTTTCGTCATGGCGCCCCAGCCGCCTTCTTCCCAATGGCCAAACCGGCGCACGCGCCAGGGGTCGCGGACCGGATCGGCCGGACACTCGGCCCAGAACATGCCGCAAGCCACGTCGGGGCGGCCATTGCCTGCCAGGTCGCTCACGGCGATGCCAGATTGGCTGCGGCGTGGTAATTCCGCTAGGTTGTGGCGAAGCCACGGTTGCCGCGGATCTTTGGGAATCTCATACCACGCCAAGTTCTGGCGATCGAACACGGTGACCACACCGCGCGCCGTGGCGCCGTCGGGCCGGCGCACGGTGATCGGCACGATGTCGTGAGGTGAGATCGGTCCTTTGCCGACTTGGCCGATTGATGAGGTGGTCCAGGAGCCTGCAGAATCGATTTCTTGATACCAGAAGAGCTCCGGGTCGGTGCACCAACGCCCCCTTCCGCGAGCCACGACGATCTCGTCCGTGCCGTCGCCGTCCACGTCCAATGCGCAGCCGCCGTTGGAAAAGTGCAGGTTGTTGTGCGGCGCCACGGTTTGGCGAAGCTGTGGTTGGTCGAGCGCCCATTCCACGATCCGTTCGCCCCAAGCGACGATGGCGCCGCCGCTGGGTGTGCGGCGAAACACAGCGTGCGCCAAATGCTCGCTTCCCAAGTCGGCCAGTTTGTTGTGCTGAATCTTCGGTGCGCCAGCCTCTGCAGCCTTGCTGGCGAGTCCACTCACGGCAACCATGACGACCGCGCTCCATCGCGCCAGACGAATCGTTCTCGCGTTCATAGCACCACCATATCGGCCAGTACGGCTGGAGCAAGCTGCGGTTTGGCCCAGCTCCCTCGCAAAGCACATGACGGAATTCTTCGTAGCGCAGACTTGAAGTCTGCCGTGTCGCCGATTTGCAATCGGTAGCGCGCCGGCAAGTCCAGGGGCGCTGGAACTTGTCGGCCGCGCCGCAGAATGCAATTCTGCGATACGGCAGATTGAAAATCTGCGCTACGAGGCGAAGAATATTGGCACGCGCCCGAACCGAGCCAGTGCATCCACCGGTTGTCGGTAGCGCAGGCGTCTCGCCTGCGAGTTCGCCGAGCGTCCCGCTCGGACGCGGCCCGGCGGCGAGACGCCGCTCGAACTCGCAGCCGTGGACGGCTGCGCTACGACGACCGACAACTTCGGGATGCACCGGCTTCAATGTGACTCGTCGAAGGCGGCTTGCCAAAGGCCAAGCGTTGGAAAATGATCGTGTTCCATGAATCGTCGC
>JACQWK010000297.1 GCA_016209525.1 Verrucomicrobiota bacterium
AATTGCCCAACTTGCTCGCAGGCCGGCCAGAAGTTGTTGATGGCCGAAAAAGGCAAGCCCACGAAACACTCGAAAGGCACGAAATGAGAAATATGAGGGGATTGGACTTCGTTCGTGAGTTTCGAGTGTTTCGTGGGCCAAACTTCGGTTGCGGCTCTGCCGCGCTGGGCTATTTGTGAATCTGACCTCCGAAACCAAGGTTACGCCCGAATTGGTCCGGGATCACAATCTCACGCCCGAAGAGTACGAACGTATCCGGCAGATCCTCGGACGGGAACCGACCTACACCGAGTTAGGCATTTTTTCCGTGATGTGGAGCGAGCATTGTTCCTACAAAAACACCAAGCCGCTGTTGAAAGGTTTTCCCACCCAATCGCCACGCATTCTGGTCGGCGCCGGAGAAGAGAATGCGGGGATCATGGACATCGGCGATGGGTTGGCCATCGCTTTCAAGATCGAATCCCACAATCATCCCAGCGCCGTTGAACCGTTCCAGGGCGCGGCTACGGGCGTGGGCGGGATCATTCGTGACATCTTCACGATGGGGGCGAGGCCGGTCTGCGCGGTGAACTCACTGCGGTTTGGGCCAATAGTGGAAGAAGAAGTGAGCCTCCACACGGCGGCTGCTCCGAGGGGGAAAGGAGCGGAGGCTGCAATGGCAAATGGCAGATTGCAAATGGCAAATAACAAGCGGCTGTTTGCCGGAGTCGTTGCGGGGATCGCTCATTACGGTAATTGCTTCGGCATTCCGACCATCGCGGGCGAGGTTTATTTCGACGAATCTTACGAAGGCAACCCGCTGGTGAACGCGTTTTGCTTGGGCGTTCTCCGGCATGAGCAGATCGCCCGCGGCGCCGCGAAAGGCACTGGGAATCCTGTTTTTTATGTTGGGCCCGCCACGGGTCGTGATGGTCTGGCGGGCGCGGCCTTCGCCTCGCAGGATTTGACCGAGGAATCGGCGGAGATACAACGCGGCGCCGTGCAGGTGGCCGACCCGTTCATGGAGAAGCTTGTCTGTGAGGCCTGCCTGGAGTTGCTGGCCACGGGAGCGGTGGCTGGGATGCAGGATATGGGCGCGGCCGGACTGACCTGTTCCACTTGCGAGACAGCCGCCCGCGCCGGCACAGGCATCGAGATTGAGCTCAGCCAAGTGCCTCAGCGGGCGCCCAACATGACGCCCTACGAAATCATGCTGAGCGAATCTCAGGAGCGGATGCTCATCATCGTCCGGCGAGGCCGGGAAGATGAAGTGAAGCGCGTTTTCGAAAAGTGGGACCTTCCCTGGGCGCAGATCGGAGTCGTGACGGACACTGGCCGGATGGTGGTCAAGAACCACGGGCAGGTGGTCGCGGACATCCCCGCGCGAAAGCTGGCCGATGAAGCCCCGATTTATCAGCGCGAGTCGCGTCCGCCAAGCTACCTCCAGGAAGTGCGCGGCTTTTCGCTGGACAGCCTGCCGGACACAGCTGATCCGGTTCCGGATTTGAAGGCGTTGCTCGCGTGGCCCAGCATCGCCTCGAAGAACTGGGTCTATCGCCAATACGATCACACCGTCCGCGCCAACTCGGTCGTCGGTCCGGGATCGGACGCGGCGGTGCTGCGGATCAAGGAAGATTCATTGCCGCCCGTTGATGAAAATCCGAAATCCGAAATCCGAAATCCGAAATCCGAGAAGTTCATCGCGTTGAGCGTCGATTGCAACGCGGCTTACGTCTATTTGGATCCTTGCGAAGGCGGCAAGATTGCGGTCGCCGAAGCGGCCCGCAACCTCGCGTGTACGGGCGCGACGCCTCTGGGGATCACCGACAACTTGAATTTCGGCAACCCGCACAATCCTGAGATCTTCTACCAATTGCGTCGGGCCGTGGACGGCTTGGCCGAGGCGTGCCGTGCCTTTGAGGTGCCGGTGACCGGCGGCAACGTGAGCCTCTACAACCAAAGCCCCGCCGGCCCGATTGATCCGACGCCGACGGTGGCCATGGTCGGGTTGATCGAGAGACCGGAACACATCACGACGCAATGGTTCAAAGATGAGGGCGATGCCATTTTTCTCTTAGGCGACCTGATCGACCTCAAAGACCCCCTTTTCGGTCTGGGCGGCTCCGCTTATCTGCGAAGAATTCATCGCTTGAAAACCGGCTTGCCGCCTCGGTGTGAGCTCAACTCAGAAAAGCGGCTGCACGACGCGCTGCGCACGCTAATCCGGGCGGGACTGATCAAGAGCGCTCACGATTGCAGCGAAGGCGGGCTCGCCGTGGCGCTCGCCGAAGGCTGCCTCTCGCACCAGGTCGCGCGAGATACATCGCGATTAAACGGCGCCAGCATCGACTTGACTGAATTCCCGGCTGCAAGGCTCGACGCGCTGTTGTTTGGGGAGACGCAGGGCCGAGTGGTGGTTTCGGCCGCGCCGGCCGCGGCGCTGGAAATTCTGGAACGCGCAAAAGTCCTCGGTGTTGCGGCCACGCGGTTGGGCCGAGTTGGCGGAGACCAGTTGCGGATCAAGACCGGCCGGCGCGAGTTGACTTGGTACTTGCGTGAATTGCATGACCTCTGGTGGAATTCCATCGCCCGAGCGATGAAATAGTATGCGCACCGTTTTTTTACGCGGTTATCTACGAACTTCTTGAAGACCGGATTTTCATTTGGGCGGTCGCTCATACAAGCCGCGAACCAGGTTATTGGAAACGCGTTTGCTGGACTATTGGTTCGTTCATTAGTAAACCGACATGAAATTTGCCCCTCACCCCGGCGCCACTGCTGTTGAATCAAGCAATGAAACGAAACATCCCGCTTGGATTTCTCCCTCTCTACCCTGCGAAGGGAGGAGAGGGCCGGGGAGAGGAGGGCCGTCTTTATTCGGTTGCCCCTCTCCTCATTCCTCTCCCCACTCGTTCCTCGCGGGGAGAGGAAGAAGTTTTTGAGCTCACTAATTTCGCCTCCTGCAAAATGAATGTTCCCGCTGCAACGGATTGAAGGAAACAGGCGATGCTGAACTATCCTAAGCATTATTGCGGAGTTTTCGGAGTTTTCGGCCATCCTGCCGCCGCAGACTTGACCTACTACGGCCTGTACGCGCTTCAGCATCGTGGTGAGGAAAGCGCTGGCATCGTCACGTGTGACGGCAAGCAATTCCGCAGCCACCGCGGCATGGGATTGGTCCAGGATGTCTTTACCGGCAAAATCCTGCACCAACTCGTGGGACACATGGCCGTCGGGCATACGCGCTATTCGACGGCCGGCTCCTCCCAACTCCAAAATGCCCAGCCATTGAGCATCAGTTGCCGCCGCGGACAGATCGCCATCGCCCACAACGGCAATCTGACCAACGCCGTCAGCCTCCGCGACGAACTTGAGGACCGCGGGCAGATTTTCCAGGGAACGGTGGACAGTGAAATCATCCTCCACCTGATGGCCCAGCCGACTCTCGGCGGCACCGAGAACAATTTAATCCAGACCGTCCGCCGCATTGAAGGCGCCTATTCGTTGGTCATCATGACCGAGCAGGAGTTGATCGGCATCCGCGACCCGCACGGCTTCCGCCCGTTGTCCATCGGGACCGTGGACGGCGCGTGGGTGCTGTCCAGCGAGACCAATGCGTTTGACCAGATCCACGCCAAACTCGAGCGTGATGTCCAGCCCGGCGAAATTGTCATCATCGACAAGAACGGTCTGCGGAGTTTGCAGGCGTTTCCGGAACATCGGCGCCGGGCATTCTGCATTTTCGAATACGTTTATTTTGCGCGGCCCGACAGCCTGATTGCCGACCGAAGCGTCTATAAGGTGCGGTTTGAAATGGGCCGTCGGCTGGCGCAAGAGCATCCGGTCGATGGGGACATCGTGGTCCCGGTGCCGGACAGCGGGATTTGTGCGGCCATGGGTTATTCGCGTGAATCCGGAATTCCCTTCGAGATGGCCTTCATCCGCAACCACTATGTGGGACGCAGCTTTTTGCAGCCGTCGCAACTCATCCGCGACTTCGACGTGCGGGTGAAGTTGAACCTGATTCCGGAATTGGTGCGGAACAAGCGGGTCGTCATCGTGGACGACTCCATCGTGCGCGGCACCACGTGCAAAGCGCGCGTTAAGACCCTCAAAGAAGCGGGGGCCAAGGAAGTCCACGTGCGCGTCAGTTGTCCGCCGCACATGCATCCCTGCGTTTATGGCATTGATTTTCCGGACCGGAGCAAGCTCATGGCGGCAAACCACACCGTCGAAGAAATCGGCAAATATTTGCACGCCGACTCCCTGGCTTATCTCTCGCAAAAGGGCATGGTCGCCGCCACCGGGCTGCCGAGAGAATCGTTTTGCATGGCCTGCTACACGGGCGACTATCCGGTGCCCTACGATCCCTCAATCGACAAGCACATCATCGAACGCCGGCGCGCCCGCGTCGAGAGCCTGGGAGAAGCCCTCGCCAAGGAAGAGTTGCAACCGCGGTTGCTGTGACCTTCGCTTTCGCAGAGCAATTTTTTTCGCTTCTTCGTCGCGAAAAAATGCGGTTTTGCTTCGCTCGAAGCACGGAGCATAATCTCCGCATGACCTGCCAACTTTTCATAAACGGGAGACGAGGAAAGTTCGTGAAGCTCATGACACGTGCCTCAGAGCGAGTCCGGAACTTACCGAGCACTGATTCGTCCTCGTGCTCGTTGTCGTCCTCGTCCTCGAAAACCAAGCCAAAATCGAGGACGAGGACGACGACGAGGACGAGATCCAAAATCTATCTTTGGGACAACCTCCCGGCTATGTACCGCAGAGTGTGTTCCCTTGAATCTAGTTTCCTCACCACCGTGATCCTGGCTGGAGCCGTGTGCAACTCCTGGGCCCAAGCTTCTCCCGCGGCACCCAAGGTCAAGTACGGCATCAACGTGAAGGAAGGGCCCATGGACACGCTGCTGTTGAAGGATTACACGCCTGCTTCCTCGCTCGTGGTTCCCCGAACGCCAGTCGCCAAGGCGCGCTATCCGGTCATCGACGTGCATTCGCACTCGTCCATGAACAGAATCAAGACGCCGGCTGACGTGGAGGCTTGGGTGCGCCGAATGGACCAGGTGGGCGTGCAAGTTTCCATCGTCTTCACCGAAGCGACCAGCGCCGATTTCGACCGGCAAGCCGACCTGTTTCTCAAGTCGCACCAGGACCGGTTCCAAGTTTACTGCGGCCTGGACGTCACAAACATCGAGGCGCCGGATTATCCGGAGCGCGCGGCCCGTGAATTGGAGCGATGTTATCGGCGCGGCGCACGGGGCGTCGGCGAGATCACCGACAAGGGCTGGGGCGTGCAAGCCTCGGAGGGCACAGCGCTCCCCCGCGCCAAACGGCTTCGGCTCGACGACCCGCGTCTCGATCTGTTCTGGAAGAAATGCGCGGAACTCCAACTGCCCATCAACGTCCACATCGCGGATCACCCTTCCTGCTGGCAACCCTTGGGACCGCGCCAGGAGCGCACGCCCGACTTCCAAGGGTTCAACCTCGCGGGCAAAGACGTGCCGACTTACGAGGAACTGCTGGCGACGCGCGATCGTGTGCTGGCGCGTCACCCGGAGACTCGGTTCATCTTCTGCCATCTGAGCAATCAGGGCAACGACACGGCTTCATTGGCCCGCGCCCTGGAAAAATTTCCGAATCTCTATCTCGACATCGCGGCTCGGGATTACGAGCTGGGCCGCCAACCGCGCACCGCGCGCCAGTTTCTCGCGCGCTATCGGGATCGCGTGATGTTCGGAACCGACATGGGCTGGGAACAGCAGATGTATGAAGGTTGGTGGCGCTTGCTGGAAACCGCCGATGAGTACCTTCCCGGCCGAATCTGGTGGCCCTATTACGGCTTGGAAT
>JACQWK010000334.1 GCA_016209525.1 Verrucomicrobiota bacterium
CGCCCAGGTCTATCAGAATCACGCGCCGGAATTCATCTACTACAAAACACTTTTCCACATTTTCGAGAAGTTCCTCGGCGACGCGCGAAAGACCGACGCGGACCTCGGCAAGACGACGCTGTTCGATACCGAGATTTGGAAAGCCCTCTTCGATTTCCAGAAAGACGGCGTCAAAGGGCTGATCAACAAAATCCTTGCTCACAACGGCTGCATCCTGGCCGACAGCGTCGGCTTGGGCAAAACGTACGAAGCCCTGGCCGTCATCAAGTTTTTCGAGCTGCGCAACGAGCGCGTGCTGGTGCTGTGCCCGAAGAAGCTTCACCCGAACTGGATGGTCTATCGCTTGAACGACCTGCTGAATCCGTTCACCGCAGACCGATTCCGCTACGACGTCCTGTTTCACACCGATCTGAGCCGCGCGGACGGGATTACCGGCAACGGCATTGACCTGGCCACGTTGAATTGGGGCAACTACGACCTGATCGTCATTGATGAGTCGCACAACTTCCGCAACAACACCCCCGGACGCCGCGACGAACAGGGGAACATCATTCGTCGGAGCCGCTACGAGCGCCTGATGGACGACATCATCCGATCCGGCGTTCGCACCAAGGTCCTGCTGTTGTCGGCGACGCCAGTCAACAACGACTTGAAGGACCTTCGGAATCAGATTGCCTTCATCTCCGCCGACCACGACGGGGCGTTCCGCGAGGCCATCGGCATCGCCAGCGTCAAGGAGACCCTGCGCCAGGCCCAGGCCCATTTCACGAACTGGGCCAAGCAGCCGCCGGCGAAGCGACGGACCTCCGAGCTGCTTCTGCGGCTTGGTTCAGATTTCTTCAAGCTGCTGGACGAACTCACCATCGCCCGCGCGCGGAAGCACGTGCAGAAGTATTACGCCCACGAGATGGAACGGCTCGGCGGCTTCCCGAAGCGCGTCAAACCCGTGTCTATTTCCCCGGAGATCGATTCCCAGCGCCGCTTCCTCACCTACGATAAGCTCAACGAGGAGATGGAGGGCTACAAGCTCTCGCTCTTCGCCCCATCCCGATACGTCAAAGACGAGTTCAAGCCGATTTACCAGACTCCGACCCGCGACCCGTTCACCCAGGCCGATCGCGAAAAGTTCCTCATCGGCATGATGAAGGTCGGATTCCTCAAGCGCCTCGAAAGCTCCGTCCAGTCCTTTGAAATCACGATGGACCGCACCATCGCCAAGATCGACCAACTGGAGCAGAAGATCGCCCGCTTCCAGTCCATGCAAAAGGGCACCGACGAAGTCGCAGCGGACGAATTGACGCTGGGCTTCGACGACGACGAGGATCTCCGCGACGCCCTGGAAGTCGGCGGCAAATTCAAATACAAACTGGAACACCTGCATCTGGACAAGTGGCTTAAGGACCTCAAACACGACAAACAGCAGTTGATCATCCTGCACCTGTCCGCGAAGGACATCACCCCCGACCGCGATAACAAGCTGACGGAGCTGAAGACGTTGATTGCCGAGAAAGCCCGCCAGCCCAGCAAGAACAAGGAGGGCAAGCTCAACCGAAAGGTGCTTGTCTTCACCGCTTTCGCCGACACGGCCAACTATCTTTACGAACACCTCCACGAGTGGGCGCGCAAAGAACTGGGCCTCCATTCCGCGCTGGTGGTGGGCAGCGGTGAAAACCGGACCACGTTCCAGCCGCAGGGATTCCAGCGCCTGAGCGAATACAACCACATCCTGACCAATTTCTCGCCCATCGCGAAGCGCCGCGCCAAAATCCCGACGATGCCCCAGGAAGGCGAGATTGACCTGCTCATCGCGACCGACTGCATCAGCGAGGGGCAGAACCTCCAGGACTGCGATTACGTAGTGAACTACGACATCCACTGGAACCCGGTCCGCATCATCCAGCGGTTCGGCCGCGTGGACCGCATCGGGAGCCTCAATCCCACCGTTCAACTGGTGAACTTCTGGCCCACGCCGAACCTGAATCAATACATCAGCCTGAAGCACCGCGTCGAGGCCCGCATGGCGCTCGTGGACATCGCCGCCACGCTGGAAGACAACCTGCTCAAGCAGGACGAATTGCAGGACCTTATCAAGGACGATCTCCGCTACCGCGACCGGCAATTGCTCCGGCTCAAAGACGAGGTCCTCGACTTGGAAGACCTGGCGGAGACCATCTCGCTCACCGAATTCACGCTCGACGACTTCCGCATCGATCTACTGAAGTATCTCGAAACCAACCGTGCGACGCTCGAAGCGGCGCCCTTCGGCCTTTACACGGTTGTTCCGCCTCACGAACAAATCAAAGCCATCGCTCCCGGCGTCATCTGGTGCCTCAAACAGGTGGGGCAGGCTTCCAGCCTGCCGGTTGAGCGGGCCTCCGGCCCGGCGGCGTCCCATTCCCTCGCCCTTCCGAGGGGAGAGGGCCAGGGTGAGGGGCAGTCGGCGGTCCCCCTCGCCCATCCGATGGGAGAGGGGTCAGGGGTGAGGGCAGTAACTCAAGTCAACCCCCTCCAGCCCTACTTCCTCGTTTACGTCCTCGACGATGGCAATGTCCGACTCGGCTTCGCGCAGCCGAAGCAGATTCTCGGTATCTACCGGGATCTCTGCGCCGGCAAGACGACGCCCTACGATGACCTTTGCACCCTGTTCGACCAGCAAACTGCCGACGGCAGCAACACGGCTCTCTACGACAACCTCCTCAAAAAGGCCGTTGCATCCATCGTCGCGACGTTCCGCAAGCGCGTGGCCGCCGGGCTCCAGACCGGGCGCAGCTTCAAGATTCCCGATCAGAAGGACCAAGCCAGCGACACCACCGATTTCGAGCTGGCCACCTGGCTGGTCATCAAGAAGCCATGACTGTGATCACCCCACACAATCCGGCGTCTGTGCCTTTGAGATCACAAACTGTGATCTCAAAGCCGGGCCGAGGAGGCCGCCGTTACCGACCCCGTGCTTTCACCGAACATGGCGCGCTCATGGCGGCCACCGTCCTGAATAGTCCGCAGGCAATCAAAATGAGCCTCTTCATCATTCGCGCCTTCGTCCAGATGCGCGAGCAACAGGCCGCCAACGCCGCCATCCTCAAACGCCTGGCGGAGATCGACAAAACGCTCCTCATGCACGACGCCGCGCTGCGCGACATCTACCAGAAACTCCTCCCGCTGCTCACGCCGCCCGAGCCGGCGCTCAAGGAAATCGGCTTTCACGTGAAGGAAGACGTTCTCCCATACTGCGTCCGCCATCAACGCGGATGAACCCTCACGATACCGAACGCCCCCTCGCCGCCGCGGCCACGAGTTGAATGAACTGCGCCACCATGAGAAGATGCCCTCGTGAAAACAACCATTGACGTTCCCAATTCGACGTTCCAGCAAGCCAAAAGCCTGGCGGAGGCGCAGGGCATCGGCGTCGAACAACTGCTGGCCAACGCCATCGAGGAAAAGCTGGGCGAGCGCTCCCAGCGCAGCCAAGGCGTCGAGCGGCCGTGGATGAAGTTGGCCGGGGCCTTTGGCAAAACGCCTGCCGACCGCGCGGAGACGCGCCGCATTCAGAATGTCATCGATGAGGAGTTTGAGCGCATTGAACGAGAGTAACGATATGAAGCCACTGACACGAATCACCTTCGATCCCACTGTCATGGGCGGCAAAGCCTGCGTGCGCGGCTTGCGCGTGACCGTCGGCACGATTGTCGGACTGGTTGCCGCCCACCAATCCCGGGAGGAAATTCTCAAGCTCTATCCCTACATCGAGAACGAAGACATCACGGAGGCGCTCTCTTATGCCGCCTGGCGCGCCGATGAAATAGAAGCGCCCCTCCAGCCGGCATGAGGGTATTGGCGGACATGAATCTCTCCCCGGACTGGGTTCCTGCGCCACAGGCTGCCGGTTTCGAGGCGGTGCATTGGTCCACTGTGGGCGACCCCAGAGCGAAGGATTCCGAAATCATGCATTGGGCACGTGAGCGTGACTTCGTCCTGTTTACACACGATTTGGATTTCGGCACGCTTTTGGCCAATGCCCGCGCCATAAAACCAAGCGTAATCCAGGTGCGAACTCAGGACGTAACACCCGCGGTCCTTGCCGCAAAGGTGGTTGCAGCACTCCGACAATTCGATTCCGTGTTGGTTGACGGGGCGCTCGTCTCGCTCGACGTGACCCGGTCAAAGGCAAAGATTCTTCCATTGAAGTGAAGCGCCATGAGTGAACTTGCCACCAAGCAGGCCGTCATTGCCGCGCTCAAGAATTTTGCGGCGAAGCGCGTCGGCGTTGCCGCCATCGGACCGTTCGAGGCGCTCGGCTATAAGAGCCAGAAGCGCTTCGCGCTCGACCCCGAACTGTCCGGCAAAGTGTTTGAGAACCTGCTGGCGGCTTACAACCCGGAAACCGGCGCCACGGCCCGGAAGCAGACCGGCTCGTTCTACACCCCGCGCGATATCGTCAACTACATGGTGGACGAAGCCCTCATCGCCTACCTCGAAACCAGGGTAGCGCAGGCGTCCTCGCCTGCGAGTTCCGGCGGCGTCTCGCCGCCAGGACCGGGCGGGACGCCCGGTCAACCCGCAGACGGGACGTCTGCGCTACAACAAAAGCTCCGCCACCTGTTCGCCTACAACGACGAACTGCACCGCTTCACGCCGCCTGAGGTGGACGCCCTCATCGCGGCCATTGACGCCATGAAGTCGCTCGACCCGGCGGTTGGCTCCGGCGCGTTCCCGATGGGCATCCTGCACAAGCTGGTGTTCATTCTCGGCAAGCTCGACCCGCGCAATGAGAAATGGAAGGAGCGCCAGATTCAGCGCGTGCGCGACGCCATGACCGCCGCCGAACGCATCGAGGACGCCACGATTCGCGAGCGCGCCTTGCGGGAGCTGGAGCAGCAGATTGTCGGCGTGAACGAAGCATTCGAGCGCAACGAACTCGATTACGGCCGCAAGCTCTATCTCATCGAGAACTGCATCTACGGCGTGGACATCCAGCCCATCGCCGTTCCAATCGCCAAGATGCGGTTCTTCATCTCGCTCATCGTGGACCAGCGCGCCAATCCCCGTAGCAGCCGACGTGAGTCCGCTCAAACTTCCAAGAGCGGCCAGGGAGATCAGAGCCGACTTACGTCGGCTGCTACGGAGTGGAACATGGGCATCCGCCCGCTGCCGAACTTGGAAACCAAGTTTGTCGCGGCCAACACGCTCATTGCCGTGGAGCGGCGCGAACGCCAGGGAGACTTTCTCACGGAAGACACGGCAGCGCATCAAAAGCTCAAGCTCCTGCGGCAGCAATTGACGGACGTGCGGCATCGCCATTTCATCGCCCGCAGTCTCGCCACCAAGGCAAAGTGCCGCGAACAGGACAGCGCGCTTCGCAACCAGATGTCGAGGCTGCTTGAAGCGGCGGGACTATCCGCCAGCCAGTCCCGCCAACTCGCCGGCTGGGACCCATACGACCAGAACGCCTCCGCCGGATTCTTCGACCCGGAATGGATGTTCGGCATTGCTGATGGCTTCCACATTGCCCTCGGAAACCCGCCCTACGTCCGACACGAGACTATCAGTGATTTCAGGGACCAACTCGCGCCGCACTACGAAACCGCTGCCAGCCGCGCCGACCTTTTTGTTTTCTTCTTTGAGCGCGGCGTGCGCCTGCTCGGCCCTTGCGGAGTTCTCTGCTACATCTCCTCGAACAAGTATTTCCGCGCCGCCTACGGTGCGAAGCTGAGGCAATTCCTTACGGAAAAAATGGCCATTCACCGGATCGTCGATTTTGGAGACGCCCCCGTCTTCACCGCGATTGCCTACGCCTCCATCTTCATCGCGACGCGCGAAAAGCCAGGGCCTCGGCACCTGGCACGCACGCTGACCTGGACCGAAGACGGCGGTTTCGACGAATTGTCCAGCCGAGTGGATGCCCAAAGTTCAAAGCTGGAGCAAACCGCGCTCAAGCCCGAGGGTTGGAACTTCAGTTCGAGCAACAATGGCCTGCTTGAAAAGCTCAGAGGAGCCGGCACGCCGTTGAAGGAATACGTCGGTGGTCGCTGTTACTATGGCATCAAGACCGGCCTGAACGACGCGTTCGTCATCGACGACGAAACCCGCAAGCGTCTGATTTCCGAGGACCCGAAGTCCACTGAGTTGATTCGGCCCTGGCTGCGAGGCCGGGATGTGAAGCGTTGGCAGGCGCGCTGGGCCGGCCTGTATGCGATTGTCTTCCCGTTTGGCTTCCACTCCGAACTCGACCGCTTCCCTGCGGTGCTGCGGCATCTCAAGAAGTTCGAGGCCGACCTTCGCAAGCGCGGTCAATGCACTTCGTCACGCAGCGGGGCAGGCACCGGGCAGCATCATTGGCTGGAGTTGGACAACAATCCGAAGCCCTCCTACCTGGAAGAGTTCACCCGTCCCAAGGTCATCATTCCGGCGATTGAGCGCGCTTGCGCCTTCGCGTTTGACGATGCTGAGTATTTCTCCAACGACAAGACGACAATTTGCGTCTCAGACGAGGCGCGTTTCCTGTGCGGTGTTCTGAATTCATCGGTCATTTGGTGGGTAATCCGGCAGGTCGCAGCGGAGCGACAAAACGACTACTACGAGTTCAAGCCGATGTATGTGAGCCGGCTGCCGGTCCCGAAGGCATCAGCGCGGGACAAGCAGAAGCTCACCGGGCTTGTTGACCGCATCGTCAGCGCGAAAAAAAAGAATCCCGCCGCGGACACAACCGCGCTGGAGCGAGAGATTGACCAGCAGGTCTATGCCCTTTACGGCCTGACGGCGGAGGAAATCCAAATCGTCGAGGAGGCCAGTAAGTGAAGGCCGAACTCTCCAAGCACGTTCAGCAGGAAATGCAGCGACGCGGCATCCCGCTGGCCGTCGTGGAATCGGTGCTGGCCGCGCCCGCCCAGAAAGTGCCCGAACACGGCGACGTGGTATGCTATCAATCGAAAGTGGAAATCAACCAGAAGCCGTATCTGGTGCGCGTGATGGTGAACGAAAAGGCGACGCCGCCCAAAGTGGTGACCGTTTACCGCACGAGCAAAATCAGCAAGTACTGGAAAGCGACAACATGAAAGTGACCTACGACCCCGAAGTGGACGTGCTCCGAATTCTCTTCCGCGACGTGCCGATTGAGGAAAGCGACGAAGACAAGCCCGGTGTCATCCTTGATTACGACAAGGATGGCAACATCGTCGGGATGGAAGTCCTCAATGCATCTCAGCGCGTCGAAAACCCGCGCGGTGTGGACTACGCCGTCACTGCTTGAGCCACGCGTGAACTCCGTCCCCCGCATTCTCACCTGCAGGAAACAGAATCCCGACGCCGACACGGCCGCCTTGGAGCGCGAAATCGACCAGCACGTTTACGCGCTCTACGGCCTGGCGCCGGAGGCGAAGACGGCGCGGGACGCGCTGATGCTGGGCTGGTGGGAGCAGGTGCTCAACGGACTGGTCTATGAACTTTATTTCCCCGAGGAACTGCACGGCAAGGGCCTCCACCTCTTCGATCTCGCCGCCAGCGCCGCGCTGCCCGACCTGAACTCCCTCCCTGAACCCGAGCGACTGCCACGCCTCGGCGCCGAGTTCGAGCGCACTTACAATATCAATCACCCCTTGCGCGGCGCGCTCCATACACTCCGCTCTCTCGAAACCATTCGCATCATCGAAGACAAGACTTGATCAGCGCCATGAACCAACTTGCAGAACTCCACGTCGAAGGCTTCCGGTCCATCAAGGAGGCCAAAATCGAATTGGGCCCGCTCAATGTATTCATCGGGGCCAACGGTACGGGGAAATCGAACCTCATCGATTTTTTCCGGATGTTGAACTACGCGTTGAGCCGCGGATTCCAGAGCCCCTACCTCACGGATCGCGGTCCGGCGTCTCACATCCTGCACTTCGGTCCGAGGCGCACTCCAGTCATCAACGCCGAGCTGAAATTCACGGCGGATCGGGGCCACAATTTTTACCGCTTTTCCCTCGCGCACGTCCGGCAGGACGATACGTTTCTTTTTACCAACGAAGAGGTGCAGTTTCACGCCTCGGACCGGCCCGCGCCAGCCGCGCCGATTCCCGTCGGACCGGGCGGACACCGGGAAAGCGGTCTTTCCGAGCAATGGTCCGCCGACGAGCCGACGGTTCGCTTCATCAAGCGGCTCATCGGCCGTTGCCGTGTCTATCAGTTCCACGACACCGGGGTTAGTTCTTACCTCCGGGGGAAACCGTTCGTGGAAGACAACCGTTATCTGCGCGCGGACGGAGGCAACCTTGCCGCCGTTCTCCTTCGCCTTTCCCGGGAGCAGCCTGACATTTTCCAGGAGGTCACACGAAGCATTCAGGCCGTGCTGCCCTGGCTGGACGAGTTTGTCCTCGAACCCGAGGGGCCGGAAGCCAAGCAGGTAGTTCCGCTTCGCTGGCGCATGACCGGCCAAGGCGATTACGACTTCGTGGCCGGGCAGCTTTCCGATGGCTCTCTGCGGATCATTGCGCTGGTGACCCTGCTCCTTCTGCCCGAAGAGATGTTGCCCGGGATTCTGATCATTGATGAACCGGAGCTTGGACTGCACCCGGCGGCCGAGAATGTGATCGAAGGACTCATCAAACACGCGTCACGCACTTGCCAGGTCATTCTTTCCACACAGTCCTCCACCTTCATCGACCATTTCGGCGCCGATGACATCATTGTGACGGAAATCGAGGATGGGAAGAGCAGCTTCACCAGACAATCAGAGGAGCGTCTGAAGAACTGGCTGGCTCGCTACACGTTGAGTCAGATTTGGAACAAGAATATCATCGGAGGCCGCCCATGAGGAAGCGGCTTCTGATCTATTGCGAGGGACAGACCGAAGAGATGTTCGTCGAACGATTGCTCCGGCCGCACCTGCAAATGCACGGCATCAAGGTCGAGCGCCCGATCCTTGCCGCCACTTCACAGGATCCACGAGGGCAACGGGGCGGTTTTGTAAATTGGAATGCCATTGAATTTGATCTGCGTCAGCAATTTGCCTCCGACCACGACCCTCACCTGCGATTCACGACACTGCTCGATGTCTTTCGAATTCCGAACACCGTTCCTGGCGCTGCCAGCCTCAGCCTTCCGCTCACCGCGGTGGCAGACATTGATGTCCTTGAAAAGAGTATCGAGGCCGCATTTAACGAACCTCGATTCAAAGCGTATCTGCAACGCCACGAACTCGAAGCTCTTCTGCTTGCCGATATCGCTGCGTTGGAAAGCGTTTTCCATCGCGACAAACCCGGCATCCAGCAACTGGCAAAGGACATTGCCGCGTTCGCCAATGCGGAAGAAATCAATCACGGACAGACGACTCATCCCGCGGCGCGCCTCGCCAGCGCAATCGTGGGATACGAGAATCTGAAAGCCTCAAACGCCTACTTTGTGCTTGCCGAAGCGGGGCTCGGGGCCGTGCGGCCTCGATGCCCTCGCTTTGACGCTTGGATGACACGCTGGGAGAATTGGGGAACGCAGCCGTGAGAACGCTTGTGTATAGACAGCAAATCCTTCCTCGGCGGACGAACGGGTGGTACCGGAACCGGTCGTGGCAAGAATCGAGCATGCCGTGAGCTGGGTGCTGAATCCGTTGAGCCATTCCCAGACAGTTGACTATTACCGGCGCGAGATCGAGGACGCCATTTTTGCCATAGACGAATTGGAAATGGCGCTGAAACGAGCGTTGCACCCTCCAAATCCGGCGTTGCCGATCTTGAGGCAAATGCTTGCAGATCGATTGTCCCAGCGCATCGCAAGGCTCTCAATCCCGGTCGCGACTCCGGCCTCGCCACCGTGAACGGCACCAACATGCCGCCGTCCGCCATCTCGCAGCCTGGACAAGTCCACGTTCCAGGTGGTGGTGGTGGTGGTGAGGATGTCATTCCGCGTGGCCACACGCTCCAAGGCCCCCCACTCCCCGCCTACGCCGTCCGACCCAGTACCGCCATGAGCAACACCGACCCCGCCGCAGTCCGGCGCGCCACAGAAGCTGGTTGAGCTCACTTTCACGGCTGACCGGGACAAGCTCGTCGCCGCATGGTACGCGATGGCCAACCTCGCCGAGATGGCTGGCCAAGTCACGGTGACCATCAAGGCCGAATCTGAATCTGGCTTCGACAAGAGCAAGCTGGACAATCTCGTCTTGGAACCGCTGCGCGAGGCGGACCTCATTCAGTAGTCCCACTAAACAGAGGGCAACGAAGCCACCAAAGGTCCGGTTTTCCTCCGTTCCCTTCGTTCGCTTCTGTGGTCGGGCGTTCACAGCGGAGCCTGCCTATGCCCGCAGGGCAGAGATGGAGTCGGACTTGAACATCAATTTCGACACCCGCCTGCGCCGAGGTTTCAGCGGGCAGGTCAAGTACCGCCTCGGCCGCGACTCCGAGGACGAGGATGATTGAGAAGTTGCAGAAGCTGCTGATTTTGGAGAAAATTCGAGCGTGAGCATTGCCGAACTGCCCATCCAGATTGACCGTGAGAAGATCGCGGAGTTCTGCCGGGCGCGGGGCATCCGCAAGTTGAGCCTCTTCGGCTCGGTGTTGCGGGAGGACTTCGAACCGCGGCGCAGCGACGTGGACGTGCTGGCGGATTTTGCGCCGGGTGTGCGTCCGGGGTTGAAGTTTTTCGGCTATGGCGAAGAACTGGCCGAGGTCATCGGCCGCAAGGTGGATTTCCACACAGAAGCGTGGTTGAGCAAATACTTCCGGGACGAAGTTGTGCGCGAAGCCGTGCCCATCTATGAGCAAGCATGACCCGAAAGTCACGCTGCGCCAGATCACCGTGGCTGCATGGAGCGCGCCTTGAATTGTCCCGTCTTTGATGGGATCTGGAGGCTTGAACCGTTCAACCACCAATCGGTGTTGCACAAGAGAGTGCGGTTGGGGGCGCATCACCTCTGAGTATGGATAGTTGCAGAAGTTTTCGCATAGAATTGAACCACAGCCCCTCACCCTCAATCCCTCTCCCCGCGCTATTCATCGGCCTCGCCATCACCAGCGCGGGGAGAGCGGCAGGGGTCAGGGGTGCATGAACTTATGCAAGGATTAACCGTCAACGCGGCTTCACTCTTCCCGCGGCTCAGTTCGACAGTCGGAGCAGCGCGCCTTGGCCGGGGGCGAGCCATTGTTGCTCGCCGCCAAAGTCGATGAGCGCTCCCGTATATGGCGACACCATTTGGACGCGCTTGGGCGGATCGCGAAATTGCGGCGAACAACGACGGGACTTGGTTAAGTCCTCTTGGAAACAAATTGATGTAGGCCCATTTGCCTGGCGCCAGTTCCCGCACGAGAGCCGACACCTTGGCCAACCCGGGAAAGAGCTCGGTCCCAGGTTCGTCGAGCAGATAAAAGCCATACACCCCCGGATGATTGCCGACTTCGGTCACAAGGCTGGCCACGTTTCGATGCGCGGCGGTCTCGTCCACATTCTTCCAGTCGTAGTTCGACACGCGCGGGTCCGAGACAATCGCTTTCAGGCCGGCCGCATGGCAAAGGTCGAGTTCCTTCGGCGACACAAAACCGGCCACCGTCAGACCGCACTCACGCATCTTCTGGAACGACGCGGCGTCCGGCGGCGCCCAATCCCAGGCCATGAGCGGGAAGAAAGCGTTGGTGTCCGCTGCGCGGAGCACAGCCGAAATCACACTCGCGAATAGAACCAACGAAAAGCCTATGAGGCGCGAGTTTCGCATCTGAACACAAGAAATAGGACTGAGCATCGTTGAAATCATCGACCGAAAGAATCCAGGTCACTCTGGTTAATGGGGAGGATTCGTCGGCCAAAGCTCGCCTTGCCAAATCATTTCAACCACTCGAGCGCCTTTTCCAACTACTCGTCGCGGCCTTCGGCGATGCCTTTGATTGTTTTGATTGTTGAGCGACATCACTCAAGACCGGAGGCGTTTGGCAACCAGCTTATTGACGAAGTAGCGTTGAGGGAAGCCGCTGAACTTCTTCAGCACGGTGTCGGTGTGCCAGAACTCCACTTGCTCGATCAACGCCGTTGCCGCGAGCACCCTCACTTCCAGTCCTCCATCACCGGAGACTGCAAGTCGCCGTAGTGGGCGGGGTCGTCGGGCTGCTCCGCGCGCCAGGGAGCGCCGCGCTCCAGCCACGGCACAATTTGCGCTTTCGGCGCACCGTGATCCGTCACCAACACTCGGACCTTGCCCGACATCACCTGCTCGATGAGTCGGCGCAATCCGGTTCGCGCTTCACTGATTGGGACAGAAATCGTTTTCATGCACGAAACACTATCTGTGCTGGCTGGCGTTTCAAGCCCGCGAATGTCACTTCCCCGTTACGGGGAGCGGACCGTGGCGCAAGTCTTGGCCAGTCCGCAAAAGGACGGACCAGTCTGTCGAAGAAGAAGCAACGGACACGACGGCGCGAGACGTTGCACTACGAACGGCGGCGGCAGTTGGGCCAAAAGGTTATCCGACTCTTTGGGCTCTGGGTGCAGTGAGGAGCTGGGCGTTGTTTCATTTGAGAAAGCCCCATGCGAGAAAATGGAGATCAGTAGAACTCGACCGCAAAGAGCTTCGCCTGCTGGAGTCGGAAGCGTAAGACAACCGGCCTGCCGCCGCAACCCAGCTCTGCCCGGCCATTCCAGGTCACCGGCAGTTCCAGGCTGTCGCCCAGCAACCGGTCGGTCTGCTCGAACCCGCGACCGGGCAGCTCTTCGCCTTTGCCGTGAAGACGCACCGCCACCTGCATGGCGCCGGTTGGCGGAATGGCGGCGTTCAGCCGGATACGGTCTGCTGGGGGTACGAGCGCGACCGTTGCAAATTCGCCGTCAGCGTCGGCCTGCAGGGCCACCAACCGGCCCTTGGGCCAAGTGGCCAGTCCGGAAACCCCAGCCAGCCCAGGGAACAAACCTTTGCGCTGAGCAAGGTCGCGCCCCGGATACTTGTGCGGAATTGGGCTGCCGCTGTAACCCATGCTCCATTTGCCGCCGGGATACTCCAGCAAGTTGCCCGCGCACGTCACGAAGGCGCCATCCGGCTCGCCGGAGGCGCCGGGCACAACCACCGGTCCGCCTGCCACGCGCGACCAATGCCAGCCGTCCGGGCTGGACAGCAGCCATACGCTGCCACCGTCGTTCTCCAGTTCCCAGACCCATGGGAACATCACGTGGTTGTCCGGCGCGTCGGGGAGCGTGGTCTTGGCGTTGGTGTAGAAGAGATGACTGGGCGCCATGTCCGCTCCGGTGCTCACGGCGATTTCCGGCTTGCTGAAGTGGCGGAAGTCCTTGCTCAGCGCGCGGCCAATCGAGCGTCGCCCGACGCTGATCCACGAAGTCGAATTCGCCGGCTGGCCGTCGGCCATGCGCTCGTTCACCTGCCAGGCGCGCACATAAGCCACATACAGCTTGCGGTCGAGGTCGTAGTAACAGGTGTTCAGCGTGTCCGCGTGCTGAATCATCAGAGGTTCGGGCAGCGACTTCCAATGGATGCCGTCCGGCGACACCGCCCCGAACACGGCGAAAACGCAGCGAAATCCACCCACGTCGGGCCGGCGGGCCATTGAGTCCACCTCGCCTGGATACTTGCGCTCAAACGCCGCCCACTCCTCGTCGGTGACGAGGCCGAGATAGATCATCTTGTAGCGTTCGTGCTGGGACGACGGATCCACGAACACGCTGCCGCCATGGAAACCGCGCGTGGAGCCGTTGAGATCACCGCGCCAGACCAGGTTGTTGTCGCGATGGCCGGCATATTCGAACAAGCCGAGCCTGGGGCGCGCCCAGGCCGTTCCGTCGATCGACTCAGCGTAGGCGACGTGGCCGTTGTGACCCGGGAGGATTTTGTCCTTCGTGCTGAACGGCTCGGGGTCGGGGCACGGCTCCACCACGTACCACGCCTTGAACTTGCCCTCGTCGAAGACCTGCGCGGCGAGCTGGCCGCTCCGGAACGGCACTTTCTGCGCTGGCTGCGCGACCAGACGAATGCCGCGCGGCATATCGCTCGTTTCGAATTTCGCCGGTCGCGTGCCGTCGCCTTTCAACCAGGCGCCGGCCTGCCGCTCCGCGTCGGTCGCATTCGGATCGACTTGCAGGCGCCAGGCGAAGGCGCCCTGGCGAACGTATTTCCAGCTTGTGAAATAGATGTGCCGGCCTCTGAGTTGGACCGGCTCGCCGTAGAAGGCAGCAACGGCTTTGTCAGGAGGCGCGAGGATCGCGAAGGCCGTAAGCCCGAAGAACAGGCCGCAGGTCAGACGGGAGCATGGTTTCATACGCGTTGACACTTGCCGCACGCTTTTGCCTGCATCCAGGTTTCGTGACAATCCTACTCAACACAGAAATTTAATTCGAGCGGGCAGTGATCACCTGTCGGGCTTCGCGGAGCAGAAGCTCCAGGATCAGGCGCTGCTCCCACCTCGGCGGGGCGAAAGTCTCTTCACTGGCTTTGGTCTCCGGGTCGGCGTCGTATTCCTTTGTCGCCTTGGTCAACCATTGGCGCGCTTCGTCCCCCTGGCCCAGTCGATAATGCGTCAGAGCCAGCAATGGCCAGGCGGGCGTGAGACCTTTTTTGTCCGAAACTGTCGCGGCCTCGCTTAACTCCTTCAAGGCTTCCTCAAAGCGCTGCGTCCGGTAAAGCAGCATTCCAAGCGGCAAATGGTAATGGGGTCCCCAAGCCTGGTCCGATGCGCCCCGCTCGATGAACGCTTGCAGGTCCTTGACCTCCGTCAGCGTGTTCGTGGCCAGCAAACAGACCAGGGCCACTTCAGGCCCCGCCCTCAAACCGTCCGGTTCGGCCAGCGTTTTCAGAAGCGCTTCACAGGTCTTCCGATAACCTTCGGAATCGCCAGCCGCCAACTGCGCAAGCGCGCAAGATTTGAGC
>JACQWK010000026.1 GCA_016209525.1 Verrucomicrobiota bacterium
AAAGTCGTTGCTTAACGGACGATGTAGTTAGCATCGCTCAGAGTTACAAGATTACCCGACAATTGTCCCGCATTTTCTTATGGGGCAAGCGCAGAGCTAGGGCGAGACTGGCGCAGGGGTAGAATCGAAAATGGACTAATGAAGTCTTCATAGTGATGCAGAAACGGAAATCCGCCTCCTCGCGACGGCGGTTATGGTTAGTGGTGCGTGCAAGCAAGATCAGCGTCCGGATCAATATTCCATCGTTTGGCGACCAATTCATGGTCGTGCGTAAGCCCCCACCGATCAGGCTGTGCTTCGCCGAGGTGGGCGCGATTGGCGCCTTTGAGTTCCATGCAGCCCTTGTTGTCGCCAATCTTGGCAATGTGGGTGCTGTCTTCCTCGCTCAACCGGAGGTCCGGCAGCGAGGCCAGCTCCGCCACTTTGGTTTCGATCCGTTTGGCCCCGGCGCCGCTCTCCTGAATGATGGTTGGAATGACGCTCTTAACTCCGGGGTGCGAAAGGTTCCAAAGACAGGCGAGCTGAAGCATGGTGATGGCGTGTTTCTCGGCGAGCTCACGGAATCTTCCCATTTTTTCCCAACCTGCTTCGACCCAGCCCGATGGACGGAACGCCCGATGATCCTGAGGCGCAAATTTGTGCCCAGGCCGAATGTCGTCGTGGAACAGCCCGCCATAATCCACCACGCGGGTGATGACGTTCAGGTCATGCTTGACCGCTGCGGGCAAGACCAGCCGGCCAGGCCATGGTTCCAGCGGATTGAGGATGATCATAGTCCAGTCCAGCAACGGCCCAAAACGCTCGAAGCACATCAACAGGTCCAAAGTGAATCCGTTGGCCGGGCCCGGGGCCACGCCTAGCCGGTCGGTGAGTTTCGCGTTGCGAAGTTTGTCCATCGCGCTCCAGACGCGGTCGCTGGTATAGCCCGTGAGATCCGGGTTGTGCAGCAGCAACAAATCGAACTTGTCCGCCCGGCAGCGGCTCAGCGATTTTTCCGTAGCCATGCGGAGGTAGTCCGCGAATTCCGCCGGCTTGCGCGTGGAAGTGAATCGCGGATACCCCTTGGCGCCCGATCGTTCGCCTTTATAGAAATCGTGGCCAACCGCGCCGACCAGGCAGTAGGAGTTCCGGGGCAGGCCCGACAAGGCTCGTCCGAGCATTTCGTCCGCCGCGCCGTTTCCATACACATCGGCCGTGAGAAAGGTTCGAATGCCCAGCCGGTAAGCGTGTTGGATGACCTCGACGAAGCGCTCCTCCGACAATGCTTCGCCGAAGTGCATGTAGCGTCCGCCGCTCCAAGTGCCGTAAGCAGTGCGTGTCAAATCCATAGATCGCCCGCAATGAAAGGCCATGGTCGGGAGGAAGGCAAGCGGGTTAACTTTCAAATTTCCAAATCGGCGCCCGGCCCCTATGGTTCCGCCATGTTCAAACCGTCCGACCTGTTTGATTTGAGCCAAACCAGCCACGCGGCGTTGTTCGAAGGATGCGAATTTGCCTGGGAAGTGCTGAAGAAAATCAAAGCCTATATCGAAGCCAACGTCCGCCCGGCACTTCACAACCGATGCGAAGGTCGGGCCTTTATCGGCGAAAAGGTCTTCATCGGAGAAGGGACGCTGGTTGAAGACGGCGTGATGATCAAGGGGCCGGCCATCATCGGCAAGAACTGCCAAATCCGCCACAACGCCTACCTCCGAGAAGATGTCATCATCGGCGACGATTGCGTGGTCGGCAACTCGTGCGAGCTGAAGAACTCGCTTCTGTTCGACGATTGCCAAGTCCCGCATTTCAATTACGTCGGCGATTCAGTGATTGGCTACCAAGCCCATCTCGGCGCGGGCGTGAAAATTTCCAACATCAAGCTGGATCGAACGAACGTCACGGTGGAAGTGAAAGGCCAGCCGTTGGACACCGGCTTGCGAAAGTTTGGGGCGCTGTTGGGTGACCACAGTGAAGTCGGCTGCAACGCCGTGCTCAATCCTGGAAGCATCCTCGGACGAGGCTCCTTCATTTATCCGAACGTCAATTGGCGCGGAGTACTGCCCGCAAACATGATTGCCAAGAACAAAGCGGCCGTGGACGTCGTTGTGAAAAAGCCGAGAGAGAAATGATCTCAGTCGTTGATTCCCAACCAGCCGGCACGGCCGACCTCGTCGCTCAGGTCGAGGAGATTTTTTCCCCGACGGGCTTGCTTTCTAGAGCGAAGAATTTCGAGTACCGGCCCCAACAGCAGCAAATGGCCGTCGCGGTGGCGCGCGCGCTGCAACGCGGCGAACACTTGATCGTCGAGGCAGGCACAGGTGTGGGAAAGAGTCTGGCCTATCTGATTCCATCGATCCTCTTCGCCACGGCCAAAAAAAAGAAGGCGGTGGTCTCCACCCACACCATCAATTTGCAGGAGCAGCTCACGCGAAAAGATCTCCCGATCCTCGAGGGCATCCTTCCCGCGAAATTCAGCTTCACGATGCTGAAGGGCCGGGGCAATTATCTTTGCCGCCGGCGTTTGGCCAAGGCGCGGCAGCAGGCCGACGGCTTGTTCACTTCGCCCGAAGTCGAAGAACTGAAGCGAATCTTCGAATGGTCCCAGACGACCGAGGACGGCAGCCTTTCCGACTTCGAGGTCGAACCCGACCCCAAGGTTTGGCAGCAAGTCTGTTCGGAACGCGGGCTCTGTTCGCCCAAGTTGTGCGGCCCCCAGTCCGAGTTCGGCAAAGAACACGGAGCCTGTTTCTTTCAGCGCGCCCGCAGCCGCGTGCTGGCCTCGGATGTCCTGGTGCTCAACCACACTCTGTTCTTCACGTTGCTCGGCACGCTGGAGGAGGAAGTCAAGGACGGCGTTCTGTTCAGGAACGATTTCGTGATCTTCGACGAAGCGCACACCCTCGAACACGTCGCCTCCAGGCACATTGGCGTCAGCGTGGCGAACAGCCAGCTCCGGTTTCTCCTCCACCGCTTGTGGAATCCGAAGTCCGGAAAAGGATTGTTGGGCCTCCTGAACGCGGCCAAGGCCATCGCTCTCGTGGAGGAAGTCCTCAAACATGCGGATGCGTTTTTTGAAGAAATCGAGGAAGCGTGCGACGAGCTGGCCCGCGCGGCCGATTCTCGAAAGGGACTTATTTCAAAATCACCGGCGAAGCTGGGCCCAGAAATGGAAGCGGAATCAGGCGGACCGGTTCGTTCGTGGACCGAGCTCCGCATTCGCCGCCCGGACTTGGTCCCGGACACCGTCACGCTTTCGCTCCAGCGGTTGCGCGAAATCCTCAGCGAATTGATCAAAAAGACGGAGGACGAGGATACCGGCCAGGAACTGATGGACTGCAACCGGCGGCTCGTCGATCTTCGCGACGGAATCGCCACGTTCCTGACCCAAGGTTTCGAAGAACACGTCTATTGGACCGAACGCACGGGCAAAGCCCAAAAGAACTTGGCCTTGAATGCCGCGCCCATTGACGTCGCCGATTTTCTGCGCCGCCGCCTGTTCGGCGCACCAACGTCCGTGATCATGACCAGCGCGACGCTGGCGACCAAAGCAGGGCAGGCTTCCAGCCTGCCTCTCAAAGGAAAATCATCTCTTCCACCTGTTAAAGGGGCAGGCAAGATGCCTGACCTGCTCTACTTCGCGAAACGCGTCGGAGGCGAAGACGCGACTGCGCTCCAAGTCGGCTCGCCGTTCGACTACGAAAGGCAGATGAAACTTTTCGTGGTCAACAAAATGCCCGACCCGCGCGAGGAACGCTATGCGGACGCGCTGGGCCACTGGATCGAGCATTTCATCCGCATGACTCATGGCAAGGCTTTTGTCCTGTTCACCAGTTTCAGACTCATGCATCGAGTCGCCGACCGATTGGAGCCGTTCTTCGATCAATTGGGGCTCGACTGCTTCGTCCAAGGGACAGGCACGCCGCGCACTCTCATGCTGGAGAAATTCAAGGAGGACGTGGACTCCGTCTTGTTTGGCACGGACAGCTTCTGGCAAGGCGTCGATGTGCCGGGTGAAGCGCTGTCGAACGTCATCATTACTCGGCTGCCATTTGCGGTGCCCGATCATCCGTTGATCGAAGCGCGGATTGAGAAGATCGAAGCGGCCGGCGGGAATCCCTTCGCCGAGTTTTCCCTCCCGGAAGCCATTCTGAAATTCCGCCAGGGCGTAGGCCGGCTGATACGCACGAAGACAGACCAAGGCATTGTGGTGGTGCTGGACAATCGCATTTTGACGAAAAGGTATGGCCAGTCGTTCCTGGATGCTTTGCCCAAATGCCCAGTCGAAGTAGTCTAGACCTTGAGCTGAGACATCGGAGCGCGGACGGCTCGTCCGCTAGCCTTTCTAAAAGAATGCTGCAGTGACACTTGGGCAGGCGGCCCGCGCACTCTTCCGAGCGATTGGCGAATCCGCCTTGGCCTCCGCCTTCGAAGCATAACTTGGCTTGTCTAAAAGGGCGTTTTGCAACAGACTCGCCGCATGTCTGAGATCGTTAAGTTCGTTCATCGTGGCATGAGCCGGATCACTCCCAAGGTCCTGAAGGGCATCCACAAGAAACTCCCGTTCTTGAAGGTGGAGTTTGCCACGATCAATGCTCCCAAGTTTCCGCACTTGGTGGATCAACTGGAGTTTCTCGCGGATGTGGTGGAGGATTTCGCGGAAGGCGCGGCCGAGGAAGTGCCGTACGTCGCTGCCGCCAGCGCCGTCTTTGCGCTGGCCTATGCCCATCGGCAATACGACTTGATCCCAGACTCAGACCCGCAATTCGGGCACGCGGACGACTCGGCCGTCGTACGCGCTGTTTTGATAGAGCACGAACGTGTCTTGGAGGATTACGCGGCCAAGCACGCCATCAATTGGACTAAGATTACGGTCAAGCCGTGAGCTGGGGGTCTCGTACAATCAACCAAACTTTCTTACTCTTACTCCGCAACTCCCTGGAGAGATTAGAATTAGGAGTAAGAGTAAGAGCAAGGCCTGATCGGGATAGAATTGAATTCATGCTTAATTCAACAGCAGTGAGGTCGGGGTGAGGGGGTAGTGGGCCAGTCCAACGCCAGGGCCGTCCTAAACTTGCCGGCGGAATTTGAAGTCGGCGTCACCCTGCACATGGGTTCCCGGGGGGGGCGTTTGGTCTCACCACAGATCAACCGGCCCTTTTGGAACCGGGATCGATCTTCGCGTCGCCACGGTGGGATCCTTCATGAAAGAAGCCACCAGGGAGGGTGGTTGGTAGTTGGGCCTGAGGGTGCCATTCTCATCCAGGAAACGTTCCCGCCAACGAACGTACAGCTCCAGCGTCTCATGAAAATCGGCCCGTGACGACATGGTCACCACACGCTTGTTGAATTCGTTGGCCGGGCCGAATCGCTTCGCGTACCAAGGCGCGACTTTGCGGAACATGCGGCAGCCGTGATCTTCGCCAAATACTTCGATCATCAAATCCAAGTGCCGATACATGACCCGCACGCGTTCTTCAAAGGTCGGTTCCGCCAACAAAGTTCCCGTGGCCAGATAGTGCTTCGCGTGCAAGAAAATCCAAGGATTGTAGAAAGCGCCCCGGCCAATGCTCACACCGGCGCAGCCTGTGTCGTCCAACATTCTCTTCGCCGCTTCCGGCGTGGTCACGTCGCCATTGCCAATGACCGGAATGCGTTTCACCGCTTCCACCACCGCCCGAATGCCGGCCAGTTTGACCGTGCCGGCGAAGCCTTGCTCGCGCGTGCGGCCGTGAACCGAGATGGCAGCGACTCCAACATCCTCCAATGTTCGGGCCAAGTCGGGCGCCGTCCAATTCTCGTCATCCCATCCCAGGCGCATCTTTGCCGTGACCGGGATTTTGACCGCCTCCACCATTCCCTTCACCAAGTTCGCGGTCTTTTCGAGGTCGGTCATCATGGCCGAGCCGCCGCCGACCCGGCAGACTTTGCGCACTGGACAACCCATGTTGATATCGACGGCGGAAATGCCCAGCGACTCGAGACAAGCCGCCGCGTCGCGCATTTCCTCTGGCACAGAACCGAACAGTTGCACGGCCAGCGGCCGATCCGCGGGGCACGATTCGATCAGCTTCAGAGCCTTCGGATTCTTCTCCAGGAGCGACCTTGCGTTCACCAAGTCGGTCGTCGCCAGGTCGAGTCCGCCCAGTTCTCGCAAAGTCAAACGGAAGGGCAGGTTGGTATATCCGGCCAGCGGCGACAGAAACAGATTCGATTTGAGCTGGAGCGAACCGATGCGAAACATGGCCAGGCATTATGCCACACCTCGGCCCGGATTCAACCGAAGCACGCCAGCGACGCAGGGCAGCGCTTCCAGCCTGCCCTCCGCAACTACAGTCCCGCGATGCCTCAGTCATGCCGGGCGTAGCGCAGATTTTCAATCTGCCGTATCGCAGAATTGCATTCTGCGGAGGCCCCGACTTGCCGAGCACTCCCGCCGTATCGAACGTCCGCCGAGTGCAACTCGGCGATACGGCAGATTGAAAATCTGCGCTACGGAATTGGCCAGCTATGCCCGGGCAAGACTGAGGGATTACGCAGCCCCCAAAAATGGCATTGCCGAGAGGCCCGTTTTCGCCCATATATTGCTCCATGCTCGCCAAGGTGTGTAGTGCAGCCGTGAACGGTATTGAGGCGTACCCGGTCGAAGTGGAGGTAAACGCAGGTTGGGGTGATACCATCGTCGTGATCGTCGGGTTGCCCGACACGGCCGTGAAAGAATCCCGCGACCGAGTCAGCACGGCGATTACGAATTCGGGGTTCAAATTCCCTTTGGGCCGGACCACGATCAATCTCGCGCCCGCCGACGTTAAGAAGGAGGGCCCGAGTTTCGATCTGCCGATCGCGGTCGGCATGCTTGCCGCCAGCGAACAATTCGAGTCGGACCAACTCGAGAACTTCGTGATGGTCGGAGAACTGGCGCTCACCGGCGCGGTGCGATCGGTGAAGGGCGTTTTGCCGGTTGCACTCCGCGCCAAAGCCGAGGGCCGGCTGGGCGTGCTCGTGCCGTCCGAAAATGCGCCCGAGGCCGCAGTCGTGTCCGATCTTCAAGTCATCCCAGTGCAAAACTTGCGCGAAGCGATTGGCTTCCTGGAAGGCGAAGTCAAGATTCCGCGCACCCGAGTCGATGTCGCAGCTCTTTTCGACGAGGTGCGGGAGGACGATTTGGACTTCAGCGAAGTCAAAGGACAGGAGTCGGTCAAACGCGCCCTCGAAATTGCCGCTGCCGGTGGCCACAACGTGCTGCTCATCGGCCCGCCCGGCACCGGCAAATCCATGCTTGCCAAACGGCTGCCGGCCATCCTCCCGCCGTTGACGCTGGGCGAGGCGCTCGAAACGACCAAGATTCACAGCATCGTCGGATTGATGGAACCGCGCCAAGCTCTCGTCACGCGCCGGCCGTTCCGCGCCCCGCATCACACCGTCAGCGATGCCGGGCTCCTCGGCGGAAACGCGAATCCGACGCCGGGCGAGATTTCGATTGCGCACCATGGTGTCTTGTTCCTGGACGAACTTCCCGAATTCAAGCGGAACGTTTTGGAAACCCTGCGACAGCCGCTGGAGGAAGGGCGCGTGACGATTTCGCGGGCCGCCGGCTCGATGACTTTTCCTTCGCAGTTCATGCTCGTCGCCGCTATGAATCCCACGCCGGACGGCAAAATGCCGCACGAATCGCGCAGCTCGCCGCGAGAAATTCAGAATTACCTCGGCCGCATTTCCGGACCGCTCCTCGACCGCATCGATCTCCACGTGGAGGTTCCACAGGTGCAGTTCCAACAGATCACCAGCTCCCAAGTGGGGGAAACATCGGCCCAAATTCGCGAGCGCGTGGTGGCCGCCCGGCGGCGCCAACAGGAACGGTTTGGCGCCCGCTCGCGCATCACGTGCAATGCCCGCATGGGCAGCCGGGAACTGAAAGTCCACGGCCGGCTCGACGAACAAACCTTGGAGTTGCTCAAAAACGCGATGAACGACTTCCACCTCAGTGCGCGCGCCTACGACCGCATTCTGAAAGTCGCCCGCACCATCGCCGATCTGGCCGCTTCGGAGAACATCGTCTCGGATCATGTCTCCGAAGCCGTGCAGTTCCGTTCCCTGGATCGCCAGTTGTGGGCTTAGAACGTGTCTGAAAAGTCGAGCAGGCATCTTGCCTGCCTCCAAGCCCACTCTGAACCGACTTTTCTATCGTCCTCCTCTGCCAAATCCCGCAAACTCGGTCCGTGGATCAAGTCACTCAGATTCGCGCGGTCATTTTTGACATGGACGGTGTCCTCACGGATTCGGAGCCTCTGATTAACGAGGCTGCCGTCCGCCTGTTCCGGGAGAAAGGGCTGGCCGTTCAGCCGTCGGATTTTTTGCCGTTCATCGGCACTGGCGAGGAGCGTTACATCGGTGGTGTCGCTGAGAAATACGGGTTCCCGCTTGAACTTTCGCCGGCCAAGCAGAGGCTTTATCAGATCTACCTTGAATTGGTTCCGACGCGGCTGGAGGCCTTTCCCGGGGCAGTCGAGTTGGTCAAGACTTGCCGAGCCGGTGGACTGAAAGTCGCTTTGGCTTCGAGCGCCGACCGAGTGAAAATCGAGGCGAACCTCCGGAAAATTGGCCTGCCCTCAGAACGCTGGGATGCCGTCGTGAGCGCGGAAGATGCGGCACACAAGAAACCGGCGCCCGACATTTTTCTGGCGGCAGCGCGGAAGTTGGAGTGCGCTCCGTCCGAATGCGTCGTAATCGAAGATGCGGTGAACGGCGTGCAAGCGGCCAAAGCCGCGGGCATGCGGTGCGTGGCTGTCGCACAAAGCTTTCCTGCCGAGAAATTGCAGTTGGCGGATCTGGTCAAGCCACGGCTTGCGGACGTGTCGTTGGCGGATCTGAAAGATCAGGAGTTGCGAGGGCATGCCCCATCCCCGGACCCATCTGTGGAGGAGGAGCGTTCGTACGGAGGTTCGGAAGGGAGCGCTCGGTCGAGGTTCCCAAACCCGGAGGCCGGATGCGGCGTTCCCCCTCACCCCGGCCCTCTCCCGCCGGGAGAGGGAATACAGCCCTCCGCTCGTCGAGAAATCACGCAGGCCTCGTTCGCCTCACTGTCGCGGACAATCCCCCCTCTCCCGGCGGGAGAGGGCCGGGGTGAGGGGGAACAGCCCACAGCCAACCGTGCAGCCAATCCACAGACCGATGGGACTAAAGCCCCTGCTGAGCTATCAGACTCCTCGTCCGAATCGGGCCTTGAGCCCCCGCTGATCCGCTCAGCATCCTTGGAATCTGAAGACGTTCCCCCGGTCCTGAAACCACCAACCCCCTGGGGCTTCTGGGCGACCATTGGCCTTTCGCTGGCCATCGCCGGAACAGTAATCCTCGTCGAAGTGGCTCTCCTGTACGGATGGGTGTTTGTCGCGGGTATCTTCGGACATTCCTTAGAGATTCATGAATTGGCCACGAGCGGTTTGATGCTGGCGTTCGGCACGTGCGCGACAACACCACTCGTCGTAGGCCTTGCGTGGACCTTCGCGTCGCTGCGGCGGACCCTGCCGGCGAAAGAATATCTCGGCCTCAAGACTCCGGGACGGCGCGAGTTGTTTCAGTGGTCTATTGCGCTCATCCTGTTGACGGGACTCAGCGACGGACTAACCTCCATGCTGGGCCGGCCGATTGTGCCCGAGTTCATGACCGACGCCTATCGGACCGCGGGATTTCTGCCTTTGCTTTGGCTGGCGGTGATCGTGGCGGCTCCCGTAGGCGAGGAAATATTCTTCCGTGGATTCCTCTTTGCCGGCGTCGCCCATTCGAACTTGGGAGCCCAAGGCGCGATCTTCTTCACCGCGGGCACTTGGGCGGCGATCCATCTTCAGTACGATCTCTACGGCATGGGGATGATCTTTGTCGCAGGAATCTTTCTTGGCTACGCGCGATGGAGAACGGGCTCTGTCTGCCTCACAATGGCCATGCACGCCCTGATGAACCTGATTGCGACCCTCCAGGTGGAAGTGTTGGAGAGGTTCTTCCGCGTTTGATTCGGTTTCCAGACCGGCTGCTGGGGCGCGGCGCTTCCGGACCGTAACTAAAACGTTTCACGTCCAACTCGACGCGCCATGCGAGACCGTCTCCGAATCAAGGTGCGCATTTCAATCTGCTTGCAGACAGCGCGGCAGCGGCTAGATTCCCTGCAATTCAGACAACAGTTCTCCGCGTCAAATGATGAATACTCCCACTCACTTCCCGGGACGGCTTGGACTTCAGCCCGACACAACCCTGGTTCGCGCCTTTACTCTGATCGAACTGCTGGTGGTCATTGCCATCATCGCCATCCTGGCGGGGATGTTGTTGCCCGCGTTGTCCAAAGCCAAAGCCAAGGCCCAAACGACGAAGTGCTTCAGCAATCTGAAGCAGTTGGGCCTGGCTTCTCACCTCTATTCCATGGAGTTCGAAGACCAAGTCCCCGGCGATCAATTTGGGGCCGGCGTCCTCTTTGCCAATCTGTTGGCGCCTTATGTGGGCGGGAAACAATACACAGGCGGCGCGGCGCTGGATCAAACGTTGCTCGACAATTATTTCAAGTCCAGCGCGCTCTTTCAGTGCCCGTCGCTCAACCCCAAGACCGCGATCAAAAGCCTCCATTACGTCGTCAATTCCATCGACTTCACCGTTTTCCAACGGTCCAAGACTTATACCGACGCGTACTATCACAAGCTCAACTCCGTCACGACGCCTTCGGCCACGGTCTATATCACGGAAATCATTGGCTTCCCACAGGCAGATGATTTCACGTTGAAATCGGCTGAATTAGGCCGAATTCCGCATCTTCGTTCAAAAATGACTTTAAGAATTTGACGCCTCGTTGCCTTTCGTTTTCACCGTCCTTCGGCTGTCCTA
>JACQWK010000310.1 GCA_016209525.1 Verrucomicrobiota bacterium
CGTCTGGCCACGGCCACCACACGAGGTTGCCCTCTCCCCGACCCTCTCCCACTCCGGCGTCGTGGGAGAGGGAGAAGACAATGGTGGCAGTGTCGAGATGCGCCCGGCGCCGACCACGACACGCGAGGGCGCGTGCGCTTCCCATCGCAACTGAAAAGATACAGGTCAGTCCAGTTGGGACATGGCCGTCACGGGGGTTCCAACGCTCACGGCTGTTGAATGAAGCGAAATGGGGTCATCTCCCCAGTCTGCATTGAATTATGCCCCATAGAACCTCAGTTGAGCACTCCATTATGCCGGGACTCCCGGTCGTTAGCCTGAGTTTTGTGCAGAAACTGAATCCGACTGTAAGGCACAACTCTAAGACCGCGTTTCCCGCCGTTTGGGGCACGACAAGTCCGAAGCTCGAAACCCGAAGTCCGAAGCAAATCAGCCGTAGCCACCGACGTGAGGAGGCGGACCGAAATTTACGATTTACGATTTACGATTTACGATTTGCGGCTCTCCGCCTCGTCACCTCGGCGGCTCCCAGACGGCGCTTGATGACAAGGTGGCGCTCCAGGAGAAGCTGCGGCACTCTGCTGGCTTGCACAATACTGCTGCTCGGTTCGCGAGTCGTGCATTGTGCCGACATCGGACGCGAAGTGTCGATCACGCGGCACCTGCAGGATGGCGAAGAATACACCTTCAGCCTCAAGGACCTTTTAGCCCACGGCCAAAAGCTCTTCGAAGCGAACTGGACGCGACAGGAGGGAGGCGGCCGGCCTATGACGAAAGGCACCGGCAATCCCCTCAGCGACTCTGAAGCGCGGCTTGTGTTTCCAAGAAACTTCAACCGAATTTCCGCCCCGGACTCGAACTCTTGCGCGGGTTGTCACAACTCTCCGGTTCCCGGCGGCAATGGTGACGTGGTGGCCAATGCTTTTATCATCGGTCAGCGATTCGACTTCGCCACCTTCGACGCCCGCGACATGATGCCCACACGAGGCTCGCGCGACGAGCGGAGCACGAACGTCACGCTTCAGACCATCGCCAATTCCCGCGCCACGCTGGGAATGTTCGGTTCCGGATTTATTGAAATGCTGGCCCGTCAGATGACGACGGAACTCCGGGCCATTCGCGATTCCTTAAAACCAGGCCAGACGAAACCTCTGCTGACGAAAGGCGTGTCGTTTGGGACGCTGGCACGACGACTCGACAGCACCTGGGACACATCCAAAGTCGAAGGGCTCGCCGCCCCGAGCCTCGATACGAATGGCCTTCCCAACGGACCGAGGTTGACCATCCGTCCGTTCCATCAGGTTGGGAACGTGATCTCGCTCCGCCAATTCTCGAACACCGCGTTCAACCATCATCACGGCATCCAAACGGTGGAGCGGTTCGGACCCGGCACAGACCCGGACGGAGACGGAGTGACGAATGAACTCACTCGCGCCGACGTGACGGCAGTCACCGTCTTTCAAGCCGCCATGGCCGTGCCGGGGCGGATCATCCCGAACGATCCTGACATTGAGGCCGCCGTGCTCATCGGGGAGGCACGATTCGCCGCCATTGGCTGTGCGCGCTGCCACGTCCCCACTTTGCCTTTGGACGAAAATGGGTGGATCTTTACGGAGCCCAGCCCTTTGAACCAGGTGGGAAATCTCCGGCCGGAGAACGCTCCCGTGCTGAGTGTGGACCTCAGCAGCGAGACCTTGCCCAAGCCACGTCTGAAGCTGGTGGATGGCGTCGTCCATGTCCCGGCTTTCACCGACTTGAAGTTGCACGACATTTGCGCCGGACCCGACGACCCGAACGGCGAACCGATCGACATGAACGAGCCCGCCGGTTCCGCCGGCTTTTTCGCGGGAAACCGCAGGTTTCTGACGCGGAAGCTCTGGGGCGTGGGCCGGAAGCCCAACTATTATCACCATGGGCAATTCACGACGATGCGCGAAGCGATCTTGGCGCACGCCGGAGAGGCAGAAGCCGAGCGAAAGGCGTTTGAAGACCTGGATGAACGCAGCCAAAATTGCGTGATCGAATTCCTGAAAACCCTCCAGGTGTTGCCGCCGGACACGTCCAGTTTGATCGTGGATGAGCGCGGGGCACCGAAAACTTGGCCTCCGAATCGATTTGTGAGCGTGGCCAAAGAGGGGGATCGGCTCGAACTGAAGTGGCAAGGATCGACCGGCTTGTACCAGGCCCGACGGCTTTATCAGGTCCAACGCCGCGACCGACTCGAGCGCGGGGAGTGGGAGAATGTGGGCGCGCCGACGACTGACACAAATCGCACGACCCTCATTCGTGAAGGGCTCGAATTCTTTCGTGTGGTCCTGCTCTCAGAATAAGAGGCGGTCCCAAAGTATGCGCTGCGGGAGATTCTCTGTTTAGCCGCGTAGATCTGATTTGACATGACTGGTGGGGGCGAACTCGGAAGCGGGCTCAAGCCCTGAACATTACACACAAGTCGTGAAGGTTTTCTCGAGAATCCCAAAGGGATTCCGCAACAAAGCCCAGGGTTGCGAGGAACGAGCTACCCTGGGAAAATCCGGCCAAAGGAATCTCAACCCCAACGGGGTTGCGCTCGTGAATCGCAGCCAAGCCGCAACCCCTTCAGGGTTGAGAGATTTGGATGACCTCCCACCCAGGGTAGGCGCGTCGCGCCAACCCTGGGCTGGAGGACAGAATCCCTTCGGGATTCTCGGCTTCTCCCATCTCGAGATCTGTGTAAAGTTGAGCTCAAGCCCGCGCTCCTGGAACGCGGCATCTATTAATGAGTTCAGAAGTTGATAGACACCCCTCACCCGTCCTACGGACACCCTCTCCCCACCTGATGGGGAGAGGGATGGGGTGAGGGCCACTCTTCATGGCGACTCACTTATGAACTGATTAATATGCCGCTTCAATGATCGCCATTTCCAGGTGATGTTTGAGTTCCGAAGCAAGTCACGCCGCGGAACGCATTCCGACCTACGCCAAAAGCGGCCGCGCCGCGCCAGGTCTTCCAGAGGCGCTGTGCGCGGCGCGTGTCCGCTTGTCGCAGGAGGACATCTCCAGCCCTTCAGAAGCGATAGCTGATACTGCTGAGAATCAGGAAATCCGCAAAAGCCGCGTCACCGGCGCGGTCTTGATAGTTCTTTTGCCGATTCCGGTATAGTGCAACCGGCGCAGACAAGCTCAACGAAGTCTGTTTATGGGTCCAGGTGAGTCCCGGCTCGATCGAGACGGCGAACCCCGGACGTCTTCGGCCTTCGCTTTCGCCAAATGCATCTTCCGGTGGCACACCTTCCACGCGGCCTCCTAAGCTCAAAGCCAGCCCTTTGGACGGCCAGAGCGCGTAACTCAGTCCACCGCGCATGAGATAGGAATCCCAAACGGAATTGCCGATCGAATTCGTGTTTTGCGGGTTGATCAAATAGGTCGCATTCCAGTAGGCAAAGGTCTTGTCAAAGACTTTCTGAAACGCCAGCGCTTCGACCAGCACTCCCCAACCGCCGTCGCCCGGTTGGATGGAGTTATCGACATAATCCAGCACGGGGCCGGTGGGACGAAATCTGTAGTCCGTTTCCTTGTAATCTCCCGTCGGCGCTTTGACGCCCACGCCGAAACTGAAGTTTCCGTTCGTGTATTTGTCCGGCGAAAGAATCCAGAAATTGCCGACAAGCCGTACGTCGGACAGACCACCGGCTTGCATGCTGTGGCGGTTGGTCCGGTCGTGTTCGTAGAGCGAGGATCGGTTCGCGTGCACGAAGGGGAGCGTCAGACTCAAAGAGAGACGTTTGGTGACGCCATAGGTCGCCGTCAGGTCAAATGTATGAACATCGTTAATGACTTCCGAGCCTTGCGCCTGCCGCTGCGGTTGCTCCCGCCCACCGATGAAATGCCGATCCGAATGCAGCCAACGGTAGGCGAGCGAACCCTGCCATTGGCCTTTGCCCAAGTAACTGAAGCTCTCGCCATGCGCACCCAAACTGAGCGCGCCGCAACGGACCGCCACTCACCCCTGCCCCAACGCCGCCGGTTCGAAACCGGCGACTCCAATCAAGATTGTAACCGTTAAAAGACCTGTCTTGAAAAGACCGGTGGTACTGCGCTGCCAGTGGATAGCTGTCATATTCTGGGACCCTTATGCCAAAAGAGGGCTTGGGGCGGAATGATTTGGGGACAGGAGGCTGGTTTTCTCAGGCGAACAGCTCAGTCCTTGGGGCCAGATGCGAGTTTGATTGGCCTTTGGAGGGCAATCAGAGGAGAAGGACGAATGACGAAGCACGAATGACTAAAGAATCACGAATCAGCTAATGACCAATCAGCCCAGCAGTCTTGAAACGCCTGGCCCGGGGCAGCGATTGGATGACGACACACCGCCGAAACCCGGACTTGGAACCAACCGCGGTTGTATTGCCGTTCGGTAGAACTCGTAGCTCCGCACCGTTATCGCTGCACGAAGCTTCCGTTGCTCGTCATTCGCCATTCGTCATTCTTTAGTCCTTCGTCCTTCGTCATTGGTTTTCGGATGCCAATGCACACTCTTGCGGATATGGCTATCCGGGCTCATGAATTCTGTCCCGTAACTTTTCCGCCTTCGAAGTCATCTAAGCCCTTGAGTCAAGCATGACGACCGCACTCACACCGCTGGGCTTAGTCATTCTTCCGCTATCGCTCTGCACGGCTCTCATTGCCCAAGAGGCGACCGCGGACCGCGCGGCTTCAAAGTGGAGGAGATGCAAAAATCATTGGCGACCCTTGTGCCCGAGCAAGCCAAGGCCAAGAAGGTTCAAAGGCGCCGGCCTTAGCCCTGCCAGATTGACGCGACAAGCCGGTAGGGACGCCGCGCCTGCGGCGTCTCCGCGCCGTGCAGGCGTGGAACACTTCTCAAGGGGAGAGGTACAGAGGAGACTGTGGGATGGACTGCACGCGGAAGGTTTGTAGTCCCGCCTTTAGGCGGCCCGATCCGGCTAAAGCCGGGACTACAAACGCCGACCTGTCGTTCATCCAACGGTCTCGTCAATGACTCCTTCACCAGAGACCTACACCGTTCCTCCGCTGCACGCGGCGGGGACAGCGCAGGCGCGCCGTCCCTACCTCTCAAGAGCATTTCGGCAGCCTGGGAGGCTCCTGCCTCGCAACTATACCGCGACCGCAGCCAACTTTTCTTCCAAGTCGCGAGTCATGAGCGGTTCGATGATCGCGTCCATTTCGCCGTCGATGAAGGTCGGTAAATTGTAAAGGGTCAGTTCAATGCGGTGATCCGTGACGCGATTTTGAGGGAAATTATAGGTGCGAATCCGCTCGTTGCGTTCGCCGGTGCCCACTTGAGCCTTTCGCTGCGCGGCATATTTCGCGTTTTCCTCAGCCACCTTTTGCTCCAGCAAACGGGACCGCAGAATGGTCAGGGCCCGGGCCTTGTTTTTCTGCTGGGATCGCTGATCGGCGCAACGCACGATCATTCCGGTAGGCTTGTGCAGGATTTGCACCGCCGAGTCGGTCGTATTCACTCCTTGGCCGCCCGGCCCGGAGGCCCGGCAGACGGTGATGTCCAGTTCGTCGGGCCGGAGTTCAATATCGACTTCCTCCGCCTCCGGGAGAACCGCCACGGTCGCGGTGCTCGTATGAATCCGGCCCTGCGCTTCGGTGATGGGAACACGTTGCACGCGGTGCACGCCGCTTTCATATTTCAGCCGCCGGTACACTTCGGTGCCGTTGACGCTGAAGATGGCTTCCTTGAAGCCGCCCAGATCAGACGGACTCGTGTCGAGCGTTTCGACCTTCCAGCCGCGGCGTTCGGCGTAACGTGTGTACATGCGGTACAGGTCGGCGGCGAACAATGCGGATTCAGACCCACCGGCGCCCGCCCGGATTTCAATGATGGTGTTCCGTGAATCCGCAGGGTCGGGCGGCAGAACGCCTCGTTGGACCTCAAGCCCCAAGCGCTTTTCGTCGAGCTCCAGGCGCGCGATGTCCTCCCGCGCCAAGACCGCCAGCTCGGAGCCGGCGGGTTCACTCTGCAAAAGCGCGCGGTTGTCCTGCAACTCGGCCAGGACTTTGAGGTAGGCACTGCCCTGCCCAATCAATTCTTTGAGGCGGGCATATTCTCTGGACAACTCCTGCGCGCGCTGGTTGTTCTCAAAGACTTTCGGGTCGCTCAGAGCGCTTTCGACTTCGGCAAACCGACGGGCGAACTTCTCAATGTGAGGACGGAGATCCATGCCCTGATAAAAATAGACCGCCCGCAGCGTCGCGAAACACTGCGGGCGGATCCTGAAAAAGCCGCTACTTCTTCTTCTTCTTGGCGGTGGCGGCGGCCGCCTGCGCGGCCTGAGTTTTCGCCATGCGCTGTTGGAACTTGTCCACGCGCCCGGCTGTGTCCACGAATTTCTGCGTCCCCGTGTAAAACGGATGACAGACATTGCAGATGCCGAGCAGGATCACGGGCTTGGTCGAGCGCGTTTTGAACGCATTGCCGCACGCACAACGCACTTCCGCATCCAAATACTTCGGATGTATATCGACTTTCATAACAAAGGGCGGAAAGGGTAACAATCGCCGGCCGCTTGACAAGCGAGAAATTACGCGCTTCTGGTAAGACCAGAGGTGCCTCAAGCTCCTCGAATCCTCTCTCTCCTCCATCGGATGGAGGAGAGGGTTGGGGAGAGGAGGCACGTTGTTATTGGTTCCCCTCTCCTCGGTCCTCTCCCCACTCGGTCCTCGCGGGGAGAGGATGAAGAGCTTGATGCAGCCCTGGGGTAAGACCGTGCATTCGGAATTCTTTCGTAGCGGCGGGCGACTCGCCCGGCGGACTTAGCCTGGTCATGGCCACGGCTGCGAAGTTTGCGGCTCGAGCCGGGCGGCGAGACGCACGCCCTCCACCGCAGGCGAGACGCCCACCGCTACCGATGGGTTGCTCACCCACTGGAAAAACACCCGAGTTAACAATCGCTCGAACGGCAGAGATATTGCGAGTGGCAGGGGCATGAAAATACGCGTCATCGCAGGTCTGATTTGCGTCTTCCGGATGTTGTCGAGCCAGCCTATGGCGGCAGAGCTGCCGATGAGCGATGACCCATCTCTGTCGTTGCCGCTGCCGGGCTCGCACCAACTTCGGATTATCTCCCCGACAATTCTGGAGCTGACCCTCATCAACTCCAAGAGCCCGGCTTCAAGCCGGGTCGAAAGCTGGGATTTTGTCGATGGCAACCTTCAGTTTCAGACGCCGCTGATCGGCGAATTTGAGGTGCTGGCGGACGGACAGGCGATGAGCGTGCGCTCCGTCGGCTTCAAGCGCCGGCCCCTCTATGCGCCGCTGCGGCAGCGCGACCTCCGCATTGCCAATCACCTCTATCTCGAGCTCGCGAATCCGATTGCCGAGGGACAGTCGGTGGAAGTGCGCAACCCCGGAGCGAGACTCTGGGCAGCCGACCGGCAATTCACGGTGATGGCCGACCCGCATCGTTACAGCCCGGCGATCCATGTGAACCAGGTTGGGTATCTGCCCGCATTTCCTAAATCCGCGATGGTGGGCTATTACCTGGGCAGTCTTGGAGAACTGAACTTGGCCCAAGCGACCCAGTTCAGGCTGGTTGAACACAGCACTGGCTCGGTCAAATTCGAAGGCGTTCTGGCCGCGCGTCCCGATGTCGGTTACGAGTACAGCCCCCGTCCCTATCAAAGGGTGTGGGAGGCTGATTTCAGCGAATTCACAACGCCCGGAGAGTACCGCTTGGTGGTGCCTGGGCTCGGGGCTTCGTGGCCCTTTCGCATCGACCAAGGGGTCGCCATGGCGTTCGCGCGCACCTACGCGTTGGGGCTGTACCACCAGCGTTGCGGGACCGCCAACGAACTGCCGTTCACGCGCTTCACGCACGGACCTTGCCATACTGCTCCGGCAGAGGTTCCCGATCTGAGCTTTACCACGGCGCAAATCTTCATCGCGCAGGCTTCGGCCGATTACGCTATCGTGCTGGGCCATACCGCGCCCCAATTGAAAGATGTGGCCTCAAGTCTCTACCCTTTCGTGAACAAAAGCCGCATCGATGTGTCCGGAGGCCACCATGACGCCGGCGACTACAGCAAATACACGATCAACTCGGCCGGCCTCATCCACGTCTTGATGTTCGCGGTGGATGCGTTTCCCGGCGTGGCGGAGCTCGATAACTTGGGATTGCCGGAAAGCGGCGATGCCATCAGCGACCTGCTCCAGGAGGCGAAATGGGAGGCGGATTTCCTCGCCAAAATGCAGGACGACGACGGCGGATTCTACTTCCTGGTCTATCCACGAAACCGGGCCTACGAATCGGACGTTTTGCCGGACCGAGGCGACCCGCAAATTGTCTGGCCGAAGAACACCGCCGCGACGGCTGCGGCGGTGGCGGCGCTCGCTCAATATGCGTCCTCGCCTTTGACCAAGAAACATTATCCAGCCGCCTCCGCCGCGTATTTGGAGAAAGCCAAGAGGGGCTGGGAATTCCTCTCCAGCGGCATTGCCGAGCACGGCAAGGACGGCGCGTATCAGAAGCTGATTTCTTACGGGAATGAGTTCAAGCACGACGATGAACTCGCCTGGGCTGCCTGCGAGTTGTTCTTGGCCACAGGTGACGAGGCGTACCACGAAACGTTGCGCCGTTGGTTTGATCCGGAGGATTCCAACACCTGGCGCTGGACGTGGTGGCGATTGTTTGAAGGCTACGGGAACGCGGCCCGCAGTTATGCGTTTGCCGCCCGGACCGGCCGCTTGCAGGAAAGCCAGCTCGACCGCAGTTATTTGGCGAAGTGCGAGCGTCAACTTGTGGCGGCGGGCGACGACGTATTGGCACGCTCCCGCCAAAACGCCTATGGCACCAGTTTTCCTGCGGAGACGAAACGGGTCGAAACGGCGGGCTGGTACTTTTCGACCGACCAAGCGTTTGATTTGGCGGTGGCTTCTCTCTTAAAACCCGGCGCCGACAGTCTTCGAGGCTATCTGTATAACCTCAACTACGAAGCCGGCTGCAATCCGGTCAATGTCTGCTACGTGACCGGCCTGGGTTTCAAAAGGCAGCGGGAAGTTGTCCACCAGTATGCCTTAAATGACCGGCGAGTGCTGCCTCCTTCGGGGTTGCCGCTCGGTAATATCCAGGACGAATTTCCTTTTCTGGATCTTTACGGGAGTGAATTGGGGAAACTCAGCTTCCCTCCGGATGGCGCCAACGTCGCTCCTTATCCCTTTTATGACCGGTGGGCGGACACCTTCAACGTCATGACGGAATTCACCGTCGTGAACCAGGCGCGCAGCATGGCCGGAACCGCGCTCCTGGCCGCGCAAACGACGCTGAAGAACCAAGCCTGGAAGCCGACCTCGGCCCATATTGCCGGCGTGCCGGCCGCGAGCGGCATGGCAACTCGTGTCACCGCAACTTTGGAGGCAGCCGGGATGGACCTATCACAAGCGCGCATCGTGTGGGAGGCCAAGGATCAGGAGCCAGCCTTTGGCACAAGCTTCGTATTGACGCCTTCGAACAGCGCAACGTATTGGATTGAAGTGGAGGCGCAATGGCCCGATGGCCGACGCCTCTTCGGCACCACCGAACTCTTAGTGACGAATAACCTGCCAACGGTGACGGTCGTCGCCACCGATGATCAAGCTTCGGAGACCAACTCGGATCCAGGGAGCTTCAGGATCAGTCGCACTGGCAGCACGGAATCTGCCTTGACCATAAAATATCTCCTGACCGGTAGCGCAACAAAGTGGGACGATTACCGGACTGCGAGCGGGGATGTTCCTGATTCTATCGTCGTTCCCGCCGGGGCCGCTTCCGCCACGATCACCTTTTGGGCCGTGGATGATCAACTCCATGAAGATTCTGAGATCGTGCGGCTCAGAGCGCTTCCTGATCCCGCGTACAACGTCGGAACACCGAGAGAGGCGTCTTTCGCCATCGCGGACAACGATCCGTTTGTGGAATCCCCGAGTTTCCTTTCCCAACCTCAGAGCCTGCAAGTGCTGCCAGGTGCCGAGGTGGTGTTCCGCGTGACCGCGGCGGGAACTCCACCGCTCGATTACCAATGGCGTTTCAACGGACAAGACATCGCCGGCGCCACGGAAAGCAGCCTTCGTTTGTCCAACGTCCAGCCGGAGCAAGCCGGCCAATACTCAGTCCGAGTGCGCAACACCGCCGGTTCGGCGAACAGCGAAACCGCCCGCTTGATCGTGCAAACCGTCGCGAACAATCCGCCGACGATCTCAACTATTCCCGATCCAGCCATTCAGGTCGGGGTCGCATCCTTGGTTCTCGGCTTTACCGTGTCTGACGCCGAAACGGACCTCGATCAATTGACGGTGACCTCCACTTCATCAAATCCGGCTCTGGTGCCGGACTCCAACATTGTCCTCGCAGGGCGCGAAACCAGCCGCACGGTGACGTTGGTGCCTCGCGCTGGTCAAGTAGGTTCGGCGGTCGTCACAATTACGGTGAGCGACGGCACGACTAGTTCCAGTTCCTCGTTCGTGATGACGGTGGTCCCGTCGGCGACGCCACCTTCACCACCCCCGCCGCCGCCGCCACCTCCTCCTCCGATCATCGTTCCACCGCCTCCACCTCCGAATAATCCACCCACAATTTCGCTGTTGACCGACCAAACTGCCCGCGGCGGCAAGCCTGCGACTTTCTCTTTCACCGTCAGCGACACTGAGACGAGCGCCGACCAACTGATCCTATCCGCTCGCTCTTCGGACGCGAGATTGGTGGCCGATGGAAACATGCGAATCTCAGGCAGCGGCTCGAACCGGACGCTCACGCTCACGCCGGCGCCCAATCAGACTGGAACAACGCTCATCACCGTTCGTGTGACTGATCCGTCCGGAGACACCGTTGAGACGAACTTCAGACTGTCGGTCGAGTATGAAAACACGCCTCCTAGCCTCTCGCCGATCCCGGATCAATCCACTCCTGCGAACACCCTAATTCCGCCGGTTGCGTTCACGGTCTCGGATGAAGAAACCCCCGCGCAGGAGCTCGTCGTAACGGCAGACTCATCGAACCCAGACTTGGTGCCGATTGAGAACATTCTCTTTGCCGGCACCGGTTCGACGCGAAAACTCGTTCTCGTTCCGGCCGTCAATCGCACTGGATTCGCGGAAATCGCCGTCAACGCCAGCGATGGTGTGGAAACGAGCACCCGACGCTTCCTCGTCACCGTCGCCCCTGGCAACGCACTTCCTCCAGAACCACAGTCACCGGCCTCCAGGACTCTCTCACTGAGCACAACGGAGGACACGCCGCTCTCACTCCACTTGGCCGGGGAAGAGACATCTGGCGAGGGTTGGGTTTACACCATCGAAACATTTCCCTCCAAAGGGTCCCTCATCGGCGTGCCTCCTGCGCTGATCTATACACCCGGCCTAAATCAAACCGGTTCCGACGTGTTCACTTTTCATGTGAACGGCGGAAATGTGGCTTTTCCGCTGTCCACCGTGAACATCGAAATCACTCCGGTCAACGATGCCCCCACGATTTCCACAATCGGGAGCCAGAAGGTTTCTCGAAATCAAGCGACGACGCGTGTTCGTTTTAGCGTCGGCGACGTCGAATCCTCGCCAGAGTCGCTTTTGGTCTCGGCCACGTCGGACAACGAGACCCTCCTGCCACCGTCAAGCTTTGCCTTCGAAGGTGCCGGAGCCGACCGCAGCCTTGTCCTCACTCCCGCCAGCGACCAAACAGGCACCGCGAACATCATAATCTCCGTTACAGACTCCGAAAACCAAGTCACGCGCACGAGCTTCCTGCTTGTCGTCGAAGCCACGCCGAAGGCCAAAGGCGACCTCAACGGCGATGGCATGGCTGATCTGTTATTCCAGGAGGCCGAAGGGTACCTCGCGGCTTGGCTGATGGATGGAAGAAACATGCGGAACGTTCAGTTCCTCAGTCCAAGCAATCTGGGTGATGCGTCCTACAGAACTGTCGGGAGCGGCGATTTCAATCGCGACGGGCAACCCGACCTGCTGTTTCAACACCCGGACGGGACTCTCGCGGTTTGGTACCTGCAAGACCTGACACAAACTGGCACTGCTCTGCTCAATCCAAGCCGGCCGGCCGGATCGGAATGGCGGGCCGCAACCACGGGCGATCTGAACAACGATGGGAACACCGATCTCGTCCTCCAACACCACGATGGAACTTTGGCAATTTGGTACATGAACGGGATCGAGCTTGCATCCGCAGCCATCGTCCAGACCGGGCAACCGCCGGATCCCAACTGGAAGCTGGCTGGCATCGGTGAGTTCAGCGGTGATGACCGCCCTGATTTGATCTTCCAGCATTCCGATGGCTCGCTGGCCGTTTGGTATATCTCAGGCCATCAATACGGCGGCAGCTCCTTCCTCAGCCCGATTTCTCCCGGCGAAGACTGGAGGCTGATCGGCGCCCCAGACTTCAACGCCGACGGCAAGTCGGATTTGCTTTTTCAGAACCGGATCGATGGAATGATGGCGCTCTGGGTGATGGACGGAATCCGCGTGCACGAAGCGCCTCCCCTCCACCCGGAAAGTCCTGGAGGAACTTGGCGGCTGATTGTTCCTTGAGAGGCAGCAATTTCTTCGAATCCCGGTAGGGATGCGTTCCACCGCGTCCCTGATTCCGAGTCATCTCTCAACCGGTTCCCTCGCGAATTGGACCCATCAACCGTAGCCGCCGACGTGAGGAGGCGGATATTGGTTTCAACCACGTTTTCCGCCTCGTTACCTCGGCGGCTACGAACCTTCAGCTCCTGGAAAGGGGTGAATAACTTCCCGTCGCACCGCTGAGCGCGGTGCGGACGGCGCAACGCGCTGTCCCTGCCAGGCTGAACACGCACGCAGCGCCGCCTGGTTGAAGGTTGTCAAACGCATCAAATCTTGCATTATCCCCGTGCAAGTGACCGAAGTTTCCCCTCCCGATTTCTTGGCTGCATTGCGGTGGGTGCGGGTGCGCGGCGCCGTGCGCAACACCCGCGACGCCGCAGCCCGCGAACATCCCCTTTGGATTCTCCACGGCCTGCTCATGTTCGCCGTGCCCGAAGCAAGCCCGGAAGGCAAAGTCCGGTTTACCTTCCGCCCGCTGGCCGACGTGGGCGGCGGCATTTCCCGCGATCAGATTTATCCGTTCGAAATCATTTTTCCCGGAGACGACTTGAGCGTCGCGGAAACTTTCCTCAACCGGCTGACTCGCCACGTCGAAGACCCGTCAAACAACTTCGCCCTCGCGCAACTTGAACCTCCGCAAGTCCGCTCGCTGGCCGACCTCGAATGTGGCGCGCTCCCCTGGCCGCCCGGCCTGACGGAAATCTGCCTGGAATTCCGCACTCCGCTCGCCTACACGCCGGTCGATGACCGACGGCCTTGGATGCTGAACTCCGTTCAACTCGGCCAGATGTTCGCCCATCGAATCCAACATCTGTTCGCCCAGCCCTGCCCGGCGCCTGCCGATCTTTGGCAGCGCTTGAGCACGCTCTGTCACTATTGGGAATTCGTCGAACTCCCCCATCGCGCCAAAAGCGGCGACGGAGTGAAGACCATCGCCGGCAATCAAGGCCCGCTCTATCTGCGCGGCGCGCCGGAAAATTTGGCCGCAGTCCGGCCTTGGCTCTTGCTCGGAAGCGAGCTCGGCGCCGGCCTCAAGCTCGGTTCGCGCGGGCATTTCGACCTCCGGTTCGACCGGCCTGCGCTGGACCCGTTGTTCGCTCAGCCTGCCACCTATTTGGGCGCGCTTGAGGAACTGCGGCGCCGATCCGACTTGCCCGATGATTTTGGCAAACAGCTTGGCCGGGCCGACGAAGCCGCCGCCAAACTCGCCGCCTCGGTTGGCAGCGGCCAGTGGCAACCCGCCCCCGCGATGGGCTTTCGCGTGGACAAATCCACCGGCGCCGGCCAGCGTCTCCTGGTCCAACTCCCCGCCCGCGACCGTCTCGTGCACCAAGCCCTCCAAATCGCCCTCACGCCGCTCTTCGACCGCCTCTTCGAAGCGCAAAGCCACGGCTTCCGGCCAGGCCGCGGCGTCGCCAGCGTCCGCCGCTTCGTCCAGGAAGCTTGGAACCGGGGTTACACCGTCGCGCTTGAAACCGACATCGAAGCGTTCTTTGATTCGGTGGATTGGGACGCGCTCGAAACCCAGCTCGACGCCTTTATCCCGCGCGCCGACCACCACACCCGCGCCACGCTCCACGCGCTGCTCCGCACGCCGGTCCGGCTCAACCGGCGCGAGATTCGCCGCACCCGCGGCCTCCTGCAAGGCAGCCCCCTCAGCCCGCTCCTGGCCAACGTCCACCTCGACCCCTTCGACGAAGAAATGACCCGCCGCGGCTATTGCCTGGTGCGTTACGCCGACGACTTCATCGTCCTCTGCCGGTCCGAAGACGAAGCCAAGAGGGCGCTCGATGCCGCCCGCGAAATTCTGGGCGGGCTCAAGCTCACACTCAAAGAAAGCAAAACCGCCATCCAGCTTTTCGCCACCGGATTTACATTTCTCGGCGAACGCTTTGGCGGCGGCATCGAACAGGAACTCGTCGAGGACACCGCCCTCGATAAGACGCTCTTCATCCGCCACCCGCACTGCTGGGTCGGCGTGGACCATGACACCGTCACCGTCCGCGACGAAGGCCGCATGATCGCACGGCTGCCGCTGCGCCGCGTGCGCGAGATCGTGCTGCTGGGCGCGGGCGGCGTCAGCGCGAAACTGATCGAACGGTGCGCCCAGCGCGATATCGCCATCAGCTTCTGCACCTCCGCGGGCCGACTCCAAAACATTGTCTGGCGCCATGACCGCGCGAATTACGAGATGGCCGCAGCCCACTCCCGCCGCCACGCGGCCCAAGTGGCGCCCGAACGCATCGCGTGCGCCCGCGCCATCGTCGCCGCCAAACTTTCCAATTACCTCGCTTGGTTCCGCGAACGGCCCGACGCCGAATTGCGGCCGGCCATCGAAACCCTCGAAACAGGGTTGAAACTGCTGAGCGACGCCACCACCCTCGACGAGTTGCGCGGCGTGGAAGGCATGGCCGCGCGCGACGTGTTCCGCGCCCTCAACCGGCGCGCGCCCGAAGCCTTTCGCAGCCAGGCCCGCGTCCCCGGCGAACAGCCCGACGCCTGGAATCTCCTCCTCGATTTCACGTACTCGCTCCTTTTTCAGCGTATCAACATGCTCCTGCGCTTGCGCGGCCTCGACCCGTATCTTGGATTCCTGCACAGCCCGCAGGCCCGTTACGAATCGTTGGTCTGCGACCTTCAGGAGCCGTTCCGCGCCCGGTGCGACCGCTTCGTGCTCAAGCTCGTCAACCGCGGCCAAATCACCGCCGCCGATTTCACGGCCGACCCGCTCACCGGCATCGACCTCGCTCCCAAGGCGGGCGGGCGGTTTCTCTCCCTTTACGCTCAGGAACTCGACACCAAACTGGCCGGAGACTTGGCCGCTTGGGCGCGGCTGATCGAAGCGCAAGTCCTGGCCATGGAACGCTGGGCCAAGGACGGAGAAGTGTTCCGCGTGTACTTCGCTTCTCCCGCCGCCGCCCCGCCGCCGCCTGTCTTACCC